>NZ_LNBE01000003.1:0-314255 GCF_001445655.1 Streptomyces roseifaciens
AACCCGTCAGCTAACCCGGTAGGCGAGAGGGAAGGAAAGGACCAGCCTCACCAATGGCGTTCACTCGTGCCACCGGGAAGCACCGCAAGCCGAGCCGCGCCGTTCGCGTCAGCGCGAACGCGGCGGGCATAGCCACCCTCGCCGCCACCGGTGTCGTCGCGGGCCTCGCCGCCCCGGCGATGGCCGCCTCTCCCGACGAGCCCCACCGCCCCACCGAGGACACCGGCCTGACCCAGGCCGTCGTCATCGGCGAGGACACCGCCGGCCGCATCGGCGAGCAGGCCCAGGTCCAGACCAGCGCCGCGGCCGAGAACACCGCCGTCCACGAGGCCGAGACCGCCGCCAAGCAGCAGGCGGCCGACGTCAAGAAGGCCGCGGACGAGGCCAAGCGCAAGGCCGAGGCCGAGCGCAAGGAGCAGGAGCGCGTCGCCCGCGAGCAGGAGCGCAAGCGCCTCAACACCTTCGTCTCGCCGATCGCCGGCTCGTACGTCTCCACGTCCTACAAGGCCTCCAGCGGTCTGTGGTCCTCCGGCAGCCACACCGGCATCGACATGCACGCCGCGACCGGCACCTCGATCCAGGCCGTGGGCGCGGGCACCATCGTCGAGGCCGGCTGGGGCGGCGCCTACGGCAACAACGTCGTCATCAAGCACAACGACGGCACCTACACGCAGTACGGCCACCTGTCGTCCATCGACGTCAGCGTCGGCCAGTCGGTCACCGCCGGCCAGCAGATCGGCCTCTCCGGCGCCACGGGCAACGTCACCGGCCCGCACCTGCACTTCGAGGCCCGCACCGGCGCCACGTACGGCACCGACATGGACCCGGTCGCCTACCTCAGCGAGCACGGCGTCAACCTCTGACGCACCCGCCCGCGCCCCTGCGCGGCACATTCGCCTGACGAAGGCCCCGGCCCACCGGCCGGGGCCTTCGTCGTATCCTCGTGTTGGCCAAAACATATCGATGACTTCACGTGCGCCGTCGGAAATCGCGGACGGCTGCAATAGAGTCGCTGAACAGGCGTCAATCGGCCGCGTTTCGCGGGGGTTATGCGGAGGTTCACCCATGCGGGGCCGTACGTGAACGGTGATGGCACAGCGAATCAGAGCGGCCGTCGCATTTCCGCGCACGCCGTGTGCACGGCGATCCGTGACGACATTGTTTCCGGCACGTTTCCGCCCGGCAGCAGGCTCACCGAAGAAGTCCTCGCGCGCCGCTACGGCGTTTCGCGCGTGCCCGTGCGCGAGGCGCTGCGCACCCTCGCCTCGGAGGGTTTCGTGACCACCCGGCGGCACGCGGGCGCCTGCGTCGCGGAGCCGACCGAGCAGGAGGCCGCCGATCTGCTGGAGGTCCGCGCCCTGCTGGAGCCGCTGGGCGCCGCGCGCGCCGCACAGCGCCGTTCGGAGGCGCATCTGAAGGTGCTGCGCGGTCTGGTCCGGCTCGGCCAGGAGCGCGCCCGTGGCGGGCGTACGGGCGAGCTGGGGCCGCTCGGGGACTGGTTCGACGAGACCCTCGCGCAGGCGTCCGGCAGCCCGAGCCTCGCGGGCCTGCTCACCCAGCTCCGGCTCAAGATCGCGTGGGTGTACGCGGCGGAGCCGCCCGCGCGGCCCGTCGACACCTGGGAGGTGCTCGGCGCCCTCGTGGACGCGGTCGCCCGCGGGGACGCGGAGCGGGCCCGGGCCATCGCCGCGGCCCGTGCGGACCGGTCGCCGGGGGAATTCCGGCTGCGCCGCACCGTGCCGGCGGCCCGCGTGCGGAATGCGGGTCCGGCCGTGCGAACGGTGATCTCCGGCTCTTGACCCGTTCCCGGGAGATCGGGCCTATTTACGTCCCGTGTTACCGCAGGAACCATCTCCGGCCGAACTTCCGCCAAAGGAATGCCCGGCTGTTACCGCTGGAATGCCATGGATTTCACGCGGGCGCACGCGGGGTGTGAATGGGGTGCGCGGGGTGCGGCCGGGAAAACGACAACGGGGCCACGGCGGCCCTCAATCGGCCGCCGCGGCCCCGCCGCGCGCGATTTCCGTCGAATCAGACGGTCTCCGGGAGCTCCTCGAGACCCTCGGCGACCAGCTTCGCCAGGCGGTCCAGGGCGGCCTCGGCGCCCTCGGCGTCGCTGGACAGGACGATCTCCTCGCCACCTTGGGCGCCCAGACCCAGCACGGCCAGCATGGAGCCGGCGTTGACCGGGTTGCCGTCGGCCTTGGCGATCGTCACGGGGACGCCGGCGGCGGTCGCCGCACGGACGAAGATCGACGCGGGACGGGCGTGCAGGCCCTCGGTCCAGCCGACGTTGACGCGGCGCTCAGCCATGGTGTTGCCCTTCAAGTCGTAGGAGTTGTCTAGACCAGTGTCTCACGGTGCCCGGAGTGCTCCGGCGCAGCGCTCCCGATGTCCGTGCCCGGCCTTACGCTGGCCCCATGCAGACGACGCCGGCGCAGTCCGGGCCCGAGTACGCGTACCCCACCCACTGGGAAGCCGACGTCGTGCTGCGCGACGGCGGCACCGCACACCTGCGTCCCATCACCCCCGACGACGCCCAGCGCCTGGTGAGCTTCTACGAGCAGGTCTCGGACGAGTCGAAGTACTACCGCTTCTTCGCCCCCTACCCCCGCCTCTCCGACCGGGACGTGCACCGCTTCACCCATCACGACTACGTCGACCGGGTCGGCCTCGCCGCCACCGTCGGCGGCGAGTTCATCGCCACCGTCCGCTACGACCGCATCGACGGCCGCGGCATGCCGGCCTCCGAGCCCGCCGACGAGGCCGAGGTCGCCTTCCTCGTGCAGGACGCCCACCAGGGCCGCGGCGTCGCCTCCGCCCTCCTGGAGCACATCGCCGCCGTGGCCCGCGAGCGCGCGATCCGGCGCTTCAGCGCCGAGGTGCTGCCCGCCAACAGCAAGATGATCAAGGTGTTCACGGACGCGGGCTACACGCAGAAGCGCAGCTTCGAGGACGGCGTCGTCCGCCTCGAACTGGACCTGGAGCCCACCGACCGCTCCCTCGCCGTCCAGCGGGCCCGCGAGCAGCGCGCCGAGGCCCGCTCGGTCCAGCGGCTGCTCGCCCCCGGCTCCGTGGCCGTCATCGGCACCGGCCGCACGCCGGGCGGCATGGGGCGGGCCGTGCTGAGCAACCTGCTGGCGGGCGGCTTCACGGGGCAGGTCCACGCCGTCAACCACGCCTTCCCCGAGGGCACCACGCGGCTCGACCCCGAGGGCGTGCCGGCCCACCGCTCCGTCCTCGGCATCGACGGGCCCGTCGACCTCGCCGTCGTGGCCGTGCCCGCCGATCAGGTGCCCTCCGTCGTCGCCGAATGCGGCGAGCACGGCGTCCAGGGCCTCGTCGTCCTCTCCGCCGGGTACGGCGAGAGCGGCGCCGACGGGCGCGAGCGCCAGCGCGAGCTCGTGCGCCAGGCCCGCTCCTATGGGATGCGCATCATCGGGCCCAACGCCTTCGGCCTCATCAACACCGCGGGCGGCGTCCGCCTCAACGCCTCCCTGTCGCCCGAGCTGCCCGCCGCCGGCCGCATAGGCCTCTTCAGCCAGTCCGGGGCCATCGGCATCGCCCTGCTTTCCGGGCTCCACCGGCGCGCCGCCGGGCTCGTCGGCATCTCCACCTTCGTCTCCGCCGGCAACCGCGCGGACGTCTCCGGCAACGACTTCCTGCAGTACTGGCACGACGACCCGGACACCGACCTCGTGCTCATGTACCTGGAGTCCATCGGCAACCCCCGCAAGTTCACCCGCCTCGCGCGGCGCACCGCCGCCCGCAAGCCGGTCGTCGTCGTCAAGGGCGCCCGCCACGGCGGGGCCGCGCCCACCGGGCACGCCGTGCCCACCACCCGGATCCCCGACGCCACCGTCTCCGACCTGCTGCGGCAGGCCGGCGTCATCCGCGTCGACACGGTCACCGAGCTCGCCGACACCGGGCTGCTCCTCGCCTCCCAGCCGCTGCCCGCCGGGCCGCGCGTCGCCATCCTCGGCAACTCCGAGTCCCTCGCCCTGCTCACCTACGACGCCTGCCTCACGGACGGCCTGCGCCCCCAGCCCCCGTACGACCTCACCACCGCCGCCCAGCCCGCCGACTTCCGCAGGGCGCTGGCCGGCGTCCTGGCCGACGAGGAGTGCGACGCCGTCGTCGTCACCGCCATCCCCTGGGTGGGGGACGCCTCCGCGGCGGACCTCGCCCGGGCGCTGCGCGAGGCGGTCGCGGCCTCGCCGGCCGCCAAGCCGGTGACCGTGGTGCACCTGGAGATCCCGGGGCTCGCCGAGGCGCTCGCGGAGCCGGCGGGCGAGGGCGCCGGGGGAGCGGAGGGCTCCGCACCGGCCGTGCGGATACCCGCCTACCCCGCCGCCGAGCGGGCCGTCCGGGCGCTCGCCGAGGCCGCGCGGTACGCACGCTGGCGGCGGCACGCGGCCGAGCCGGGCCGCGTGCCCGAGTACGACGACATCGACGAGGCCGGGGCCGCCGCCGACATCGGCGTGCTGCTGGAGGCCCACGGGGCCGGCCTGGCGCCGCCGCCCGAGGGCCCGCGGGCGGTCACCCTCTCCGCCCCCGACACCCAGCGGCTCCTCGCCCGGTACGGGATCGCCGTGCTGCCCGCGCTGCCGGCGCCCGACCCCGACGGCGCGGTGCGCGCCGCGCAGCGGCTCGGCTTCCCCGTCGCCCTCAAGCCCACCGCCCCGCACCTGCGCCACCGCGCCGACCTCGGCGGCGTCCGGCTCGACCTGGGCGGCGAAACGGAACTGCGCCGCGCGTACGCCGAGTTGACCGAGCTCCTCGGCAAGCCCGAGGAGACCCGGCTCGTCGTCCAGTCCATGGCGCCGCGCGGGGTCGACACCGTCGTACGGGCGGCGATCGACCCGGCGGCCGGCGCGGTCCTGTCCTTCGGGCTGGCCGGGGCGCCCTCCCTGCTCCTCGGCGACACGGCCCACCGGCTCGTCCCTGTCACCGACCGCGATGCCGCCGAGCAGATCCGCTCCATCCGCACCGCCCCGCTGCTCTTCGGCTGGCGCGGCACGACGCCCGTCGACACCAGGGCCCTGGAGGAGCTGCTGCTGCGCGTCTCCCGGCTGGTCGACGACCACCCCGAGGTCGTCGGCGCCGACCTGGAGCCGGTGATCGTCGCTCCCCGGGGGGTGCACGTCCTGGGTGCCACCATCCGCCTGGCCCCGGCCCCGGCCCGCACGGACCTGGGCCCGCGCAGCCTGCCGGTGGTCTGACCGGGACGGACCACCGGCCCGCACCCGGCCGGGCCCGGCGTGTGACGCCCGTCCCATCCCGGCGGCCCCGGCCGGGGCCGGCGTGGGCGCATCGGGCGGCTGGGGCCCGTGGGCCCCTTAGGATGGGCTTATGGCGAAGACCGGTACGACGACCCAAGGGCTGCGCGCGGCGATCGAGCGCAGTGGCTACTACCCGGCCCTCGTGGCCGAGGCGGTGGAGGCCGCAGTGGGCGGGGAGCCGGTCGCGTCGTACCTGGTGCACCAGGAGACGACGTTCGACTCCAACGAGGTGCGCCGCCACGTCACCGTCCTCGTCCTCACCGGCACCCGGTTCATCGTCAGCCACACCGACGAGCAGGCCGCCGACGGCACCTCGCCGTCCCCGTACGCCACCACCTCCACGGAATCCGTGAAGCTGGAGCGGATCTCCTCGGTCGTGCTGAGCCGCGTCGTCGCCAACCCGGAGTCGTACACCCCCGGCACCCTGCCCCGCGAGGTCGTGCTGAACATCGGCTGGGGCGCGGTGTCCCGGATCGACCTGGAGCCCGCCGCCTGCGGCGACCCCAACTGCGACGCGGACCACGGCTACACCGGCTCCTCCACGGCCGACGACCTGAGCCTGCGCGTCAGCGAGGCCGGAGACGGCCCGGACACCGTCCGCCAGGCGCTGGCGTTCGCCCAGGCCCTCTCCGAGGCCACCGCAGCCCCTACGGCCGGCGCGGCGACCGCCCGCTGATGTCCTCTTCCATGACGGCGGGCTCCGCCTGGCACGAGCCCGTCCCGCTCGACCCCCGCACGGCCCCGCTGCCCCGCTACGGCACGGGCTCGCTGGCCGACCTGCTGCCCGCGGTCGCCGCCGGCATGGAGGTCCCCGGATTCTCCACGGGCCTGGAGCTCGCCCCCGCCGACCGCGTGTGCGTCTTCCTGATCGACGGCCTCGGCTGGGAGCTGCTGCGCGCCCACCCCGCCGAGGCGCCGTTCCTGCACTCGCTGATGGCCGGCTCGAACAACGGCACCGGCTCTCCCCTGACGGCCGGCTTCCCGTCCACCACGGCGACCTCCCTCGCCTCGGTGGGCACCGGTCTGCCGCCGGGCGCCCACGGCCTGCCCGGCTACACCGTCGCCGACCCGGCCACGGGGCAGCTGATGAACCAGCTGCGCTGGCGGCCCTGGACCGACCCGCACGTCTGGCAGCCGTACCCGACCGTCTTCCAGCTCGCGGACGCGGCCGGGGTGCACACCTGCCAGGTCTCCGCCCCGGACTTCCAGCACACCCCGCTGACGAAGATCGCGCTGAGCGGCGGCACCTTCCACGGCCGGCTCTCCGGCGAGGACCGGATGGACCTCGCCGCCGACCGCCTCGGTGCCGCGGACCGCTCGCTCGTCTACACGTACTACAGCGACGTCGACGGCAAGGGGCACCGCTTCGGCGTCGACTCCGACGAGTGGCGCGGCCAGTTGATGTACGTCGACCGCCTCGCCCAGCGCCTCGCGGAGCAGCTGCCGCCCCGCTCGGCGCTGTACGTCACCGCCGACCACGGCATGATCGACATCCCCTTCGACCCCGAGTCGCGCATCGACTTCGACGAGGACTGGGAGCTGCGCGCGGGCGTCGCCCTGCTCGGCGGCGAGGCCCGCGCCCGCCACGTCTACGCCGTGCCCGGCGCCGCCGCCGACGTCCTCGCGGTGTGGCGGGAGGTGCTCGGCGAGCAGATGTGGATCGCGAGCCGCGACGAGGCGATCGAGTCGGGCTGGTTCGGCCGCCCCGGCGACGGCGTGGACGGCCGCGTCCACGGCCGGATCGGCGACGTGGTCGCGGCCGCCCGCGACGACATCGCGATCGTCGCCACCGAGACCGAGCCGAACGAATCCGCGATGGTGGGGCTGCACGGCTCCATGACGCCCGTGGAGCAGCTGGTGCCGCTCCTCGAAGTGCGTGCCTGAACCCGTAGGCCCGCAGCCCCCGTACGACCGCGCGCCCCCCCTCGACGCCCCGACCTATGAAAGGCATTGGCTTCCCCATGCCCGAGCTGGTGTTCTTCTCCGGAACCATGGACTGTGGAAAGAGCACCCTCGCTCTGCAGATCGAGCACAACCGCTCGACCCGCGGCCTGCAAGGGATGATCTACACCCGGAACGACCGCGCCGGCGAGGGCAAGCTCTCCTCCCGGCTCGGCCTGGTCACCGACTCCGTCGAGGCGGGCGAGGGGTTCGACTTCTACGCGCACATCGTCGCCCACCTCTCCGCCGGGGGCCGCGCCGACTACGTCATCGCCGACGAGGCGCAGTTCCTCGAGCCGGATCAGATCGACCAGCTCGCCCGGATCGTGGACGACCTCGAACTCGACGTCTTCGCCTTCGGCATCACCACCGACTTCCGCACCAAGCTCTTCCCCGGCTCCCAGCGCCTGGTCGAACTCGCCGACCGCATAGAGGTGCTGCAGGTCGAGGCGCTGTGCTGGTGCGGTGCGCGGGCCACGCACAACGCCCGTACGGTGGGCGGGCAGATGGTCGTCGAGGGTGCCCAGGTGGTCGTCGGCGACGTCAACCAGCCCGAGACCGTGGTGGGTTACGAGGTGCTGTGCCGGCGCCACCACCGCCGCCGGCTGACGGCCGCCGCGGCGCGCGCCGCCGCGCTCTCTCCCGACGTGCTGCCCGTCGACCCGGCCCCCGTCAACGGGACGTCCGCAGAAGGGTGAAGACCGCCCCCTCCGGGTCGGTGACCGTGGCCACCCGGCCGGCCGGCGCCTCGTGCGGCGGCCGCAGCACCTGCCCGCCCAGCTCCACCACCCGCAGGGCGGCGGCATCGGTGTCCGCGACCTCGAAGTACGTCATCCAGTGCGGGCCCTGCTCGCGCGGCAGCGCCGCGCCGACGCCCCGGATCGCGGCGACCGGACGGCCGTCGAGCTGCAGCGTGAGGTAGTCCGCGGGGTCGGGGTCCGCCGGGAGATCCGCGGGGGAGTGGGCCGAGCGCGCGGCGTCGGCCGGCTTGACGTCGTAGCCGAACAGGGCCCGGTAGAAGCCGGCGACCGCCGACGCCCGTCGTGTCACCAGCTCGTGCCAGGCGGGCGTGCCGGGCACGCCCGTCAGCTGGGCACCGGTCAGCTTCTGGCCCTGCCACACGCCGAAGGGCGCCCCGGCCGGGTCGCAGGCGAGCACCAGCCGCCCCGCGTCCTCCGCGGACAGCGGGCCCACCCCCACCGTGCCGCCGGAGCAGCGGATCCACTCCGCGGCCTCGTCGGCGTCGTCGCTGGCGAGGTAGGTGGTCCAGGCGGTCGGCAGCCGGCGGCCGGGCGCGAGCTCCCCGAGGCCGGCCACGTCGCGGCCGTCGACCGTGGCGCGCACGTAGGGGCCCAGCTGGCGCGGCCCGGGGCTGTAGAAGGCCCAGCCGAACAGACCGCCGTAGAAGTCCTGGATCGCCTCCAGGTCGTGCGCCAGGAGACTCGTCCAGCACGGGCTGCCCGGCGTCTGCCGGGCCTCCCCCGCTCCTGGCCGTGGGGAGCCCCAAACCTCGGTCATGTCACTCTCTCCTCGGACCATCGTTGTGGCCGCGCGACCCGCGCCGGGCCGCGGCGCGCGGGGGTGGTACGGGACGGGGCACGACCAGATGGTTGCACCACCTGCCGTCACGCGCCCCCCGGCCGCGCCGGGATTCCCGGGTTCCCGCAGGAGAATGCCCGGAATCGCGGGGCAGTACCGTTCCGGCGCCCGAGCGCGCTCCGGCGGACGGCGGCGCCCAGTATCGATCAGTTGTGCGCCACCTCGCCAGAGGCCCGTTCAACGCACGCCGGACTACGTCAGGATGGGGGCCATGAATGCCATCATCTCCGCAGTCGAACTCATGGACGCGTCGGCCGGCGGGCAGCCGCCCGTCCTGCTGGACGTCCGCTATCAGCTCGGCGGCCCGCCCGGCCGGCCGGAGTACGAGGCGGGGCACATCCCCGGCGCGGTCTACGTGGACCTCGAGAGCGAGCTCGCCGGGCCCGCGGGGAAGCAGGGCAGGCATCCGCTGCCCGGGCCCGACGAGTTCGGCGCGGCGATGCGCAGGGCGGGCGTCGGCTCCGGCGGGGACGTCGTCGTCTACGACGGGGGCCAGGGCTGGGCGGCCGCGCGGGCCTGGTGGATGCTGCGGTGGGCCGGGCATCCCTCCGTGCGGGTCCTGGACGGGGGTCTGGCGGCCTGGCGGGCGCAGGGCGGGGAGGTCACGGCCGGGCGGACGCCCGCGCGCGAGGGCGACTTCGTGCCGGCGCCGGGGGCGCTGCCGCTGCTCGACGCGGACGGTGCGGCGGCGCTGGCCCGCCGCGGGCTCCTGCTGGACGCCCGGACGGGGGAGCGCTACCGGGGCGAGACCGAGCCGATCGACGCGGTGGCCGGGCACATCCCGGGCGCGGTCTCGGCGCCGACGACGGAGAACGTGGCTGCGGACGGGCGGCTGCGGCCCGCGGCCGAACTGGCCGCCCGCTTCGGCGCCCTGGGCGCGGTGGACGGCACCGAGGTCGGCGTCTACTGCGGCTCCGGCGTCTCCGCCGCGCACCAGCTCCTCGCGATGGCCGTGGCGGGCATCCCGGCGGCCCTGTACGTGGGTTCGTGGAGCGAGTGGTCCTCGGACCCCTCGCGCCCCGTGGCCACGGGGCCGCAGCCGGGCTGAGATCGCAGACCGGTCTGCGGGGCGGCCCTGCGGGCGGCTCACCGGCCGGCCGGTGGAGCGGGCCGCGGACCGGCCTGCCGGGCGGGTCGCCCCCTGGGGCAGGCAGGCCCGATGGTCTGCAGTCCCGCCCGTCGAGCGGTTCGCTTCCCGCCGCAACGGCGGGAAGCCCTCACGGTGCGGTCCGGTGGTGCCGGGCCGGCCGCATACGGGGCGGAGGGACCGTGCCCGGGGTGGGACGGCACGGCCGTAGAGCACCGTCGTGGACGAGCGCCACGGCGGCGGGCGCAGATGACCGCGTGCTCCCATCGGGCCCGCCCTCCACGGGCAGCCCGGTGGATCGTCCGCCGCCCGGTCGCCGGACCGGGGGCGGCCCGGTGCGCGCTGCCGTCGCCGCCCCCGGCCGGAGCCGGGGGACTGACGGGTGGTCACTGGCGTAGCGGTTACTCCTGTTTCTTGCGGCGGGTGCCGAAGACGATCTCGTCCCAGCTGGGGACCGCCGCCCGGCGGCCGGGCCGGACCCCGTCGGCCTCGGCCTGACGGTCCGTCGTGCCGACCAGCCGGTCGCGGTGGCCGGCCACGGACCGCGGCATGAGGACGTCCGCATACGCGGCGCCCGCGCTCGCGGCCGGCGCCGGGGGCTCGACCGCCTCCGGCTCGTCGGACGGATCGTCACTTGCCGGTGCGGCCGAGGGCGTTTCCGGGACGACCATGTCGCCGCGGAAGCTGGGGACGGCTTCGAGCAGGCTCGTCAGCGAATCCCGCTCCTTGGCGGGCGGTTCCTCGGGCGGCTCGGCGCCCGCCTCGGGCGAGGACGGCGGGCCGGAGGACGCGGCCTGCTGCCGGTCCAGCGACCGGTCGAGGGGCCTGTCCCGCGGCAGACGGGCGATGCGGGGCACGAAGGGGAAGCTCGGCTCGGGCGTGTCGTCGGTCTCGCCGATGAGTGCGCGGGCCTCGTCGTCCATCGCTTGAACGATCCGCCTCGGCGGGTCGTACGACCAGCTCGCCGCGCGGGGCTCACCTGCCGCCCGGTAGACGAGCAGGACCTCCCACGTGCCGTCGTCCCGGCGCCAGGAGTCCCACTGCGCGGTGTCCTTCTCGGCCCCGCGCAGCATGAGCCGCTCGGCCACGGTCTCGCCGAGGAGCGGGCCGGTGTTCTCGCCGGGGCGGCGCACCGCCGTCTTGCGGGCGCGCTCGGCCATGAACGCGCGCTCGGCCAGGACCGGACCCTCGAACCGGCGCACCCGCTCCACGGGGATGCCCGCGAGCTGTGCCACCTCCTCCGCGGAGGCTCCCGCACGTATGCGCGCCTGGATGTCGCGGGGGCGGAGATGGCTCTCCACCTCGATCTCGATCTGCCCCAGACGAGCACGGTCGTTGCGCACGGCGGCGCGCAGCCGTTCGTCGATGGGAAGGGTGTACTCCGTGCTGTCCGCAGCCTTGAGCACCAGCCGTGTGCCGTCGTTGGAGACGGCCACGACACGCAGTTCGGGCATGGGGACCTCCCGGGTGGTGCCTGCCGACGTCACGTGCGTCGCTGCTTCCGCTAGTCGAGTGTGGCCTGCCCGGGTGCAGCCTGCCACAACATTGCCGAGTTGACGGGGGTGAGAGCCGCTGGGGCCCCGCCCGTTGGGTCCAGGCAGCCGGACGGGACACCGGGGCCAGGGCTCGTCACAGTACTCCATTCGGGCCACTGGGGGTGGAATGGCGCGCCATCGAAGTTCACGCGGGAGAAGGGAGTTGATCGTACCTATCGCGCGCGAAGGCGGTTGCGCGGGTGTCGAGGTTCACAGAATCGCCGGAATCGGAACTGTTCGTTACGCTCGAATGTCTCTTCTACCTGCAAGACGGACCCAAGGCTACACAGAGGCAGGAGATGGACGACAAAGGCGAAAGTGAGGCAAAACAGAAGAGCAAGCGTCTGGAGCTGAGCCTCGCGCAGGTCGCCGGCAGCGCCCTCGCGGCGGTCATCGCCGCACTGCTCGCGGGCAAGCTCGGGGTGTACGGCACGGTCATCGGCGCCGGCGTCGTCAGCGTCGTGGCCACGTCGGGCGGCACGATCTTCCAGCACTTGTTCAAGCGGACCGGCGAACAGCTCCGCGAGGCGACCACGCAGGCGGCGAGGCCGCAACTGCGCCAGGTTCCCGTGCAGGACGCGGGCCGGGCCGTCGGCCGCGCCGCGGCCGCGGCACAGGACCCCGCGCGGCGCGCCGCGCAGGACGACGCGACCCGGATGCTGCCGCAGGCCGACGCCACGCAGATGCTCCCGGCGGCCGACGACGAGGCGACGCGGCTGTTGCGCACGACGTCACGGTCGCCGGAGCCCGGAGGCGCATACGCGGGCGCGCATCCTGGTGCGCGCGCCGATGAACACTCCTTTGCGTACACCGACACGTACACCCCGGCCACGACGCACGGCACCCGGACGCGCGGCTGGAAGCGCCCGCTCATCGCCGCCGGCGCGGTCTTCGTCCTCGCGATGGGCACCGTCACCGCGGTCGAGCTGGTGAAGGGGTCGAGTGCGGACGGTGGTAAGGGGACCACGGTCAGCCAGATCTTCGACGGCACGAAGTCGCAGAAGAAGCAGGACCCGGCGCCCGAGCGGTCCCCGGACCAGGAGCGCTCGCACGACGGCGGCGAGGAGCGCGGCACCGGGGGCGACTCCGGCCCCTCGCCCGACCCGGACGCCTCCCGCCAGGGCGGCGACACGGGCAAGCAGTCGCCGGACCCGTCGACGTCGCCGTCCTCCGGGGGCTCGACGCCCAGCACCAAGCCGGACCCCACGCCCAACCCCTCGACCTCCCCGGGCGGCGGCACGGGCGGGGACGACAAGGGCGGCAGCAGCACGAGCGGGCAGGGCGCCTCGGGGGGCGGGACGTCCCCCAAGCCGCCGGCGCAGGGGCAGAACGCGGCGGCCGGGGCGGGTGCGGCGACGCCGGGCGCCGTTTCGTAGACACGCGCCCTGTCCGGCCGGGCCCGGCGCTCCGCCGGGATGTTGTCGGTCGGCTGCGGGCCGTGCGTGGGCGGTCGCGCAGTTCCCCGCGCCCCTTACGGGGCGCGGGTGTGACGACGGGGCGCCGGGCCGCCGGCCTACGCGCCCAGCACGCGCCGCAGGTAGTCGTTGCCGAACACGCGCTGCGGGTCCAGCCGGTCCCGCAGCGCGGTGAAGCCGGCGAACCGCGGATAGACGGCCGCGAGGTGCCCGGCGTCGCGGCTGTGGAGCTTTCCCCAGTGGGGCCGTCCGCCGTGCGCCGTCATGATCTGTTCGGCGGCCCGGAAGTAGGCGCGGTAGGGGGCGCCCCGGTACATGTGCACGGCGAGGTAGGCGGTGTCCCGGGCGTGGGCCGTGGACAGCGGTATGTCGTCGGCCGGAGCCGTGCGGACCTCGACGGGGAAGGCCACGCGCAGCCGCGAGCGCTCGATCGCGGCCCGCAGCTCGCGCAGCGCCGGTATCGCGGCCTCCCGCGGCAGCGCGTACTCCATCTCCAGGAAGCGGACCCGGCGGGGGCTGGTGAAGACGCGGTACGGCACGTCCGTGTAGGTGCGGGCCGAGAGCGCGCGGCCGGCGAGCTGCGCCATGCCGGGGACGGCGGCGGGCACGGCGCGGCCCACGGCGCACAGGGCGCCGAAGAGGCCGTTCGACAGCAGCTCGTCCTCGACCCAGGCGGCGACCCGGCCGGGCGGGTCCGCGGGACCCGCGCTGCGGTTGTTGCGCTTGGTGACGCAGTTGTCGGTGTGCGGGAACCAGTAGAACTCGAAGTGTTCGTTCTCGGCGACCAGCTGCTCGAACTCGCCCGTGACCCGGTCGAGGGGCATCGGCTCCTCGCGCGCCCGGAGCAGGAACTCCGGCTCCACCGCGAAGGTGACCGCGGTGATCACGCCCAGCGCGCCCAGCCCCAGCCGGGCGCCGGCGAAGACCTCCGGGTTCTCGTCCGCGGAGCAGGTCAGCACCGAGCCGTCCGCGGTGACCAGCTCCAGGGCGCGGACCTGGGCCGAGAGCGAGGCCGAGTCGCGGCCCGTGCCGTGGGTGCCGGTGCTGACCGCGCCCGAGACGGTCTGCTCCATGATGTCGCCCATGTTGGCCAGCGACAGGCCGTGCGCGGACAGCGTCGCGTTCAGGTGCCGGAGCGTGGTGCCGGCCCCCACCGTCACCGTGCCCGCCGTGCGGTCGATCGCGCGCAGGCCCCCGAGCCGCTCCGGGCGTATGAGCAGGCCGTCGGTGGCGGCAGCGGCGGTGAAGGAGTGGCCGGTGCCGGCCGCCTTCACCCGCAGGCCGTCCGCCGCGGCCCGTACGACCTCCTCCGCGACCTCGTCCGCGGAGGCGGGGGCCACCGTCCGCACGGGGTGCGCGGTGACGTTGCCCGCCCAGTTGCGCCAGCGGGACGGCCCGGCCGCCCTAGGCGACGATGCCCTTGCTGAGGTCGTCGTTCCGGTCGTCTCCGTCATGTGCGTCAGACCCTCCCCTTGCCTGCGGCACAGGTCCCCCCGGCCGCTGCGGCGCCGGCGTGCGGAGCCGGCGGTACCCCAGGAACGCGACCGCCGCCGCGAGCACCCCCGCCACCCCGGACACCGCGTACCCCGCGGCGGCGCCGTGGACGTCCACCACCCAGCCGGCGGCCGACGACCCCAGTGCCACGCCGACCGCGAGTCCCGTGCTCGTCCAGGTCATGCCCTCGGTCAGCTGCGCGCGCGGTACGTGCTGTTCGACGAGGGCCATCGTCGTCACCATGGTCGGCGCGATCGAGAGCCCCGAGACGAAGAGCGCCACGGCCAGGAACGGCAGGCTCCCGACCAGTTGGAGGGGGATCATACTCACGGCCATCGCGCACACGCCCACGAGCCAGCGGCGGGCCATGTCCCCGCTCAGCCGCAGGAGTCCGAAAACGATCCCCGCGATGCAGGAACCCAGCGCGTACGCCGCGAGCACCACGCTCGCCATGCTCTTGTGGCCCTCGGCCTCGGCGAAGGCGATGGTCACCACGTCGCACGTACCGAAGATCATGCCCGTGGCGACGAAGGTCGCCACCAGCACCTGCAGGCCGGGGGAGCGCAGCGCGTGGCCGCCCCCGCCCTGCCCGCGCGGGTGCGGCTCCGGCTCGGTGGCGCGCTGGGCGGTCAGCCACAGGACGCCGATCGCGAGGAAGCCGGCGGCCAGCAGCGGGCCCGCCGCGGGGAACCAGCTGGTGGACAGCCCGATCGACAGGATCGGGCCGACGATGAAGCACACCTCGTCCAGGACGGACTCGAAGGCGTAGGCCGTGTGCAGCTGCCCGCTGCCCCGGTAGATCGCAGCCCAGCGGGCCCGCACCATCGATCCCACGCTCGGCACGCAGCCGCCGAACGCCGCGAAGACGAACAGCGTCCAGTCCGGCCAGCGCTGCTGCGCGCTCAGCAGCAGCCCCGCGACGGCGGCCAGGGCCACCAGCGTCGCCGGGCGCAGCACCCGCCTCTGCCCGTACTGGTCGACCAGCCGGGATATCTGCGGGCCGAGGACGGCGGCGGAGACGGCCCCGGCCGCGGAGACGGCGCCCGCGAGCCCGTAGCGGCCGGTGATCTGGGAGATCATCGTGACGATGCCGATGCTCAGCATCGACAGCGGCATCCGGCCGAGGAGACCGGCCGCCGAGAAGCCCTTGGTGCCGGGAGCGGCGAAGATCTCGCGGTAGGGACTGGGCAAGACGGCTCCCGAGGGGGTCGTTACGGGGACGGTACGAGGGTGCCGTAAGGGATGTAGCTGGCCGATACAGCTTACGGGTACGTTTGTTCGGCGCACCGTCATTTCCCGGCAGTCCGTGCAGAGTGGCAGGATCGGACGCATGTCGGATCAGCCAGCGCACGCCCCCTACGACGCCCTGCTGTTGCTCTCCTTCGGCGGCCCCGAGGGCCCGGACGACGTCGTTCCCTTCCTGGAGAACGTCACGCGCGGGCGCGGCATCCCCCGCGAGCGCCTCAAGGAGGTCGGGCAGCACTACTTCCTCTTCGGCGGAGTCAGCCCGATCAATGACCAGAATCGTGCGCTGCTCGGCGCCCTGCGCAAGGAGTTCGCCGAGCACGGCCCCGACCTGCCGGTCTACTGGGGCAACCGCAACTGGGCGCCGTACCTGACCGACACCCTGCGCGAGATCGCGGCCGACGGCCGGCGCCGCGTGCTCACCCTCGCCACCAGCGCCTACGCCTCGTACTCCGGCTGCCGGCAGTACCGCGAGAACCTCGCCGACGCGCTCGCGGCCCTGGAGGCCGAGGGCGTCACGCCGCCCCGCGTCGACAAGCTGCGGCACTACTTCAACCACCCCGGCTTCGTCCGCCCCATGGCCGACGCCGTCCTCGCGGCCCTCGCCGAGCTGCCCGAGGACGTCCGCGAGGGCGCGCACCTGGCCTTCACCACCCACTCCATCCCCACCGCCGCCGCGGACGCCTCCGGTCCCGCGGACGGCCACGGCGACGGCGGCGCCTACGTCGCCCAGCACCTCGACGTCGCCCGCACCATCGCGGAGGCGGTGCGCGAGGAGACCGGCACCGAGCACCCCTGGCGGCTCGTCTACCAGTCGCGCAGCGGCGCCCCGCACATCCCCTGGCTCGAGCCCGACATCTGCGACCACCTGGAGGCCGCGCACGGCGACGGCGTGCCCGCCGTCGTCATGGTCCCCATCGGCTTCGTCTCGGACCACATGGAGGTCAAGTACGACCTCGACACCGAGGCCGCCGCCAAGGCCGCAGAGCTCGGCCTGCCGGTCGCCCGCGCCGCGACCGTCGGCGCCGACCCCCGCTTCGCCGCGGCCGTCCGCGAGCTCGTCCTGGAGCGGGCCGCGAGCGAGCGCGGCGAGCGCCCCGAGCGGTGCGCCCTGGGCGCCCTCGGCCCCTCGCACGACCTCTGTCCCGTCGGCTGCTGCCCGGCCCGGGCCCCGCGCCCGGCCGCCGCCGGAGCCGACAGCCCGTACGCGTAAGGAGCACCAGCACCGTGAGCGACACCCTGAAGGCAGAACTCCTGGCCGTGGCCCTCGAGGCCGCCGACCGCGCCGGGGCCCTGCTCCGCGACGGGCGCCCGGCGGACCTCGGCGTCGCCGCGACCAAGACCAGCTCGATCGACGTCGTCACCGAGATGGACATCGCCGCCGAGAAGCTGATCACCGGCTTCCTCGCCGAGCGCCGCCCCGAGGACGGCCTCCTGGGCGAGGAGGGCGCCAGCAGCGAGGGCACCAGCGGCGTGCGGTGGGTCATCGACCCGATCGACGGCACCGTGAACTACCTCTACGGCCTCCCGTCCTGGGCCGTGTCCATAGCGGCCGAGCTCGACGGCGAGGCGGTCGTCGGCGTCGTGGCCGCGCCCATGCGCGGCGAGACCTACCGGGCCGTGCTCGGCGAGGGCGCGTACGAAGGCGAGCGGCGGCTGGCCGTGCGGCCCGCGCCCGGCCTCGACCAGGCCCTGATCGGCACCGGCTTCGGCTACCTCACCACGCGCCGCGCCGCCCAGGCGGAGGTGCTGCGCTCCCTGCTGCCGCAGGTGCGCGACATCCGGCGCGGCGGGTCCGCGGCGATCGACCTGTGCGACGTGGCCTGCGGCCGGCTGGACGGCTACTACGAGCGCGGGCTCAACCCCTGGGACTATGCGGCGGGCGCGCTGATCGCCCGCGAGGCCGGGGCCCTGACCGGCGGACGCCCGGGCGAGCCCGTCTCCCCGGAGCTGACCGTGGCGGCCCCGCCGGTGCTCTTCGAGACGCTGCAGGGGCGTCTGGAGGAGCTGGGGGCCTGGCAGGGCTGAGCCCCGCCGCCCGCCCCCTCCCGGACACGACAGTGCCCCGGCGCCGAGAGGCACCGGGGCACTGCCGTCGGATCCTGCTCAGGCCGAGACCTCGACGCCGTGTTCGGCGGCGAGACGGTGGAGGTCGTCCAAGGCGGACTGCTCCACCTCGGCCGTGTACTCGTCGCCCAGCCTGCGGGCCTGGTCCCGTTCGCTGCGGGTGCTCTCTATGCGCTGCAGAATGCCAGCGGTGAACGCGTCCATGGTGCTGCGCCCCCTCGTCGTGGGTCGATGGCACGGGGGTGTGCCGACGGCGAATCGATCGCGCCCCTGCCCCGGCGCGGGCGGACGGGCCGTGGTGGCGTGCCGCCACTGGGCGTGATCGCGGGTGTGCAGACGTCTTCCCCAACGCCGTCCGCGGGGAAACCTCCCGACCGGAACCAATCCCCCCGCCCGACCGGAAACCGCTCCGGGCCCCGCTCCGGCCGCGATCCGGAACGGCCTGCCGGCAGGTCGGCCCGGGCACCCCTTACAGCCGGTTTACCGACGTTCGAGGCAGGATGGAGACACCCACAGGGGTATCTCCAGCCTGCCCGCCCGGGCCCAAAGGGAAGGATCAACGCCGTGCGCGTACTCGTCGTCGAGGACGAGCAGCTGCTCGCCGATGCCGTCGCCACCGGACTGCGCCGGGAGGCCATGGCGGTCGACGTCGTGTACGACGGTGCCGCCGCCCTGGAGCGCATCGCCGTCAACGACTACGACGTGATCGTCCTCGACCGCGACCTGCCGCTCGTCCACGGCGACGACGTCTGCCGCAAGGTCGTCGAGCTCGGCATCCCCACCCGCGTCCTGATGCTCACCGCCTCCGGCGACGTCAGCGACCGCGTGGAGGGCCTGGAGATCGGCGCCGACGACTACCTCCCCAAGCCCTTCGCCTTCAGCGAGCTCACCGCCCGCGTGCGGGCCCTCGGCCGCCGCACGACCGTGGCCCTGCCGCCCGTCCTGGAGCGCGCCGGCATCAAGCTCGACCCCAACCGCCGCGAGGTCTTCCGCGACGGCCGGGAGGTGCAGCTGGCGCCCAAGGAGTTCGCCGTCCTGGAGGTCCTCATGCGCAGCGAGGGCGCGGTCGTCTCGGCCGAGCAGCTGCTGGAGAAGGCCTGGGACGAGAACACCGACCCCTTCACCAACGTCGTCCGGGTCACCGTCATGACCCTGCGCCGCAAGCTCGGCGAGCCCCCGGTGATCGTCACCGTGCCCGGCTCCGGATACCGGATCTGATCCCCCGATGACCTCCGCCCCCACCCCCACGCCCCCCGCGACCCCTCCCAAGCCCACCTGGGACCCGCGGCAGCCCGTAGTGAGCCCGTTCCCCTGGCTGCGCCCGACGATCCGGATACGGCTGACCCTGCTGTACGGCGGGATGTTCCTGATGGCCGGCGTGCTGCTGCTGACGATCATCTACCTGCTGGCGGCCGACGCCCTCACCCAGGGCAACCAGCTGCCGTTCCGGATCCTCAACGCCAACGTCGAGACCAGCGCCAGCTGCCGGAGCCTGCCCCAGGGCTCCGCGACCAACAGCGACACCTTCATGAACGGCCTGCGGCTGTGCATGGAGCACCAGCGCGCCATGGCCCTCGACGGCCTCCTCAAGCGCTCCCTGCTGGCCCTCCTGGGCCTGGCCGTGATCGCCTTCGCCTTCGGCTACGCCATGGCGGGCCGGGTCCTCTCGCCGCTGGGCAGGATGACGCGTACCGCCCGCCGGGTGGCCGCCACCGACCTCTCCCGCCGGATCGAACTGGACGGGCCGGAGGACGAGTTGAAGGAGCTCTCGGACACCTTCGACGAGATGCTCGACCGGCTGGAGCGGGCCTTCACCGCGCAGCAGCGGTTCGTGGCCAACGCGTCGCACGAGCTGCGCACGCCGCTGGCGATCAACCGCACGCTGCTGGAGGTCACCCTCTCCGACCCCGGTGCGCCCCCGGAGCTCCAGCAGCTCGGCAAGACGCTGCTGGCCACGAACGAGCGCAGCGAGCAGCTGGTGGAGGGCCTGCTGCTGCTCGCGCGCAGCGACAACGAGATCGTCGACCGCAAGCCCGTGGACCTCGCCGAGGTGGCCTCCCGGGCGCTGGACCAGACGCGCTCGGAGGCCCAGGGCAAGGGCGTGGAGCTGCGCGGCACGCGGCAGCCCGCGGTCGTCCAGGGCAACGGCGTGCTGCTGGAGCGGATCGCGCTGAACCTGGTGCAGAACGCCGTGCGGTACAACACCCCGGACGGCTGGGTCGAGGTCACCACCGAGGCGCAGCCGGGCCAGGCGGTGCTGGTGGTGGAGAACACCGGGCCCGTGGTCCCGGCCTACGAGCTGGACAACATCTTCGAGCCGTTCCGCCGGCTCCGCACGGAGCGCACGGGCAGCGACAAGGGCGTCGGCCTGGGGCTGTCGATCGTGCGCTCGGTGGCCCGCGCCCACGGCGGGCGGATCACCGCGGAGCCGCGCGAGGGAGGCGGGTTGATCATGAGAGTGGTCCTGCCCACCTGAAAATTTCTGCGAGAATAGGGCGGCCGTAGGTTCGCTTTGGGCGGAATTTTCACGTTCCGACCCTTGCTGTGAGTGTGTGTAATCGCTCACACAGGCAAACTTCCGGCCATCCACTCTCCGTGATCAGCGGGCGCGCCGGAACGCCGGAAAAATGGGGGTTTCCGCTGGTCCTGATCACGGGAAGTACACGTGATGGCGCATCCGCATGCGGCATTCGGACCGTGTACGGTCCGGTTCGCCATCCAACCCCATCACCTCTTCAGGTGTGCGGTTGGGTGTCGATTGAGTAACAGACCTTGATGTGAGGCAAAATCTCCGCCTCGGGTCGGGCACAAGTCCGGCCTCTCACGCGTTACGTGCGCTGGAGACACCGCAGACACCCAGAGGGGGAGAGCGACATGGCAACGGACTACGACACCCCACGCAAGACCGACGACGACGTCGACTCGGACAGCCTTGAAGAGCTCAAGGCACGCCGGAACGACAAGTCGGCGTCGACCGTCGACGTGGACGACTTCGAGGCCGCGGAGGGCATGGAGCTGCCCGGCGCGGACCTCTCCAACGAGGAGCTGGCCGTCCGGGTCCTGCCCAAGCAGGCCGACGAGTTCACCTGCATGAGCTGCTTCCTCGTGCACCACCGCAGCCAGCTGGCGCGCGAGAAGAACGGCCAGCCGATCTGCCGCGACTGCGACTGAGGAACGGGTCTGCGATGGCAGGCTCGACCCCGTTCCGGAAGCGGCGCTCCCGGCAGCCCGAGCTGACCACCGGGCCGGACCAGGAGGCCGCACGGCAGGGCGACGGCGTCCCTGCCCCTGGCGACACGGTCGGCACCCACGTCGAGCGAGGCCGCACGGCCTCGCTCGCCGCTGCTGTCGGCCGTGGCGCCACCAAGGGCGGCCGGGGAGCGCGGGCGGGCCTCTCCGCCCTCGTCGACCGGCTCATCGCGAACGCCCCGCGCATCCCGGTGCGCGACCTCGCGACGCTGCGGGCCCAGTTCCCGGGCCTCGGCCCGGAGGAGCTCGCCGACAAGCTGGTGACGGGCGCGGTCAACGCCACGTCCACCGTGGGCGCCGGGGTCGGGGCCGCGGCGATGCTGCCGGTGCCGCCCGCGATGCCCGCCGAACTGGCCGCCGAGATCGCCGGCGTGGCCGCGGTGGAGCTCAAGCTGATCGCCGAGCTCCACGAGGTGTACGGCCTGCGGGCCCCCGGCACGCTGCGTCAGCGCTCCCTGGCCTATCTGGCCGCCTGGGCCGACGAGCGCGGGATCGACGTCACGTCCCCCACCACCGTCAACGCGGCCCTGGGGGGTCAGCTCCGGCGCGAGCTGCGCCAGCAGATCCTCAAGCGCACGTTCCGCAATCTGCCCAACATCGCCCCGTTCATGATCGGTGCGACCGTGGGCGCGGTGATGAACCGCCGCGACACCAGAAGGCTCGCGGCCAAGGTCCGCATCGACCTGCGCGCCCGGCAGGTGCCGTGGGACGCGCTCCCGGAGGCCCCTGAAGGCCCCCCGCGGCTGCCCTGAGCCCCGTCGGCCCGCCCGGGCCCCGAGAGGGCCCGTCAGGGCGTCAGTACCGCCCGCCGGGGCGTCCGCGGCGTCAGGACGCCCGTACGGCCGCGAGCGCTTCGGCCAGCCGCTCGGGAGAGCGCGTGGAGAGATAGACGTACGGAGTGGGGTCGGCCGGGTCCGTGATCTCGATCCGGACCGCGGTCGGCACGTAGCCGCGCAGCAGCATGAAGGCGCGGGTGTCCGCCTTGTGCGTGCGCCAGGCGCGGGCCTCCTCGGCGTCCAGCACCTGCGGCGTCCCCAGCGCCTCGACGGGGATGCGGGCGTCGCCCGCCACCAGCGCGCCGCTCACCACGCGGATGCGCACGGACCCGTAGGAGCTGACGGCGACCGCCGCGAGGGCCCCGCCGCCCACCAGCCCGCCGAGCATGGGAACCGTCCCCAGGGGCAGCAGGATCAGCGCCATCGCGACCCCGGCCAGAACCGCGATGAACCACCAGGAACGGGGCGCGGTGAGACGTTCTTCGTAAGCCTGCATGGGCCCAAGCTTGACACGAGCAGGACCGGGCCCGGCCGTCGCGGGTAAGGTCAGCCCCTGTGAGTGGACGAACGACAGCGCTGACGCCGCCGCAGGGGGCCGTGCCCCCGGTGCGGCACCCCGACGCGCCCGCGCCCGGAGAGACCATCGGGTCGCACTACGAGTACTGCTTCGGCTGCGGCCCCGGCGTCCCGCACGGGCTGCACGTCGAGGTGCGGGCCGGCGAGGGCGTGGGCGTCTCCGCGGAGTTCCGGGTCAAGGAGGCGCACCAGGGCGCCCCGGGCCTCGCCCACGGCGGGGTGCTGGCGACGGCGCTGGACGAGACGCTGGGCTCGCTGGGCTGGATGCTGCGGGTGATCGCGGTGACCGGCCGGCTGGAGACCGACTTCCTGCTGCCCGTGCCCGTGGACACCGTGCTCCACCTGCGGGCCGAGGTGAAGGCCGTGCACGGCCGTAAGATCTACGCCGCGGCCACCGGCCGGATCGGCGGGCCCGAGGGCCCGCTCGCACTCCGCGCCGAGGCGGTGTTCGTCGAGGTCAAGGTCGACCACTTCATCGAGAACGGCCGTCCCGCAGAGATCCAGGCCACGCTGGCCAACCCCGACCAGGTGAAGGTCGCGCGAGCTTTCGAGGTGAACCCGTGACGCGTCAACCCTTGGACGTCCTCATCCGCCGTGTGGACCCCGAGGTGCCCCTCCCCTCCTACGGCCACCCCGGCGACGCCGGGTGCGACCTCGTGACCACCGAGGCCGCCGAGCTGGCCCCCGGGGAGCGCATGGTGCTGCCGACGGGAGTGTCCATCGCGCTGCCGGACGGTTACGCCGCCTTCGTGCACCCGCGTTCGGGCCTCGCTGCCCGGTGCGGAGTCTCCATGGTGAATGCCCCGGGGACCATCGATGCCGGGTACCGTGGAGAGATCAAGGTGATTGTGGTCAATCTGGACCCGCGGGAGACCGTTCGGTTCGAGAGGTTCGACCGCATCGCCCAGTTGGTCGTCCAGCAGGTAGAGAAGGTCCGCTTCCACGAGGTGGCGGAGCTTCCGGGCTCGGCACGGGCCGAAGGGGGCTTCGGGTCCACCGGTGGCCACGCTGCCGTGGGGTATGGATTCGCTTCGGTCGCCAGCGACCGGGAAGGACAGTGACGTGTTCGGTCGTCGCCGCAAGCGCAGTGAGGGCGTAGTCGAGGACGAGGGTCATCTCGACGACGTGACCTCCGAGGAGTTGGCTGAGGACTCAGCGTCGGACGCGCAGGACTCCGCGGCCGAGAGCCGCGTCCGGCTGGAGCCGGAGCCCCGCCCCGACGGGCCGTGGGACCTCTCCGAGGTCCGTGACGCCACCGAGGGCCGGGTCGACCTGGGCGGTCTGTTCGTGCCCGGCGTCGAGGGCATGGAGCTGCGCGTGGAGGTCGCGGGTGACGCGATCGTCGCCGCCACCGTGGTGCTGCGCGACAGCGCCGTGCAGCTGCAGGCCTTCGCCGCCCCCAAGCGCGAGGGCATCTGGGTCGAGGTCCGCGAGGAGATCGCCTCCGGCATCACCCAGCAGGGCGGCGTCGTGGACGAGGTCGAGGGACCGCTCGGCTGGGAGCTGCGGGCCCAGGTGCCGGTGGCGCTGCCGGACGGCACGCAGGGCGTGCAGATGGTCCGCTTCATCGGGTGCGACGGGCCGCGCTGGTTCCTGCGCGGTGTGATCTCGGGCCAGGGCGCGGTGCAGCCGCAGACCGCCGGCCTGCTGGAGCAGATCTTCCGGGACACCGTCGTCGTCCGCGGCGAGTCCCCGATGGCCCCGCGCGACCCGATCGTGCTGAAGCTGCCGGAGGACGCCCAGATGGTCGCCGAGGGCCTGCAGCAGCAGGACGACGACCGCTCGCGCTTCGCGGGCGGCGTGGACCGCCTGGAGCGCGGTCCGGAGATCACCGAAGTGCGCTGACGGCAGCCTGCCGAAGACCGGTCCGCCGTCGTCCGACGGCGGCTGGATTACTGCGTTCCGCTGGGCCGCAACCCCGATCGGGGGTTGCGGCCCAGCGGCGTTTTTGCAGGTCAAAAAGGTGCCCGTATGGATTGCGTCAAGGGGGCGCTAATGGCCGTATAGAGCGCGTCAACGGAGCGTGCGAGGGCTCCCGGGGGCGGTTTCCTGTGATGGTCCGTTCATATCCGAACCCTCTCTAGGAGCACACGATGGCCGACGTGGCCTTCGTCGTCACCACGATCGCGGTCTTCGCGCTGGTGGCTCTCGTCGCCAAGGGGGTGACGAAGCTGTGACCGCCGAGAACATCGTCGGCCTGGTCGTGGCCGTCGCCCTGCTGGGCTACCTGATCCTCGCCCTCGTCTTCCCGGAGAGGTTCTGAGTACAGATATGAGCCCCGTTCTCTCCGGAGTCCTCCAGCTCACCGCGCTCATCGCGGCGCTGGCGCTGGTCCACCGCCCGCTCGGTGACTACATGGCCCGCGTCTACAGCTCCGAGAAGCACCTGCGCGTGGAGAAGCTGCTCTACCGCACCATCGGCGCCGACCCGGACGCCCAGATGCGCTGGCCCGCGTACCTGCGCGGCGTGCTGGCCTTCTCGGTCGCCGGCGTCCTCTTCCTGTACCTGCTGCAGCGGATCCAGGGCATACTTCCCGACTCCCTGTCGCTGGGCTTCACCGCGATCAGCCCGGACCAGGCGTTCAACACCGCCGCCTCGTTCGTCGCCAACACCAACTGGCAGTCGTACTCGGGCGAGCAGGCCATGGGCCACGCCGTCCAGACGCTCGGCCTCGCCGTGCAGAACTTCGTCTCCGCGGCCGTCGGCATCGCCGTGGCCGTCGCGCTCGTCCGCGGTTTCGCGCGGTCGCGCACCGGCGAGCTCGGCAACTTCTGGGCCGACCTGGTGCGCGGCACCGTGCGCATCCTGCTCCCGATCTCCGTCGTCGGCGCGCTCGTCCTGGTCGCCTGCGGCGCCATCCAGAACTTCGCCGGCATCCACGAGATCGGGCAGCTCACGGGCGGCACCCAGCAGGTCAACGGCGGCGCCGTGGCCTCGCAGGAGGTCATCAAGGAGCTCGGCACCAACGGCGGCGGCTACTTCAACGCCAACTCCGCCCACCCGTTCGAGAACCCCGACGCCTTCTCCAACCTCTTCGAGATCTTCCTGATCCTGCTCATCCCGTTCTCGCTGACCCGCACCTTCGGCAAGCTCGTCGGCAACGTCAAGCAGGGCTACGCGATCCTCGCGGCCATGGGCGTGATCTGGCTCGGCTTCACCGCGCTGATGATGTGGACCGAGTACGCGGGCCACGGCACCGCGCTGCAGGCCGCGGGCGGGGCGATGGAGGGCAAGGAGCAGCGCTTCGGCGTCGGCGCCTCCGCGATCTTCGCGACCACGACGACGCTCACCTCCACCGGTGCGGTGGACTCCTTCCACTCCTCCTTCACGGGCCTGGGCGGCGGCATCACGCTGCTGAGCATGATGCTCGGCGAGATCGCGCCGGGCGGCGTCGGCTCCGGCCTGTACGGCATGCTCGTCATGGCGATCATCGCGGTCTTCATCGCGGGCCTGATGGTCGGCCGCACGCCCGAGTACCTCGGGAAGAAGATCGGCACCCGCGAGATCAAGCTCGCCGCGTGCTACATCCTCATCACCCCGACCCTGGTGCTCGGCTTCACCGCCCTGTCCATGGCGCTGTCCTCGCCGCCCGAGTCGATCCTGAACGTCAAGGGCAACTCGGTGGACGGCAGCGGTGCGCACGGCTTCTCCGAGGTCCTCTACGCGTTCACGTCGGGTGCCAACAACAACGGTTCGGCCTTCGCGGGCCTGAACGCCAACACGCCCTGGTACAACACCACGATCGGCCTCGCCATGCTGCTCGGCCGCTTCCTGCCGATGATCTTCGTGCTGGCGCTGGCCGGCTCGCTCGCCGAGCAGACGCCCGTCCCCGAGACCGCCGGCACCCTGCGCACCGAGAAGCCGCTCTTCGCGGGCCTGCTCGTCGGCGCGATCCTGATCATCACCGGCTTGACCTACTTCCCGGCCCTGGCCCTTGGCCCGATGGCGGAGGGACTTTCATGAGCACGACCACCCCTGTCCGGCCCACGTCCGAGGAACCCCAGGACACCCCGTCCCACGGCTCCCAGGGGCCCGGCCGCGTCTCCGGCGGCCTCTTCGACCCCGCGCAGCTGATGAAGTCGCTGCCGGACGCGTTCCGCAAGCTCGACCCCCGGGTGATGGTCAAGTCCCCGGTGATGTTCGTGGTCCTGATCGGCTCGGTGGTCACCACCGGGCTGGCGGTCAAGGACCCGGGCGACTGGTTCGGCTGGGCGATCACCGTCTGGCTGTGGCTGACGGTCCTGTTCGCCAACCTGGCGGAGGCCGTGGCCGAAGGCCGGGGCAAGGCCCAGGCCGACACCCTGCGCAAGGCCAAGACCGACACGGTGGCCCGGCGGCTGAACGGCGGCACCGAGGAGTCGGTGCCCGGCACCGAGCTGCGCGTGGGCGACCTGGTCGTCTGCGAGGCCGGCGACGTCATCCCGGGCGACGGCGACGTCGTCGAGGGCGTCGCGTCCGTCGACGAGTCGGCCATCACCGGCGAGTCGGCCCCGGTCATCCGCGAGTCCGGCGGCGACCGCTCGGCGGTCACCGGCGGCACCAAGGTCCTCTCCGACCGCATCGTCATCAAGATCACGACGAAGCCCGGCGAGACCTTCATCGACCGGATGATCAATCTGGTCGAGGGCGCGGCCCGGCAGAAGACGCCGAACGAGATCGCGCTGAACATCCTGCTCGCCTCGCTGACGATCGTCTTCCTGCTGGCCGTCATCACGCTCCAGCCGTTCGCGATCTACGCGGGCGCCGAGCAGTCCATGATCATTCTGGCGGCCCTGCTGGTCTGCCTCATCCCGACGACCATCGGCGCGCTGCTGTCCGCAATCGGCATCGCGGGCATGGACCGGCTGGTGCAGCGCAACGTCCTGGCGATGTCCGGGCGCGCGGTGGAGGCCGCGGGCGACGTCTCGACGCTGCTGCTCGACAAGACCGGCACCATCACCTACGGCAACCGCCGGGCGGCCGAGTTCGTGCCCGTCAAGGGCACCACGGCCGCCGAGGTCGCCGACGCCGCCCAGCTCTCCTCGCTCGCCGACGAGACGCCCGAGGGCCGCTCGATCGTCGTCCTCGCCAAGGAGAAGTACGGCCTGCGCGAGCGCCACGAGGGCGAGCTCACCGGCGCCGAGTGGGTGCCCTTCACGGCGCAGACCCGTATGTCGGGCGTCGACGTGGACGGCCGCAAGGTCCGCAAGGGCGCGACCGGTTCGGTCATCGCCTGGGTCGAGGAGCGCGGCGGCCGCGTCGCCGAGGACGCCCGCGAGCTCACCGACCGGATCTCCCAGGCGGGCGGCACGCCGCTGCTGGTGGCCCTCGAAGACGAGAAGGGCGCGCGCGTCCTGGGCGTCATCCACCTCAAGGACGTCGTCAAGGAGGGCATGCGGGAGCGGTTCGAGGAGCTGCGCCGCATGGGCATCAAGACCGTCATGATCACGGGTGACAACCCGCTGACGGCCAAGGCCATCGCGGAGGAGGCCGGCGTCGACGACTTCCTCGCCGAGGCCACGCCCGAGGACAAGATGGCGCTCATCAAGCGCGAGCAGGCCGGCGGCAAGCTCGTGGCGATGACGGGCGACGGCACCAACGACGCCCCCGCGCTCGCGCAGGCGGACGTGGGCGTGGCCATGAACACCGGCACCTCGGCCGCCAAGGAGGCCGGGAACATGGTGGACCTGGACTCCGACCCCACCAAGCTCATCGAGATCGTGGAGATCGGCAAGCAGCTGCTCATCACGCGCGGCGCCCTGACGACCTTCTCGATCGCCAACGACGTCGCCAAGTACTTCGCCATCATCCCGGCGATGTTCGCGGTGGCCTACCCCGGCCTGGACAAGCTCAACATCATGAGCCTGACCTCCCCGGAGTCGGCCATCCTCTCCGCCGTCGTCTTCAACGCGCTGATCATCGTCGCGCTGGTGCCGCTGGCCCTCAAGGGCGTGCGCTACCGGCCGATGAGCGCCGACAGCATGCTGCGGCGCAACCTCGGAATCTACGGACTGGGCGGCCTGGTCGCCCCGTTCATCGGCATCAAGATCATCGACATGCTCATCTCCCTCATCCCTGGCATCGGGTGACGTCACCATGAACACTTCCGTACACAGCACGGCCCGCCTGCTGGGCGCGGGACTCCGGGCCCTGCTCGTCCTCACGGTGGTCTGCGGGGTGATCTACCCGCTGGTCGTCACCGGCATCGCCCAGGCGGCCTTCCACGACAAGGCCAACGGCTCCGAGGTGAAGGCGGGCGGCAGGTCCGTCGGCTCCGAGCAGCTCGGCCAGCGCTACGACCTCGACAAGAAGGACAAGGACGGCAACCCGCTGCCGGACCCGAAGTTCTTCCAGCCGCGCCCGTCGGCGGCCGGCCCGAACGCCGAGAACACGCAGTACAAGCTGATCGTCTCCGGCGCCTCGAACCTCGCCGCCGACAGCAGGATCCTGCTGGACGCCGTCGAGCAGCGCCGCACGGACGTCGCCGCGTTCAACCGCGTCTCCCCGTCGGCGGTGCCGGTGGACGCCCTGACGGCCTCCGCCTCGGGCCTCGACCCGGACATCTCCCCGGCGTACGCGCGGCTGCAGGCCAAGCGGGTCGCCGAGGCCAACGGCCTGCCGGCGGGCAAGGTCGAGAAACTGGTCGAGGACCACGTGGACGGCCGGATCCTCGGCTTCATGGGCGAGGAGCGCGTCAACGTCCTGAAGCTCAACATCGCGCTGCAGGAGCTCGCGAAGAAGTAGGAACGGCAGGAAGGGCTCCAGCGCGGCCCGTCTCCCGGTAGCCCGCCTGGACTTGTGCACCTCACGTGAGCCGTCGGACCCCCACCGGTCCGGCGGCTCACCCGTTCCCCACCACGGCACCGGCCCTTCTCCGGCGCGCGGCGCGCACCACCCGCAGCTGCTCGACCACGGGGCGGCGGGCCGCGACGAGTGGCCGCGCGAGGGGATCGCGCGGTCGGAAGCCGGGGCGTGGGTGGCTCCCGGGTGGCGGGAGCGGTGCGGGGGCGCTCGCTCAATCGTGTGGGCATGGCGCTTCCCGGATCGGCTGACGAGATGGCTGGGCAATCCTGTGGTGCGTGGTCCCTGGTGCAGGGGCCTGTGCCGGAGAAGAACTCCCCTCCGTCGATCCGCCGGGGCCGCCGGCGTTGTCGTGGTGACAGCGGCCGGGCACGCCGTCCGGCCGATACGTGCCAGTGCTACGTGCCTCGCAGGGGGTTCGAGAAGCGTGAGGAAACACCATGAACTCCACCTTCCGCGCCCGCCTTTCCGCCGTCGTGGGTGCCGCGGCGCTGATCGCGGGCGGCGCGCTCATCGCCGCACCCGCCGCCCAGGCCGACGGCCCCTCCTGCGCGGCGTACCTGGCTGCCAGCCCCACCCCCAACCGCGCCAATGACCTCAACAGCCTCGGCTGCCTGGCGGGCGCCTCGGGTGTGCCGCTGGCGGAGCAGCTGTGCAACCTCGTGCAGAACGATGTCGCTCAGGTCCGGGCGGACCGCGCCGCCAACGCCTGCAAGCTCGCCTAGGCATCCGCCCGCAGCCGGCGTGGGTTCCGCGCCCCCCACGCGGGGGCGCGGGCGCTGTCGTGCACGAATGCGCACGGACGGGGCCGGCCCCGTCCGTCTTTCGTGTACGACCCCCCACATCCGTGGGAAATCCGGTGAATGTTCGACCGGTGCAGGGCACTCTGTTGAACGTGGTCACACTGAACCCGCAGCCCCATGTCGCCCCGGCCGCACCGCACATGGTGGTGTGCGGGGACGACGGGCTCGTGCACCGGCTCGCCGCCGAGCTCTCCGGCGTCTACGGCGAGCGCGTCACCGTCGTCCTGCCGCCGGCGCGCGAGGCCCGGCAGCGCCCCGCGCCCGCGCTCGGCCGTGCCGCGGCGCTCTTCGGGCGCGTCACCGGAGTCGTCGGGCGCGCGGGCGCGCCCGACCGGAACGGCACCGCGGCGGGCGGCGGCCTCGTCCGGGTGCTGGAGGCGGCGGAGCCCGGCGAGGAGGCGTTCGCCGAGGCGGGGGTGGCCCACGCCACCGCTCTCGCCCTCGTCTACGACGACGACGAGACCAACGTCCAGGCGGCCCTCCTCGCCCGCCGCCTCAACCCGCGCGTCCGGCTCGTCATCCGCCTCTACAACCGCAGGCTCGGCGAGCACCTGGCGAAGCTCCTCGACCAGGCCGCCCAGGTGGCCGCGGCCGTGGACGGCGCGCTCGTCGCCGACACGGAAGCCGCCACCACCACCGTCCTGTCGGACGCCGACACCGCCGCCCCCGTCCTCGTCACCGCCGCCGTCTCCGGGCACAACAAGGTCATCGAGGCGGGCGGTCTGATGCTGCGGGCCGCCGAGCGGTCCCATGCGGTCGCCGGGCGCGGGCGGGGGCGGGAGCTGTGCACGCTCGCCCTGCTCTCGGCGGCGCCGCCCGGGAGCGCGGAAGTCCTCGACGGCGACGGCCCGTTGCTGCTGCCGGACGACCTGCGGCCGCCGGGCGCCGAGGGGCGCGCCGAGGTCGTCCTGGAGGCGGTGCCCTTCGCCCTGCAGCCCACGCCGGTCCGCCCGACCGTCCGCGGCCTGCCCCTCGGCTCCTTCTTCTCCCGGCGCCTGCGCTGGGCCCTCGGCCTGCTGACCGCCGCCGTCTGCGCGCTGGCCGTGGCGTCCTGGAGCGTCACCAGCGACGACCCGACGCACGCGGTCTACCTCTCGCTGCTCGACCTCTTCGCCATCAACGACCCGGCGATCAGCGAGGGCCACGGCCGGAAGGTCCTCCAGCTGCTCTCCGGCCTCACGGGCCTGTTGCTCCTGCCGCTGCTGGTGGCCGCCGCCCTCGAAGGGCTCGGGACCTTCCGCTCCGCCTCGGCGCTGCGCCGCCCGCGGCGCGGCCTGTCGGGCCACGTGGTGCTGCTGGGCCTCGGCAAGATCGGCACCCGTGTGCTGGCCCGGCTGCGCGAGCTCGGCATCCCCGTCGTGTGCGTGGAGCGCGACCCGCAGGCCCGCGGCGTCGCGCTCGCCCGCTCGCTGCGCGTGCCCACGATCATCGGCGACGTCACCGAGGAGGGCGTGCTGGACGCCGCCAAGGTCGGCCAGAGCGGCACGCTCCTGGCGCTGACCAGCAGCGACATCACCAACCTGGAGGCCGTGCTGTACGCGCGTGCGGTCAACCCCGAGGTGCGGGTGGTCATGCGGCTGTACGACGACCGCTTCGCCAAGGCCGTCTACCGCACCCTGCGCGCCTCCCACCCCCGGGCGTGGACGCGCAGCCGCAGCGTCTCCTTCCTCGTCGCCCCGGCCTTCGCGGGCGCGATGATAGGGCGTCAGATCCTGGGGGCGGTCCCCGTCGAGCGGCAGGTCGTCCTCATCGCGGCGCTGGAGGTCGAGGGCCGCCCCGAGCTGAACGGCCAGCCCGCCGGCGAGGCGTTCGTGCCCGGCGCGTGGCGGGCGCTCGCGGTGACCACCCGGCGCCTGGAGGCCTCCGGCCGGGAGGAGACCCGCCTGATGGAGGACCTCCCCGCCCGTTACGTCCTGGGCGGCCAGGACCGCGTCATCGTCGCGGCCACCCGGCAGGGGCTCGCCGACCTCCTGGGCCGCAGCCCCGTGCCCCGTCCGCGCTGACGCGCGGGGGAGGGGCCGAGGTTCACCCGGGCCGCCGGGCTCCCGGCCTTGCCCGCCGGGCTCCCGGCCCTGCCCACCGGGCCTCCGGCTTTCACCGCCGGAGGCGGCCGCCCGTCACCAGACGTCGCCCGGCCGCCAGTCGCACGCCAGCTCTCCGTCCAGGTCCAGCTTCGCCGTCAGCGGCATGACGTAGATGCAGCCGTCCTCCTCCTCGGTGCGCTGCACGCCCGCCGGGGAGAGCACTGCCGAGGGGCCGCGCCACTGCTGCCAGCCGCGGCCCGCGTAGAGCGGCACGGCCTCGTCCGCCGCGCCCAGCGCTCCCAGCTCGTAGCCGCCGCGGCGCAGCACCTCCTCCAGCGCGTCCATCACGGCCGAGGCCACGCCCTGCCGGCGCCGGTCCCCGCGGACGGCCACGGCCTCCACGTATCCGGCGCGCAGGGCCTGCCCGCGGTGCAGCATGCGGCGCTGCACGAGCGAGCCGTGGCCGATCAGCTCGCCGCCCTCCCACACGAGGGCGTGCATGCCGCCGACCGTGTGGTCCCAGTCCTCGTCGGAGAAGTCCCCCTCGAACGCGTCGTCCACGAGGGCGCGGACCGCGGCGAGTTCCGCGTCGGTCAGCCCGGACGTGTGCGCCGTGCGTACGTCAGTCATGCCGCCATGCTGTCAGCCCGGCTCCCGGCCGGGACCGGGCGGGTCGCGCAAAAGTCACGGGGCAAGGCGTCAGAGCTGCATCAATACCGCGCCCGGTACCCCCGGGTGCCCCATATGTCCAGAACTTTGGCCGTAAGGTCGACCGTACGCGGCAGTGCGAGCACATCAGCACATCCGGCCGGCGCGGACCGCCCGGACACCGCCGCGTGACCTGAAAGACAATGGGGCCATGGGACGCGGCAAGCTTCGGATCTACCTCGGCGCGGCACCGGGCGTCGGCAAGACGTACGCGATGCTCTCGGAGGCCCACCGCCGCGTGGAGCGCGGCACGGACGCCGTGGTCGGCTTCGTCGAGCACCACAACCGGCCGCGCACCGAGGTCATGCTCCACGGGCTGGAGGAGGTGCCCCGCCGGGAGATCACCTACCGCGGGGCCGTCTTCACCGAGATGGACCTCGACGCCGTCCTCGCCCGCCGCCCCGCCGTCGTCCTCGTCGACGAGCTCGCCCACACCAACGTGCCCGGCTCGCGCAACACCAAGCGCTGGCAGGACGTCGAGGAGCTGCTCCAGGCGGGTGTCGACGTCGTCTCCACGGTCAACATCCAGCACCTGGAGTCGCTCGGCGACGTCGTCGAGTCGATCACCGGCGTCCGGCAGCAGGAGACCGTGCCCGACGAGGTCGTGCGCCGCGCCGACCAGATCGAGCTGGTCGACATGTCGCCCCAGGCGCTGCGCCGCCGCATGGCCCACGGGAACATATACAAGCCCGACAAGGTCGACGCGGCCCTCTCCAACTACTTCCGGCCCGGCAACCTGACCGCGCTGCGCGAGCTCGCCCTGCTGTGGACCGCCGACCGCGTCGACGAGTACCTGCGGCAGTACCGCACGGAGCACAGCGTCTCCACCATCTGGCAGGCCCGCGAGCGCATCGTCGTCGGCCTCACCGGCGGCCCCGAGGGCCGCACCCTGATCCGCCGCGCGGCGCGCATGGCCGCCAAGGGCTCCGGCAGCGAGATCCTCGCCGTCTACATCGCCCGCAGCGACGGGCTCACCTCGGCCTCGCCCAAGGAGCTCGCCGTCCAGCGCACCCTGGTCGAGGACCTCGGCGGCACCTTCCACCACGTGATCGGGGACGACGTGCCCGCTTCGCTGCTGGAGTTCGCCCGCGGGGTCAACGCCACCCAGATCGTGCTCGGCTCCAGCCGGCGCAAGAACTGGCAGTACATCTTCGGCCCCGGCGTGGGCCAGACCGTGGCCCGCGACTCGGGGCCCGACCTGGACGTCCACATCGTCACCCACGAGGAGGTCGCCAAGGGCCGCGGCCTGCCCGTGGCGCGCGGCGCCCGCCTCGGCAGGGGCCGCATCGTGGCCGGCTGGCTCGTCGGCCTGGGCGGCCCGGCCCTGCTCAGCCTGCTGCTGACCAACATCGGGCCGCACCTCGGCCTCGCCAACGACATGCTGCTGTTCCTGTGCATGACGGTGGCGGCGGCCCTGCTGGGCGGTCTGCTGCCGTCCCTCGCCTCCGCGGCCTTCGGTTCGCTGCTGCTGAACTACTTCTTCGTCGAGCCCGTCCACCAGTGGACGATCACCGACCCCAAGAACATCGTCGCCATCGCGACCTTCGTCTTCGTCGCGGTCTCCGTGGCGTCCGTGGTGGACGTGGCCGCGCGCCGCACCCACCAGGCGGCCCGGCTGCGCGCCGAGTCCGAGATCCTCTCCTTCCTCGCCGGCAGCGTGCTGCGCGGCGACAACAGCCTGGAGGCCCTGCTGGAGCGGGTCCGGGAGACCTTCGCCATGGAGTCCGTGGCGCTGCTGGAGCGCACCAGCGACGTCGACCCGTGGACCTGCGCGGCCGCCGTCGTGACCAACTCGGGCAAGCCCCTGCTGCGGCCCGAGGACGCCGACGTCGACATGCCCGTGGGCGACAACATGGCGCTGGCCCTCTCCGGGCGGGTCCTGCCCGCCGAGGACCGCCGCGTGCTCGCCGCCTTCGCCGCGCAGGCCGCGGTCGTCCTGGACCGGCAGCGGCTGGTCGGCGAGGCCGAGCGGGCCCGCCGCCTCGACGAGGGCAACCGCATACGCGTCGCGCTGCTCGCCGCCGTCAGCCACGACCTGCGCACCCCGCTCGCCGCGATCAAGGCCGCGGTGACCTCCCTGCGCTCGGACGACGTCGCCTGGTCCGAGGAGGACGAGGCCGAGCTGCTGGCCGGCATCGAGCACGGCGCCGACCGCCTCGACCACCTCGTCGGCAACCTCCTCGACATGTCGCGGCTGCAGACCGGCACCGTCACCCCGCTGATCCGCGAGATCGACCTGGACGAGGTGGTGCCGATGGCCCTGGGCGGCGTCCCCGAGGGCAGCGTCACCCTCGACATCCCCGAGACGCTGCCGATGGTCGCCGTCGACCCCGGCCTGCTGGAGCGCAGCGTCGCCAACGTCGTCGAGAACGCCGTCAAGCACAGCCCCGACGGGACGCCCGTCCTGGTGGCCGCCAGCGCCCTGGGCGACCGCGTGGAGGTGCGGGTGGCCGACCGCGGCCCCGGCGTCCCCGACAGCGCCAAGGACCGCATCTTCGAGCCCTTCCAGCGCTACGGGGACGCGCCGCGCGGCGCCGGCGTGGGCCTCGGCCTGGCCGTCGCCCGGGGCTTCGCCGAGGCCATGGGCGGCACCCTCGCCGCCGAGGACACCCCCGGCGGGGGCATGACCATGGTGCTCACCCTGCGGGCCGCCGACGGCGTCGCCCCCGTCCGCCCGGACCTCCCGGCGCAGGCCACCTCGTGAGCCGTCCCCCGCGCACCGACAGTCCAGCAGTCCCCGATCCCGGGCCCCGCCGGCGGGCCCGCACGAACAGCAGAGGTGGTTACCGATGAACCGGGTGCTCGTGGTGGATGACGAGCCGCAGATCGTCCGCGCTCTCGTGATCAACCTCAAGGCGCGGAAGTACGAGGTCGACGCCGCGCCCGACGGCGCGACGGCCCTCCAGCTCGCCGCCGCCCGCCACCCCGACGTGGTCATCCTCGACCTCGGCCTGCCCGACATGGACGGCGTCGAGGTGATCAAGGGGCTGCGGGGCTGGACCCGGGTGCCGATCCTGGTCCTCTCCGCCCGCCAGACCTCCGACGAGAAGGTCGAGGCCCTGGACGCCGGCGCGGACGACTACGTCACCAAGCCGTTCGGCATGGACGAGCTGCTGGCGCGGCTGCGGGCCGCCGTGCGGCGCGCCGAGCCGACGGGGGCGGCGGCCGCGGGGGACGACGCGATCGTCGAGACCGAGGTCTTCACCGTCGACCTCGCGGCGAAGAAGGTCAACCGCGAGGGCCGCGACGTGCGGCTGACGCCGACCGAGTGGCACCTGCTGGAGGTGCTCGTCCGCAATACGGGCCGTCTCGTCAGCCAGAAGCAGCTGCTCCAGGAGGTCTGGGGCCCGTCCTACGGCACGGAGACGAACTACCTGCGGGTGTACATGGCCCAGCTGCGGCGCAAGCTGGAACGTGACCCTTCGCATCCGAAGCACTTCATCACGGAGCCGGGGATGGGGTACCGCTTCGAGCTGTGACGGCGGTGTCGGCTTGTCGGCCGGGGGTCCGGGGGTTGCCCCCGGGAGATGCAGCATCACGGAGCCGGGGATGGGGTACCGCTTCGAGCTGTGACGGGGGGCTCAAGAAATCTTCTGAGCCCGTCCGGCGATCGAGGACGAAACGGCAGCCCGCTCGCGGGGCAGGAACCCGCCCGGAGGGCTCCCGGTACGCTGGGTTCATGAGTGCCGTACCCCGTTCCGAGAAGCCGACCGGCCGTTTCCGCCGGATGCTCGACCGGCTGTCCACCTCGCAGGAGGAGCTGCACCACGCAGAACTGCAGCAGGACGCGGAGGCCACGGGCTGCACGCGAATATGCGACTGCGACGACCGGCAGATAGTCAAGGTCACCGGCACACTGCGGACGGTAACGCTCCGCCCCCGTGCCGGGGTGCCCGCGCTGGAGGCCGAGCTGTTCGACGGCTCGGCCGCGCTCGACGTCGTGTGGCTCGGCCGCCGTTCCATCGTCGGCATAGAGCCCGGCCGTAAGCTGATCGCCTCCGGCCGGATCTCGATGAGTCGTGGCCGCCGGGTGCTGTTCAATCCCAAGTACGAACTCCGACCGCTCGGACAGGAGTAGCGGGTGACGTCTCTCGACAAGCCGATGACGGACCAGCAGGAGACGGGCGGTGACGGCGCCGACGCATCGGCGGCGACCAAGGCCGCCCTCTTCGAGGCCTTCGGCGGGGTGCGGGGCATGGTCGAGACGACCGTGCCCGGCCTGGTCTTCGTCGCGATCTTCACGGTCAAGCGGGACATCCACACGGCGGCCATCGCCGCGCTGGGTCTGTCCCTGCTGATGGGCATCGCCCGGCTGCTGCGCAAGGACACCGTCAAGCACGCCTTCAGCGGCGTCTTCGGGGTCGCCATCGGCGCGGTCTTCGCGATGATGACCGGCGACGCTAAGAACTTCCACCTGCCCGGCATGCTCTACACCCTGGGCCTGGCCGTGGCGTACATCGTCACGTCCCTGGTGGGCTATCCGCTGCTCGGCCTGATCCTCGGCCCGGTGTTCAAGGAGAACCTCTCCTGGCGCACCCGCAACCCCGGCCGCAAGATCGCCTACACCAAGGCGAGCTGGGCCTGGGGCCTGATCCTGCTGACCAAGTCGGCGATCCTCTTCCCGCTGTACTGGTGGGGCGACGCCACCCAGCTCGGCTGGGTGAAGGTGGCCCTCGGCATCCCGCCGATGCTGCTCTCGGTCTACCTGACCTGGATCTTCCTGGCCAAGGCCCCGCCGCCGATCGACGTGATCGCGGAGATGGAGGCGGCCGAACGCGCCGAAGGCGCGGAGAAGGCGGAGAGCAGCAAAGCCCTGAGCTGATCTCCCCCTCGTACACCTCGTGCACCTCGTACACGAAACGAACGCCGGGCGGGCTCGATTCTCGAGCCCGCCCGGCGTTCGTGTGCGCGTGCGTCAGTCGGTGTCCCGCGTCGCCGACAGCAGGTCCTCGAGCTGCTCCTCGCGCGCCGGGGCCGCGACGAACAGCAGCTCGTCACCGGCCTCCAGGGAGTCCTCCCGGCTGGGGGTGAGCACCCGGTTGCCGCGGATGATCGTGACGAGCGAGGTGTCGTCCGGCCAGGCGACGTCCCCGACGCGGGTGCCGGCCAGCGCCGACTCCGGCGGCAGCGTGAGCTCCACGAGGTTGGCGTCGCCCTGGCTGAACCGCATCAGGCGCACCAGGTCGCCGACGCTCACGGCCTCCTCGACGAGCGCCGACATCAGGCGCGGCGTGGACACGGCCACGTCGACGCCCCAGGACTCGTTGAACAGCCACTCGTTCTTGGGGTTGTTCACCCGGGCCACGACCCGGGGGACCCCGTACTCGGTCTTGGCCAGCAGGGAGACGACCAGGTTGACCTTGTCGTCACCCGTGGCCGCGATGACCACGTTGCAGCGCTGCAGCGCGGCCTCGTCGAGCGAGGTGATCTCGCACGCGTCGGCCAGCAGCCACTCCGCGAGAGGCACCCGCTCGACCGAGATGGCGGTCGGGGCCTTGTCGATGAGCAGGACTTCGTGGCCGTTCTCCAGCAGCTCGCCCGCGATGGAGCGGCCGACGGCACCGGCACCGGCGATGGCGACCCTCATGAGTGCGCCTCCTCGGGGCCGTGCGCGAACGCCGCTTCGACCTGCTCGATCTCGTCGGTGCGCATCATCACATGCACCAGATCGCCTTCCTGCAACACCGTCGAGGACGTCGGCAGCATCGCCTCGCCCAGCCGGGTGAGGAACGCCACCCGCACGCCGGTCTCCTCCTGGAGCTTGCTGATCTTGTGGCCCACCCAGGCCTCCGAGGCGGGCACCTCGGCCAGCTGGACGCCGCCGCTCGGGTCGCGCCACAGCGGCTCCGCGCCGGACGGCAGCAGCCGCCGCAGCATCTGGTCGGCCGTCCACCGCACGGTGGCCACGGTCGGGATGCCGAGCCGCTGGTAGACCTCGGCGCGCCGGGGGTCGTAGATCCGCGCGGCCACGTTCTCGACGCCGAACATCTCGCGGGCCACGCGGGCCGCGATGATGTTGGAGTTGTCACCGCTGCTGACGGCCGCGAACGCGCCCGCCTCCTCGATGCCCGCCTCGCGCAGGGTGTCCTGGTCGAAGCCGACGCCGGTCACGCGGCGGCCGCCGAACCCGGAGCCCAGGCGGCGGAAGGCCGTCGGGTCCTGGTCGATCACGGCCACCGTGTGACCCTGCTGCTCAAGGGTCTGGGCGAGGGCCGAGCCGACCCGCCCGCAGCCCATGATCACAATGTGCACGACGCTTACCCCACGCTCCGGACTACCGCGCTGACCTGCACCAACAACCTGCTCACGTGTTCCTTCCCGGTTTGCTGCCCGCGTGGCCGAATGCTGCCCGCGGTATCGGCGCGGACATCCCCGAGGGGCCGTCCGCGCCGGTGCATGGGACCACCGTATCCGCAACGCCCCGCGCGGCTTCGACCCCGTCCGCCGACTGGCCCCCCGACCCGCCGCCGGGGTGGTGGTCCGGGCACACCTCCCGGGCCCTCCGGGCCTCCCACAGAGCCCCTGGAGAGCCCCGGGTGGTGGTGGGACCACCAAACGAGGGCCCACGGGGGTGCCCTTGACACCTGGGCGCCGGGGGGTGCGCACGCGCACCGTTGACAGTGCCACCAGCAGCCGAGATGGGGGATTCCGATGAGTGGTGTTGCTCTCTATCCGCGGACCGCCCGGCACGAGGCGCCCGCCCCCGCCTGCCCCGGGACCCGGGACGCGGTCCTGGCCGAGCTGTGCTCCGCGCTCTTCGCCTCGCTGCCGCGCAGCGACCAGCGCCGGCGCGGCGAGGCCTACGTGCGCGGCCTGCTCGGGACCCAGGGGCGCAAGTCCATCCGCAACATCGCGGCGCTCATCGGCGGCCAGGCCGCCGAGCAGAGCCTGCACCACTTCATCTCCAGCTCCACCTGGGACTGGGCCCCGGTGCGCCGCGCCCTCGCCCACTACCTGACCCGGGTCGCGCCGCCGCACGCGTGGGTCGTCCGGCCGATGGTCATCCCCAAGGCCGGGGACAACTCCGTGGGCGTCGACCGGCGCTTCTGCCCGGCCGTCGGCCAGGTGCTCAACGCGCAGCAGGCCGTGGGCGTCTGGGCCGCCTCCGCCGAGCACAGCACCCCCGTCAACTGGCGGCTGCACCTCTCCGACGCCTGGCTGCAGGACGGGCTGCGCCGCAGCCAGGCCTGCATCCCCGACTCCGTCCGCCCCGAGACCCTGGGGGAGTGCACGGTGGAGGCGTACGCCGGGATGATGCGCGACTGGGGGCTGCCGCTGCGCCCGCTCGTGCTGGACGCCCGCGACATGGACGCCCCCGCGGCCCTGCTGCGGCTGCGCGCCTCCGGGGTGCCGGCCCTGGTGCGCATCAGCAACTCGCTGCGGCTGACCGTGGCGGACCCGGCCGTGCCCGGCCGCGGTTCCGAGGCGCTGCCGGCCCACCAGATCCTCGGCGCGGCCCGCGACATGCGCCGCCCGGTGATGTGGCGCGACCACGGTCCCTCGCGGGTCGTGCGGACCTCGCTGACCGCGGCCGTCCGCGTGGGCCTGCCCGCGCTGCGCACGGCGGCCGCGCCCGGGCCGGTGCGGCGCAGGGAGTTACTCCTGCTGGGGGTGGGCGAGAACGGCCACCGCTGGCCGGCCGAGCTGTGGCTGACGGACCTCGTCAACGTCCCGCCCGCCGCTCTCGTACGGCTGGGCAAGCTCCTGGACCGGGTCGACCGGGACTTCCGGGAGATCGCCGACGAGGTCGGCGTCCGGGACTTCGCGGGCCGCTCGTTCAGCGGCTGGCACCGGCACGTGACGCTGGCCTCCGCGGCCCACGCCGTCGCCGCGCTCACCGGCGGGCCGGAGGAGCGCCTCCCGCTCGGCTACGTCTCCTGAGCCCCGGGGGTGTCCCCGCCCGGCCCGGGCCCGGCCCGGTCCCGCATCCGCAGGCTGTGCCGCACCCGGAAGACCCGCAGGGCCAGCTGCACCTCCAGGGCGCGCTCGGGCTGCTGCCACTGCGGCCCCAGCAGCTCGCTGATCCGCTCCAGGCGACGGGCCACGGTATTGGGGTGCACATGAAGCTTCTTGGCCGCGTTCGTCGGGCTGCCGCCCGCCTCGAAGTACGTCTCCAGCGTGCGCGTCAGGTCGGTGAACCGTTGCTGGTCGTAGTCGATCACCGGCCCGATGGCCGAGTCGACGAAGCCCTCCACGTCGTGGTTGTCGGAGAGCAGCACCCCGAGGAAGCCCAGCTCGCGCACCGACGCCGAACGGCCGATGACCCCCAGCGAGGTCATCGCGTCCAGGCAGCGCAGCGCCTCCTGGAAGCCGTGGTGGACGGAGGCCGGGCCCGCGACCGGGCCCGCCGAGCTCACCGTCACCGGGTGGCCGAGGAGCGGCGACAGCTCCGCGGAGACGGCGCGGCCCGCGCCGCCCGGGTCCGTGCCAGGCAGCAGCAGCACCGCGCAGCCGTTGTGCATGCTCTTCAGCCCGCTGAGCCGGTGCGCGTAGGAGGACGCCCAGATGGCCATCTTGCCGCGGGCGTCGCCCTCGGGGCGCGCCACGACGACGACGTGCGGCTTGCTCAGGTTGATGCCGAGCCGCCGCGCGTGCTGTTCGAGCTGGTGCGGCGGCCGCTGCGGGCTCGCCAGCAGGTCGGCGAGGAAGTCGTCGCGCACCTGCCCCTCGGCGATCGCCGTCCGGCTGCTCTCCACCAGCAGCTGCACGGCCATGACCTGGGCCACCAGCCGCAGCAGCCGCTCGTCCTGCACCGCGTCGGGGCGGTCGGGGCGCAGCAGCAGGGTGCCGAGGTTGCTTCCGGTGCCCGCGGAGATGGGCACGGCCCACAGGCCGTCGGCGAGGGCCACGGGCTCGCGGGCGGCGTGGGCGTCCATGGCGGCGGGCACCAGCAGCGTCTCGACCGGGGCCGCCTCCCCGTCGTCGTCCGCACCCTCGGCGCCCTCGGCGTCCCCGGCGTCCCCTTCGTCCTTCGCGGCCTCCCGGACCAGCCCCGCCGAGGTGAGGACGGTGCCGTTGGCGGCGCACACCTGGACCGCGGCGCCCAGCTCCGTGGCGGAGGCGCGGGCGAGGGCGTCCAGGTTGCAGTCGCCGAGCACCAGCTGGATCAGCCGGTGCTGGGCGTCGCTCAGCTCCTGGGCGCTGCGCAGCCCGGCCTCGACGCGGGTCGAGTGCTGCTCCAGCTCGGCCACCAGGGCGGTGGTCCGGTCCAGCAGCTCGGCCTTCTCGATGGCCACGCCGGCCAGGTCGCTGAGGGAGCTGAGGAGGGCGATTTCGTCGGTGGTGAAGTGCCGGACCTTGCGCTCGGCCACGTAGAGGGTGCCGAAGGGGCGCGCGCCGCGGCTCAGCGGGACGGCGAGGACGGCCTGCAGCCCCTCGGCCTTGACGACGTAGTCGATCTCGCCGCTGTGCTGGATGCGCTCGTCGGCGAGGTAGTCCGGGGTCCAGAACGGCGAGGGGTTGTCCATGACCGCGGAGCCCAGCCCGCTGCCGCCGGGCAGCCGGAGGCCCACGTTGAGCGCGGTGGTGTGGCCGTCGGCGGCCCGTATGCTCACGTACCGCTCGCCCTCGGCGTACATCCCGATGTACGACATGTCGACGGCGAGGAGCCGCCGGGCCCGCCGGAGGATGACCTTCAGGAGGGTGTCGAGGTCGTGCGGGGTGGCGAGGTCGCGCGCGGTGTCGATGAGCGCGGACATGCCCGCCTCGCGCTGCTGCTGACGCTCCGTCCACGTTCTTATGGACAGGCCGAGTTGGACGGCGTCGCCGAGCCGGTCGAGGAGTCGCGGCTGTGCGCCGGCGCGGCGGATCCGTTCGACGAGGGCTTCGTATTCCTGGGCCGGTGCCCCGGCGGCCAATAGCTCCAGCACGGCGAATATGCCGTCCTCGGACATGCCTTGCGACACGATGCCCCCCGGGTCCGGTGCGCTCTGCCGCACGGATAGAGCCGCGGCACGGTATGCGGGGAAGCTATGCACACGGGCAGTGGTGCGTCAACCACAGCCGATCAAGACGGCGGTGGCGGCCGTCGCAGGCGCGGCGGGGTGCGTCCGGTGGTGTCCGGACCACCGCCGAATCCCGACGGTGTGTTACTGGATCACCTTCCTGTTAAGTGCCCTTATAGGTGAAGGTTGATGAACACCCGGCACGCCGCCGGGAGTTGTCGCCGAATCAGGGGGCTCGGTATGACGGGGGTACGCGACTACAGACTCTCTCTCGAACGCAGCCGTCAAGCGCGTGTGCGGGAGGACCGGCCGGCTGCTTTCACGATGTGCGGCCGCGAGTGGGATCTCTTACCGGAAGTATTTGCTCCGATTTACTCGCCGGCGACGGGAATCGCACTCGACCTGCTCGGCCTCGCCGGGACGTCCGCGGAGAAGGACTCCCCGCGGTTCTCCGGGGCACCGGGTGCCCTGCGCGGATCGCTGCTGGAGATCGGCAGCGGCACCGGCGTCGTCGCCGTCGCCGCCGCCCTGGCGGGCTGCACCCGCGTGGTCGCCGCCGACATCAATCCCGCGGCCGTACTGAACACCTCGATGAACGCGGCCCGGCACGGAGTGTCCGGCAGGGTCCGCGTCCTCCGCAGCGACCTCTTCGACCGGCTGGATCCGGGAGAAAGGTTCGACACGGTCTTCTGGTCCTCCAATTACGTGCTCGCGCCGGCGGAGTACCAGCCCCGGACCATGCACGAGCGGGCCTACGTCGACCCCGGCTATGCGGCGCACGGCCGCTTCCTGGAAGAGGCGCCCGGCCTGCTGGCCCCGGGCGGCACGGTCCTGCTGCACTTCAGCAGCCGGGGGGACGTGCCCGCCCTGCGCCGCATCGCGGACCGGTGCGGCCGCCGGCTGGACGTGGTGCGCCGCACCGTCGTACGGGAAGGCGAACACGAAGTCGAGCACATGCTGCTGGAGGTGACCCCGGCGGCGGATTCCGCCCGCCGCCCGGAAGTCGTCCGATAACGCCGAAACGGGGGATACGTGCGTACGTTATTAGTCGACAACTACGACTCCTTCACCTACAACCTGTTCCACTATCTGGCCGAAGTCAACGGCCGGGAACCCGAAGTCGTCACCAACGACGACCCGTTCTGGAAAACCGGTCGGCTCGCCGAATTCGACAATGTCGTCCTCTCGCCCGGACCCGGCACCCCGGAACGCGAGGCCGACTTCGGAATCTGCGCCGATATCCTGCGCCACGGCACGCTGCCCACACTCGGCGTCTGCCTCGGCCACCAGGGCATCGCCCTGGTGTACGGAGGCGAAGTCGGCCGGGCGCCCGAGCCCCGCCACGGCCGGGTCTCGCCCGTCCACCACGACGGCACCGGCCTCTTCGAGGGACTGCCGTCCCCTTTCGCGGCCGCGCGCTACCACTCGCTGGCCGTCGGCAGGCCGCCCGCGTCCCTGGAGGTGACGGCGCGCACCGCCGACGGCACGGTCATGGGGCTGCGCCACCGTGAGCTCCCGCTGTGGGGGGTGCAGTTCCACCCCGAGTCGATCGGCAGCGCGTACGGGCACCGCATTCTGGACAACTTTCGCCGCATGACGGAGCGCCACCACGGGGTGCGGCGGAGCACAGGGCCCCGCCCCGCGGCCCTCCGCACACCGGAGAAGCCGCCGCCCGGGCGCCGCCTGCGGGTCCTCACCGCGGCCCTGCCGACCCGCTGGGAGGACGAGGTCGTCTTCGACCGCCTCTTCCGCCGGGGCCCGCACGCCTACTGGCTCGACAGCAGCAGGCGCGACGGCCCCACCGGACGCTTCTCCGTCATGGGGGACGCCTCCGGGCCGCTCGCCCGGATCGCCTCCGCGGACGTCCACAGCAGCACGGTCACCGTCCGCGGCCGGCACGGCACCGAGGTGGTGACAGGAGGCTTCCTGGACTGGCTGGCCCGGGACCTGGAAGCGACCCGCACCGCAGAGACCCCCGCCCTGCCCTGCGACTTCGCACTCGGCTGGGTGGGCTACCTCGGCTACGGCCTGAAGGCGGAGTGCGGCGGCGAACCGGGCCACCGGCCCGACGAGCCGGACGCCACCATGGTCTTCACGGACAGGGCCCTCGTCCTGGACCACACGACCGCCACCACCCACCTCCTCGCACTCGCCGAGGACGGCGACGAGACCGCGGCCCGCTCGTGGCTCGACGCCACCGCCCGCAAACTCACGGCCCTCGCCGGACTGCGGCCCTTTCCCGCCGGCCGCCCCGGCGCGCTCGGCGAACTCCGGCTGCGCCACGGCCGCGACGCCTACCTGCAGCTGATCGACGAGTGCCAGGAGCAGATCGCGGCCGGGGAGACCTACGAGGTCTGCCTGACCAACATGGCCGAGGCCACCGGCACCCTGGACCCCTGGGAGGGCTACCGCTTCCTGCGCCGCACCAGCCCCGCCCCGTTCGGCGCGCTCCTGTCCTTCGGCGGCCTCTCGGTCCTCAGCACCTCGCCCGAGCGGTTCCTGCGCATCGACCGGGACGGCCGGGCCGAGTCCAGCCCCATCAAGGGCACCCGCCCGCGGGGCGCGACCCCGCAGGAGGACGCCCTGCTCGCCGCGGACCTGGCGGCCAGCGAGAAGGACCGGGCCGAGAACCTGATGATCGTGGACCTGGTCCGCAACGACCTCGGCCGCTGCGCCGAAGTCGGCTCCGTCGAGGCGAAGGACGTCTTCCGCGTCGAGAGCTACGCCAAGGCCCACCAGCTCGTGAGCACGGTACGGGCCACGCTGCGCCCGGACCGCTCGCCCGTGGACTGCGTCCGGGCGGCCTTCCCGCCGGGTTCGATGACGGGCGCGCCCAAGGTCCGCACCATGCAGATCATCGAACGCCTGGAACAGGGACCGCGCGGCGTGTACGCGGGCGCGATCGGCTACTTCTCGCTCAGCGGCGCGGTCGACCTGAGCGTCGTGATCCGCACGGCCGTGGTCACGGCGGACCGGGTCCGGTACGGGGTGGGCGGCGCGATCATCGCCCTGTCCGACCCGGAGGAGGAGTACGAGGAGACGGCCGTGAAGGCGGCCCCGCTCACCGCAATTACGGGCACGGACTTCCCGGACCGGCACGGGACGAGGGACAGGGTGACGATCTGACGGGACGAAGCGGGCGGGGCGGGCCCACTCACGTGACCACCGGCCAGGGGAAAGCAGCGGAGCCCACCCACCGGCGGCAGGGGACGGGAAGGGTAGGCGTCCGCCCGCCCACTCACGTGACCACCCGCCGGGGGAAGGCAGCGGAGCCCACCCACAGGCGGCAAGGGACAGGAAAGGCCGGCGCCCGCCCACCCACCACCCACCGGGGGACCGGGTGCAGGAGACGGGAGGGGGCGGGGCCGCAGGGGCAGGGGTCCGGGACGCTGACGTGTATTTGCGGGTCCGGCGGGGCAGGGGGCGCCAGGGCGGCGCCGGGCGCGGGCCCGAAAATATACGGTCCCGGACCCCTGCCCCGGAGGCCCCGGCCCCGCACCACCCGCTCACCCGCCCGACCCCCCGCGCAACCGATCCGCCACGGCCCCGCGCAACGCCCCCCACGCACCTCTCACCCGTACCGCACTCTCCGCCTCCAGCGCCCCCGCCACCTCGTCGAACGACACCCCGCCCGCCTCGAACCGCACCACAGCGGCCCGCGCCGCCCCCTCCTGCCCCGTCAGCGTGTCCCCGCGCAGGCGCCCGCGCCGCCCCGCCGCGGCCAGCGTCGTCTCCGGCATCGCGCTGACGGTGCCCCAGGCCACGAGCGACTCCACGTACGGCACGCCGCGCGGCTCCGTCTCCACGGGGGAGCCGACGGACCACATCACCCGCTGCGGGCGGGCCCCCGCCGCGGCCAGGACCCGCCAGCGCGCGCTGCCCAGCCCTTCCTCGTAGCGCCGGTACACGAGCCGGGCGATGGCCAGGGCGGCGGTGCCCCGCGTCCCCTGGACCGCCGCACCGCCCGCACCGCCCGCACCGCCCGCACCGCCCGCACGACCCGCCCGCAGCCGCGCGTCGACCTCGGCGTCGATCCGGGCCACGGGCAGCGAGGCGAGCGAGGGGATCGCGGACAGGTCCAGGCCGGCGGCCCGGGCCCGCTCCAGGCCGGCGAACCACACGTCCACGACCTGCTCGTAGCGGCGCACGGAGAAGATGCCGGTGACGTGCACGCCGATGCCGCGGGCCAGGCACGCTCCGATGGCGGCGAGCCCCTCGTCCGTGGCGGGGATCTTCACCAGTGCATTGGGCCGGCAGGCGGCCCGGTGCAGGGCGGCCGCGGCGTCGGCGAAGGCGCCGGCCGTGACGCGGGTGCCGGCCGCCAGCCATGGGTCCAGGCCCATCGACACGTGCCCGTCGAGCCCCTGCGTGGCGGCGAAAACCGGCCGCAGCTCGTCGCACGCGGCGCGCAGGTCGTAGGCGCACAGCGCCTGCACCGCGGTCGCGGGCGGGACGGACCGGCAGGCCAGATGGGCCAGTTGCTGTCCGTAGGCGGTGCCGTCGGCGACCTCGGCGGCGAGCGCCCCGGGGTCGGACGTGGCCCCCCGCACCTCGCCATCGGCGACGAGCCGGGCCAGGGTGCCGGAGGCGAGGAGCGAGCGGCGCAGGCCGTCGAGCCAGGGGGAGACGCCTTCCGCGAGGAGCTCCCGCAGGACCTCACCACCAGACGTCACCGTGCGCTCTCCCATGGCAGGGTCGCCCCCTCTCCGGATCGGCCGCGGAAACACGTAGGGCAGAGAGCACGACAGTAAGTCCGCTCCGGGGCGCCGCGGGAACAGCTTGTCGGTACTCCGTCAACTTGGCGCGAACGGAGCCTTGACAGCCATCTGATGGATTCGGACCCCATCTGACGGAGTGAACGGGGCGGCATTGGCGGAACAGGGGCCTTCTCGGACGATCGAGAACCGACCGCGTCCGCGGCCGGACGAAGCCCGCACGCCACCGACACCACCGACACCACCGACACCACCCCTGCCACTCGCCCCGGCACCCCAGGGAGCCGCCGCTGACGAACCCGGGCACGCCCCTTGCTTTGCCTTGCATGCTTGCTTGTTCTCAAGAGCAGTCACTTAAGCGTTTTTTGGAGAATCCCATGACCGACGCTCTGCTCGACGTCCAGGACAAACCCGCTCTCCAGCAGCCCGATTGGGGCGACGCCCCCCAGGTGCGCCGGGTCCGCGAGGAGCTGGCGCGCCGCCCGTCCCTCGTCCGCGCCGACGACGTGGGGACCCTGCGCCACCACCTCGCCGAGGTCGCCCGCGGCGCCGCCCAGGTGATCCAGGCGGGCGACTGCGCGGAGGACCCCGCGGAGTGCACCTCGGGCTACGTCGCCCGCAAGGCCGGCCTCCTGGACGTCCTGGCCGGGGTCCTGAAGATGGTCGCCCACAAGCCGGTGGTCCGCGCGGGCCGCATGGCCGGGCAGTTCGCCAAGCCCCGCTCCAGCGCCACCGAGCGCGTCGCGGGGACGGAACTGCCCGTCTACCGGGGCCACATGGTCAACAACCCGGAGCCCCACCCGGAGCGCCGCCGCCCGGACCCGCAGCGCCTGCTCTCCGGCTACCTGGCGGCCGGCGAGGCCATGACGCACCTCGGCTGGCTGGACCCGTCCCGCCGCTCGGGCGTCTGCCCGCCGGTGTGGACGAGCCACGAGGCGCTCCTGCTCGACTACGAGCTGCCCATGGTCCGCGCGGGCGAGGACGGCCGCCCCCTGCTCACCTCCACGCACTGGCCATGGATCGGCGAGCGCACCCGCCGCACGGACGGCGCGCACGTCGCCCTGCTGGCAGCCGTCGCCAACCCCGTGGCCTGCAAGGTCGGGCCCACGACGACCACGGACGAGATCCTGGCCCTGTGCGAGCTCCTCGACCCGGGGCGGCAGCCCGGGCGGCTCACCCTCATCGCCCGTATGGGCGCCGACAAGGTCGGCGAGAAGCTGCCCCCGCTCGTGACGGCCGTCCGCGACGCCGGGCACCCCGTCATCTGGCTCACCGACCCGATGCACGGCAACACCCTCACCGCGCCCGACGGCCTCAAGACGCGCCTGCTGGACACGGTGATCCGCGAGGTCCGCAACTTCCAGTGCGCGGTGCGGACCTCCGGGGGGACCGCGGGCGGCCTGCACCTGGAGACCACGCCCGAGCACGTCACCGAGTGCGTCCGCAACGAGTCCGAGCTCGACCACGTGGGCGACAAGTACACGAGCTTCTGCGACCCCCGGCTCAATCCGCAGCAGGCCATCTCCGTCGTCTCGGCCTGGGAGGGCTGATCCACCATGGCAGGCATTCCCCCCATCGAGCCCTACCCGATGCCCACCCCGGGCGACCTGCCCGGGAACACCGCCGACTGGGGCGCCGACCCGGCCCGCGCCGTCCTGCTGATCCACGACATGCAGCGCTACTTCGTCGGACACCTGCCGGAGCACCCGCGCGAGGAACTGGTCGCCAACGCGGCCCTGCTGCGCGGGACCGCGGCCGCGCTCGGCATCCCCGTCGCGTACACGGCGCAGCCCGGCGGCATGAACGACGAACAGCGCGGCCTGCTCAAGGACTTCTGGGGCCCGGGGATGCGCGTCGACCCCGCCGACCGGCGCGTCGTCGAGCCGCTCGCCCCGGCCCCCGGGGACTGGGTCTTCACCAAGTGGCGCTACAGCGCCTTCTTCCGCTCCGACCTGCTCGGGCGGATGCGCGCCAACGGCCGCGACCAGCTGATCGTCTGCGGGGTGTACGCCCACGTCGGCGTTCTGATGAGCGCCGTCGACGCGTTCACCAACGACATCCGCCCGTTCCTGGTCGCGGACGCCGTGGCCGACTTCTCCGCCGCGTACCACCGCCTCGCCCTGGAGTACGCGGCGGCGCGCTGCGCCGTGGTCACCACCACCGAGGACATGCTGGGCCGGCTGCAGGGCGCGGGGGGTCCTGCGGACACGCTCGCGGTACGGGGAGCGGCGGTATGAGCGCCGACCGTACGAGCGCTGCGCGCAAGAGCGCTGTCCGTACGAGCCCTGTCCGTACGAGCCCTGCGCGTACGGGGACAAGGGCGTACGAGGGCAGGGCGGCCCGTACCGGCCCCGCCCGTACCGGCCCCGCCCGTACCGGCGCCGACCGGAAAGGATCGGACCCGACCGTGAACACGACCGTGAACACGACCGAGGACATGACCGAGGACAAGACCGAGGACACGACCGAGGACATGACCGAGGACATGACCGCGAGCGCCGCCGGCGACCTGCTCGCCCGGGTGCTGGGCCCCCGGCCGCCCGCCTTCGCCCTCCTCCACCGCCCCGAGTCCACCGGACCGGGCGCCGTCGAACTCCTCCTGGGCGAGATCTCCCGGCCGGAGACCCTGGCGTCCATCCCCCTGGAGGACGCGCCCACCGGGGCGGCACCCCGCGGCGCCTCGCACGACGTCCTGGCGATCGTCCCGTACCGCCAGATCGCCGAACGGGGCTTCCGCGGCGCGGACGACGGCGCGCCGCTGCTCGCCATGACCGTCACCCAGCAGGCCGTCCTGCCCCTCGCCGAGGTCCTCGCCCGGATCCCCGAGACGCCGATCACCCTGTCCGGCGGGCACTTCGACATGGACGACGAGACGTACGCGGACACCGTCCGCCGGGTCGTCGCCGACGAGATCGGCGAGGGCGAGGGCGCGAACTTCGTCATCAAGCGCTCCTTCCTCGCCGGCATCGACGGCTACACCCCCGCCCACGCCCTGACGTTCTTCCGCCGCCTCCTGGAGCGCGAGTCCGGTGCCTACTGGACCTTCGTCGTGCACACGGGCGAGCGGACGTTCGTGGGAGCCACGCCCGAGCGGCACATCAGCGTCCGCGGCGGCACCGCCGTGATGAACCCCATCAGCGGCACCTACCGCTATCCCGCCGCCGGGCCCAGCCTGCCCGAGGTCATGGACTTCCTCGCCGACCGCAAGGAGGCCGACGAGCTGTACATGGTCGTCGACGAGGAACTGAAGATGATGGCCCGCATCTGCGCGGGCGGCGGCCGCGTCGTGGGCCCCTACCTCAAGGAGATGGCGCGCCTCGCCCACACCGAGTACTTCATCGAGGGCACCACCGACCGCGACCCGCGCGAGATCCTGCGCGAGACGATGTTCGCGCCCACCGTCACCGGCAGCCCGCTGGAGAGCGCCTGCCGGGTCATCGACCGCTACGAGCCGCAGGGCCGCGGCTACTACAGCGGCATCCTCGCCCTCGTCGGGCGCGACGCGGACGGCGAGCGCACCCTGGACTCGTCGATCCTCATTCGCACCGCGGACATCGACCGCACCGGGAGCGTGCGGATCGGGGTGGGCGCGACCCTCGTGCGCCACTCCGACCCCGTCTCCGAGGTCGCCGAGACCCGCGCCAAGGCCGCCGGGCTGATCTCCGCCCTGGAGTCCGGCGGCGCCGCCCGGTTCGGCGGTCACCCGAGCGTCCGCGCCGCCCTGGAACAGCGCAACGACAGCATCGCCGGCTTCTGGCTCGCCCAGGAGGCCGACCGGGCGCTCACCGCACCCGGCCTGGCCGGGCGGCGCGTCCTGGTCGTCGACGCGGAGGACACCTTCACCTCCATGATCGGCCATCAGCTGCGCGCCATGGGGCTGACGGTGACGGTCAGGCGCTTCGACGAGCCGTACGTCTTCGGCGGGCACGACCTCGTCGTGATGGGGCCCGGCCCCGGCGACCCGCGCGACGGCCGCCACCCCAAGATCGCCCACCTGCGGGGCGCCGTCCGCGCTCTCCTGGACGAGCGGCGACCCTTCCTCGCCGTCTGCCTCAGCCACCAGGTGCTCTCCCTCGCCCTCGGCTTCGAACTCGTCCGCCGGGACGTCCCCAACCAGGGCGTCCAGCGCGAGATCGACCTCTTCGGCAGCCGCGAGCGCGTCGGCTTCTACAACACCTTCGCCGCCCGCAGCGACCGCGACAGCGTGGACGTGGAGGGCATCGGCACGATCGGCGTCAGCCGCGATCCGCTCACCGGCGAGGTGCACGCGCTGCGCGGGCCCCACTTCGCCTCCATGCAGTTCCACGCGGAATCGGTCCTCACTCAAGGAGGACCCCGCATCGTGGGCGGCCTGCTCGCCGCTCTCGCTCCGGAGGTGCCCGTCGCATGAACCCCGCCCAGATCACCGAAATCCCCGTCGCCGCCGGTGACGGTGCCGACCGCGGCGGCTACGTCCTCGCCGAGGCCCACGACGCCGACCGGGCCGCCGCGGCCCCCGACGTCGTCCTCGTCGCCGCGGGCGGCGAGGTGCCGACCGCCCTGGACGCCCGCCGCATCCTGCAGCGCGAGGGCATCGCCACGCGCGTGGTGTCGATGCCCTGCGCCGCGTGGTTCCACCGGCAGAGCAGCGCCTACCGCGACGCCGTCCTGCCGCCCGGCGCGCCCGCCACCGTCTCGGTGGGGGCGGCCGCGGAAGTGGGCCGGTACCAGCTCCTCGGCGGAACCGGCGAGCACGTGTGCCTGGACCACTTCGACACCGGCACGCCCGGCCGGGGCCCGTACGGCCAAGGTCTGTACGGCCAGGTTCTGTACGGCCACCACGGCCTCACCCCGGAACGGGTGGCGGCCGCGGCCCGGGCGGCCCTGTCCCGCACCACGGGAAGGGGCAGGCGGTGACGCCCGCCGACGGCCGCGGGCGCGGCCACGAGGGGGTGGGGGCGGCCCCGGCGAGCCCGGCCGGCGGGCCGGGGCCTGCCGGGGGCCCCGTGGTCGGCCCGGGCCCGGCCGGGGCCGACAGGGGTCCGAACGCGCGGGGCCCGGCCCGGCCTTCGAACGGAACCGACGACGCAGTCGCCGCGGGCCCGGACAGGTCCCGCGGCGCCGACGGCGCCCGGGGAGGCCCCGACCGGTCTTCGGAGGGAGCGGACGGTGGCAGGGTTGCGCACGGGTGGTGCCCGACCGCGGCCCCGGGCAGGCCGGGCGCAGCCGACGGCGGTCCCGGCGGCGGTTCCGGTGGCGGCGGCTATGGCGTTTCCGGTGGGACGGCACGTCCTTCGGGTGGGTCCTGTGGTGGCGGTGGTGTTTCGGGCAGGCCTTGCGTGGCCGGTGGTGTTTGGGGTGGGTCCGGCGCTGCCGGTGCGGCCTCGGGTGAGCGCTGTGCTGGCGGCGGTGCTTCGGGCGGGTCTCGGGCGGCCGGTGGCGTTTCGGGTGGGTCCCGTGCTGCCGTTGCCGCCTCGGGCGAGCCCCGCGCTGGCGGCTCCGCGTTCGGCGGGCCCGGGGCTACCGGGGTTTCCGTGTGGCTCGACGGGCTCGCCCGGCAGCGGCTCGCGAGCGGCCGGCTGGCCGCACTGGCCCGGCAGGGGCGCATCGCCGGTGTCGTCTCCGACCCGGCCTTCCTCGCCCGGTCCCTGACCCGCGGCCCGTACTACACGGGCCAGCTCGGCGACCTCGCCGAGCGCGGCATCCCCGCCGAGCGGGCCCTGAAGGCCCTGGCCGTCCACGACATCCGGTGGGCCTGCGACATCCTGCGGCCCGTCCACGAGGCGACCGCGGGCGTCGACGGGCTCGTCTCCGTGAGCCTCGACCCCCGCCTCGCCCACGACAGCGAGGCCACCCTCGCCGAGGCCCGCGCACTGTGGCGGGCCGTCGACCGCCGCAACGCCATGCTCGGCATCCCCGCCACCCCCGCCGGCCTCACGGCTCTCAGCGCCTGTCTCGCCGAGGGCATCAACGTCAACGCGACCCTCGTCCTGTCCGTCGCGCGCCACGGGCAGGTCGGCGAGGCCTACCTGGAGGGGCTGGAACGGGCGCGCGCCGCAGGGCGTCATCTCCCCGCGCTCGCGTCGGTCGCCTCCTTCCCCGTCAGCCGCGTCGACGCCGCCGTCGACGCCCTGCTCGACCGCGAAGGCACCCTGGAGGCCAGGGCCATGCGCGGCGCCACCGCCGTCGCGGCCGCCCGGCAGCTCCACGAACAGTACGAGCGCCTGTTGGACGAGCCCCGGTGGCACGCCCTGGCCGCGCACGGGGCCCGCCCCCAGCGGCTGCTGTGGACCGCGACGGCCGCCTCCGGCCCCGGGCTCCTGCCCACGCACTACGCCGCCCCGCTGCTGACGCGCGGCACGGTGACGGCCGTCCCGGAGGAGCTGCTGGAGGAACCGGACGTGGTGGGCGCCGTACCGGCCGGCACCGCGCCCGATGCCGCTGCGTACGCCGCCGCCGGGCGGCTGCTCGGACACCTGGAGTGGTTCGGCATCGACCAGGGCGAACTGGCCCTGCGCCTGGAGACCGAGGCGCTCAAGGAGCTCAACGACGCCTGGCATCAGCTCCTGGACGAGGTCACGCTGGCCCTCGACGGAGCGTCTGCGCGCCGCTGAGGCGCCGGCGGCGCGGCCCCGTGCGCAGCCCGCACGGGGCCGCGGGGCTCCCGCACGGGCATGGCCTCGTCCCGTACGGGCCCGCCCTCTACGTGTACGGGCCCGCCCTCTTCGTGTACGGGCCCGCCCCCTGCGTGTCCGGGGCCGCTCTCGTCGCGTACGCGCGCGTGCAGCTCCCGCACCGACCTGCGCTGCTCCTCCATGATGGCCACCGCCTCGAACGTGGCGTCGACCAGCTCGCGCAGCGCCCGTACCGCTTCCCCGTCGGTCATCTCGCCCGCGGCGTCGAGCCGCTGGTGCGCCCGGCGGATGGCCACGGGCGGGTGCTCGACCGTGATCGCCTCGCAGCTGTCCAGCAGGTCGAACAGCGCCGGCTGGGCGTCGATGCCTCCCCGTCCGCCTGGCGAGGCGCTCAGGACGGCGACCACCCTTCCGGTGAGCGGGCTCGCACCGTCCGGGCGGGAGAGCCAGTCGAGGGCGTTCTTCAGCACGCCGGGCACCGCGCCGTTGTAGCAGGGCGTGCTGATCATCAGGGCGTCGGCGCCGGCGACCAGCGCGCGGGCGGCGGCCACGGCCGGGGTCGTCCCGGTGCCCTCCATGTCCCCGTTGTAGAACGGCAGTCGGCCGATCGGCAGGGAAACCACCGAGGCGGCCGGACGGGTCCGTCCGATGATGCGGCGCACGGCCCTGAGCGCCGCCGAGTTCACCGACGCGGCGCGCAGACTGCCCGAGATCAGTACCACCTTGGTCATGTCGGTCCCCGCTTCTCCGTCGGAGGCCCCGGCGCGGCGCCGGCGCGGGCCGCGGCGAACGGCGGCCCTCCGGCCCTGCCGGACGGTCCTGAGGGTAGATCGGCTCGGGGCGGCGCGCCCCCGCCCCGGGGCCCGTCTGTCAGGTCACCCGGCCCCGTACGGGCCCGACTTGACGCACTGGCGGGCGGGCTGACGCACTCCGCCGCCGCGCGTTGGCACGGCCGCGCGGACGGCCCAGGATGGCAGGCACCCGGGCCGTGGGGAGACCCCCGGAACGGCCCCACGGCCCGAGGGTCAACGGTTCGAGTGCCAATGGTCCGCGTGCCAATAGGCCCCTGGGGCAAGGGCCCCTTGGGTCACGGGCCCTTGGGCCACGGGCCACGGGCCACGGGCCCCGGGCCACGGGCCCCGGGCCAACGCTCGCCGGGCCAACGCTCGCCGGGGCACCGTCCGCAGGACGACGGCTCGCGGTCCAAGGGCTCGCGGTCCAAGGGGCGCCGGGACAACGGCCCCCGGGGCAACGTCCGCAGGAAGACTGCCCATGGATCAGCGGCTCGCGGGCCAACGGCCCACGGGCAACGTCCGCAGAACGACAGCCCGCGGATCAACCGTCCGCGGTCCAACGGCTCGCGGATCAACGCCCGCGGTCCAACGGGCGCCGGGGCAATGGCCCCCGGGGCAACGTCCGCAGAACGACAGCCCGCAGATCAACCGTCCGCGGACCAACGGCTCACGGGTCAACAGCCCGAGGGCCAGCGGTCCGACGGTCAGCAGTCGGCGGGCCGGCGGGCCGGCGGGCCGGTAGGTCGGCGGGCTGGCGGAACCAGCGGACCTGAGGACCGGCGGACCTGAGGACCGGTGGGCCTGGGGCCTGCAGGTCCGCGGGCCAGCGAACCTGCAGGTCAGCGGTCCGCGGGGGCAGTGGCCCCCGGTACACCCGCCGGAACCGCACTGCACTGCACCGCACCGCACCACATCCCCCCCGCACGGGAGTAAGGAGCACGCGGCCCATGCCGAACACCGCCGTCATCCAGGGCCCCGCGGGGCCGGCCGGCCCCTCCGGCCGGTCGGGCCCCGAGGGCCCACCCGTCGGGCCACCCGTCTGCCCACCCCTCGGGCCACCCGCCGCAGCCGCGGCCGCATGGGACACCGCCGCCCTCGACCTGGACGCCTACCTCGCCAGGACCGGCCTGGCCGGGTCGACCAACCTGACCGGCCTCGCCGGGCCCGCCCGCCCCACCGGGCCTACCCGCCCCACCCCCGTCCACCCCCTCCCGCCGACCGCCGCGACGCTTCGCGCCCTCCAGCGCGCCCACACCGCCGCCGTCAGCTTCGAGAACGTCGACGTCCTCCTCGGCCGGGACATGCCGCTCGACACCGACGCGCTCCAGCGCAAGCTGGTCCGCGCGGGGCGCGGCGGCTACTGCTTCGAGCAGAACCTCCTCTTCGCCGCCGTCCTCGAACGCCTCGGGTTCCCCGTCGTCCGTCACCTGGCCCGCGTCCGCCGCGGCAGCACCCGCGTGCGCCGCCGCTCCCACGCGACCCTCGTCGTCGAGGCGGACGGCCGCCCCTGGCTCTGCGACGTCGGCTTCGGCGACGAAGGCCCCCTCGAACCCGTACCCCTCGCCCCCGGCGCCACGGTCACCACCGGCGACTGGACCTGGCGCCTGGACCTCGAACCGGCGGCGGAGGGCCGCGGCGCGGCCGCCGTCCCGGAGCAGTGGGTCCTGCGCTCCCTGCACCCCGACGGCTGGTTCGACGTCTACTCCCTGCGCCTGGAGCACCACGTCCCCGACGACTTCGAGGCCGCCCACTACTGGACGTCCCACCACCCCCGCTCGCCCTTCACCGGCCGCCTCGTCGCCCAGCGCGGCGACGACCACGTCCGCCACACGCTCACCGACCGCACCCTCGCCGCCCGCTACGCCGACGGCCGTCTCCTGCGCACCGAACTCGCCCCCGACGAGGTCGGCCCCGTCCTGCGCGGCACCTTCGGCATCGCCCTCACCGCCGAGGAGTCCGTCCTGCTGCAGCGGCACGCCGCATCGTGGACGGCCTCATGAAGGGCCTCCGCCTCGGGCTGATCCCGGAACGGGCGGCCGCCGCGCACGGCCCCGTGCCGGTCACGCTCGACCACGACCTGGACACGCTGCCCGGCACGGGCCGCCAACTCACCTACACCGGCCTCGCCGGGCACGTGGACGACCTGGCGGCCCGGCTGTGGGCGGCAGGCGTGCGCCCCACGGAGCACGTCGCCGTCCACAAGGCCGCGAACTTCGACATCTACCTGCTGGCCTGCGCCGCCGCCCGCATCGGAGCCGTCCCCGTCCTGCTCTCCCCGGAGCTCGACGGTGCCACGGCCGGGGCCTTGCTGCGCCGGTTGCGCCGCCCGTACCGCTCGCACCGCCCGCAGCGCCCGCACCTGATCACCGACGACGACAAGCTGCGCACCTGCCTGGCGCCGCTCGACCTCGCCGACGTCGCCGCCACGGTCCTCACCACCGGCCCCGCCCGCCCCGGCTGCACCGCCCTCGCGGCCCTGGCCGGTGCGCCGCGCCGCGCTCCCGTGCTCCTGCCCGCGGACCGCCCGGCACTGATGACCCACACCTCCGGCACCACCGGCCTGCCCAAGCTGGTGGTGCACACGGCGGCCAGTCTCCACGGCCGGTACGCACCGCAGCGCGGGCTCGCCGCCCTGATCCGTACGCCCGAGACCTACGCGGCGCACCTCAGCCCCGTCCACTCGCGGATGTACCTGGCGCTCGCCGTCGCCCTGCCCAAGGGCATGCCGCTCGTCATCGTGGGCGACTCCGGCCCGGCGCACGTCGCGGACCTCTTCGCCCGCACCCGCCCCGGCTTCGTCGAGACCCACCCCAACTCCTTCATGGCCTGGGAGGAACTGGCGGACGACCCGCGCGAACCCCTCGCCACGGTCCGGTACTTCAGCTCCACCTTCGACGCCCTCCACCCGCCCACCATGCGCAGGCTGCTGCTCGCCTCGCGCCGCGCCTCCCCGCGGTTCTTCCAGTTCTACGGGCAGAGCGAGTGCGGCCCGCTCTCCGGCCGCTGGTACACCCCGCGCACCGTCCACCGGGCCGACGGCCGCTGCCTGGGCCTGCCCCTGCCCGGCGTCCGCGTGCGTCTCGCCGCCCCCGGCGGGCACCGCCCCACGCGCGAACGCCCCGGCGCCATCGAGGTACGCGCCCCGGGCCGGGCCACCGGCTACTTCGCCGAACCCGAGCGCTTCGCACGTCAGCTGCGCGACGGTTGGTGGCGGACCGGCGATGTCGGCTACCGCACCCGGTTCGGCTGCCTGCACCTGCTCGACCGCGAGGTCGACGTCCTCCCCGCCGTCGGCTCCACCCTGGAGGTCGAGGACCGGCTGATGGACCGGCTGCCCGAACTCGCCGAGGTCGTCCTCGTGCCCGGGCCCCGCAAGGAGCCCGTCCCCGTGGTCTGCACCCGCGGCGACGCACCCCTCGACCCCGGCCGCTGGGCCTCCGCCGCCGCCGAGTGGCCGCAGCTCGCCGGGCCCGTACAGATGCCCCTGTCCGCGCTGCCCCGCACCGCCACCATGAAGGTGCGCCGCCTGGAACTCGCCCGCAGGCTGGATGGGAGCGCGGGCGGAAGCGAGGGCGAGGGCGCGGGCGAGGGCACGGCCGTGGGCGGGAGTGCGGGGCAGACGCCGTGACCCGTTCGGCACCCGGATCCGGGTCGGGGTCCGGGTCCGGATCTGGGTGGGGGTCCGGATCCGGGTCCGGCGCCGCCGTGCTCGTCACCGGCGCCGGCCCCACCGGGCTCCTCGCCGCCTGCGAACTCCTGCGCCGCGGCGTGCCCGTGCGCCTCGTCGACCGCGCGCCGCACCCCGCGCACACCCCCAGGGCGCTGTCCCTGTGGCCCCGCGCGCTCGGCATCCTCGACGACCTCGGCATCGGCGACGACGTGCGCACCGCGTCCGTACGCATCGACGCCTACCGCTACTTCACCGGCGGCCGCCCCCTCGCCGCCTTCGCCTTCCCCGCCGGCTGCGCGGCCCGCAACCTTCCGCAGTACGAGACGGAACGGCTGCTCACCCGGCGGCTGCACGAGCTCGGCGGCACCGTCGAACGGGGCGTGCGGCTGGCGGACTTCTCCCAGGACGACGACACGCTGCGGGTGCTCCTGCGCCACCCCGACGGGCGCGGCGAAACGTGGCGCACGCCGTACCTCCTGGGCGCCGACGGCGCGAGCAGCACCGTCCGCGGGCGGCTCGGGACGCCCTTCGAAGGCACCACCTACCCGATGACCTTCGCCCTCCTCGACACCCGCGTCGAAGGACACCTCCCGCCCGGCGAGATCCACTACTACCAGGCGCCGTCCGGGACCCTCGTGGTAGTGCCCCTGCCCGGCGGCGTCTTCCGCATCCTGACCGCCCTGCCCGCCGGAGCGCCCGCCCCCGGCGTCCCCGCCGTCCAAGCCCTGCTCGACGCGCGCGGGCCGGGCGGCGTACGCATCACCGAGCCCGTCCATCAGGCCGTCTTCCACGTCCACGCCCGCCGGGCCCGCAGCCTGCGGCACGGCCGCGTCCACCTCCTCGGCGACGCCGCGCACGTCCACAGCCCCGCGGGCGGCCAGGGCATGAACAACGGCCTCCAGGACGCGCACAACCTCGCCTGGAAACTGGCTGCCGTCCTCCACGGCGACTCCCCGGCCTCCCTCCTCGCCGACTACGGCCCCGAGCGCGCCGAAGCGACCCGGCGCATCTTGCGCGACACGGACCTGCAGACGCGGGCGTGGATGGCGGGCGGCCGGGTGCGCATCGCGGCCCGCGACGCCGCGTTCCGGCTCCTGGAGCGGACGGGGGCGGTCACGCGCTTCTACGCGCCGGTCATGGCGGGGCACCGCCTCGCGTACCGGCCGCGGCGCGCCACGCAGGAGCCTGCCCGCCCGGCGGCGTGCCGCCTGACGGGCGGCGTACGGGCGGGAGCCCTGTTCCCCCGCGGGCTCGCCCTCGCTTACGGCATCAGCGGCCCGGAAGCGGACCCGTCGGAGTGGGCCCTGGCCCTGGTCCTCCGCCCGGGAACGCCCCCGGCGTGGTCGGTGAAGGCCGCCCAACTGGCTGCCACCCACCGCTGCATACGCCCGTACCGCCTCCCCCTGAACACCACAGCCCCCACAACCCACTGCCACCGCCCCGGCTACTACCTGATCCGCCCGGACGGCCACATAGCAGCCCACGGCCACGCCCAAGACACCCCCCACCTACAGACGGAACTGACCCACGCCACGAGGCCCTTCTCCTGATGAGGAGTGTGCGGGCCCCTTGGCGGTCTGCCGGTGGCCCGGCTGAAAGGTGCTGTTCGCGCCCTTCTTTCCGCCGCGGCGGTGATTGGCTGCGATGGTGGTGTTCGGCGGTGCCGAGCTCACCTGTGCGGGCTTGTTCGGCACCGCCGTTCCGCGCCGTGGTGGTTGATCGCCGCGGCGGCGATTTCAGAGGTGCGGCCCCCTTGGCGGTCCGCCAATGGCCCGGGTGAAGGGTGCTGTTCGCGCCCTTCTTTCCGCCGCGGCGGTGATTGGCTGCGATGGTGGTGTTCGGCGGTGCCGAGCTCACCCGTGACCCTGTTCGGCACCGCCGACCCGCACCGGGCGGCTGATCGGCGCCGCGGCGGTCAAGGGTGGACGGGCTCACCCGAGCCCGTCCGGTACCGCCGGGACGCCGGTACCGTCTCGCGGCGGGCGTACACCGTCCACGTGACCGCCGCGCACAGTGCGTAGAGGCCGAGGAGGCCCCAGAGGGCGGGGGCCGGGGAGCCGGTGTCGTAGGCGGCGCCCAGGGACAGGCCGATCGCGGCGGCCCCGAGCGCACCGGCCGGGCCGGTGAGGGCGGCGGCGCCGGTGGTGCGCCGGCGGGCGGCTGCGAAGGCGGTCCTCGCGTCCTGGCCGGAGAGGATGGCCTCTCCGGCCCGCGCGGCGAACACCGCGGGGGCGACCGTCACGACGGCACCGGCACCCACGCCCCCGAGAACGACGAGCACCGTGAACGCCGCGCCGAACACCCCCACGGAGCCCCGCGACGACGCCGCGGCGAGCACGGCCGTACCCACCGCCATCCCCGACAGGCTCCCCAGCGTGACCCGTGCCCCTCCCCACCGCCCGGCCAGCCACGCGCCGCAGGGCCGGGCGGCCGCCCCGAGCAGCGTGGCCGGCAGCGCGCAGACGAGGGCCACGAGGGCGGAGGCGCCGAACTCGTGCCGTAGCACCAGCCCGAAGGCGAGCCCGTAGCCGGTGAACGAGCCGGCGGTGGCGAGGGACAGCAGCGACAGCCACACCAGGTGCGGATCCGCGCCCGCCCCGCGCCGCACACCCGCCCCGCGCCGCACACCCGCCCCGGCGGCCGTATCCGCGTCGCCGACCGGCCCCGGCAGGTTGTCCATCCGCAGCGCGGCCACCAGCGCCGCCAGCACGGTCAGCGGTATGTGGACGGCGGCGATCCGCGCGGGGGAGGAGCCGCCCGCGGTCACGGCGGCGAGTACCCCGGCGAGTTGGGCGGAGGCGAGCCCGAGGTCGCCCCCGGCGGTCGCGAGGGCGAGGGCCCGCACCCGGGCGCGCCGCGGGTAGGACGCGGCGGCGCCGACCGGGGAGGCCGCGGCGGCGTCACCGGCGCCGGCGGTCGCGGCGGCGGCCAGGAGGAGCCACAGCGGTGCGCCGGGCCGCTGCAGGACGTACACGGCGGCGAGCCCGGGCAGGGCCAGGGCGGCCGTGGTGACGGCGGTGCGGTCCCGGCCGCCCAGCCGGGCGAGGGCGCGCCCGGCGGCCGGGCGCAGCGCCGCCCCGGCGACCACGGGCGTGACGAGCAGCAAGAACTTCTCACCGGGCCCGGGCCCGGGCGCCGCCCCGCCGCCCGCCGGCAGGAACAGCACGATCACCGGCCACATGCCGCGGACGGACAGCCCCAGGTGCCCGCAGACCGCCGCCAGCAGCAGGTTGCGCCGGGCCACGTGCCGCCCGCCCCGGGCCCAGAATCCCGGGTCGTCGGCGTCCCACGGTTCGGCCCAAGGGCGGGACGGCGCCGCTCGGTTCGACATCTCTCCTCATCCCTCATCCATCGGCCCTCATCCTTCGGCCCTCATCCTTCGGCCCTCGCGGGACGGGCCTTTCCGCCGACCTGTCAGACGGCCCGTTCGACGATGTCCTTGATGCGGGTCAGCGACGCGGCCACGTCGTCGGCGAGCTTGCGGTTCCACTCGGCGGTGAACCGCCGCTGCCCGTCCGGGCCCAGCTGCCGGAAGATCTTCGCGAGCCCTTCGGTGGGCCGGCCGAGCCGGTAGTGGTGGACGAGCAGGCAGCCGTCCCCGGCGGCCTCGAACTCGTACGTCCAGGTGCTGTCCTGGCGGCGCCCGGCGCTGTCGCGGACGACCCACTGGAACAGGCGCCCGGGCTCGGCGGCCACGACTTCGGATTCGGTGGTCCAGGGGCCGCGGACGATCGGCGCCCAGGGCACGACGTCCGCTCCGCGGTGGTTCTCGCCGCGGAAGACGGCGCCGACCGTGCGCGGCGTCCCGGACACCCAGCGGCCGCCGGTGCACTCGCGGCTCCACTCGCCGCTGCGGGCGAGTTCGCTGACCGTGTCGTAGACGGCGTCCGGCGCGGCAGCGACGAGGATGCGGGCCTGCACCCGGAGGATCGCGGCGGCGTCAGCGGCGTGGACGGCGTCAGCGACGTGGGCGGCATCGGCGACGTGGGCGGCGTCGGTGGCGTCGGTGGCTCGGGGAGTCATAGCTTCCAGGGTGCGCGGGCCTGCGGGCCCCGGGCAATGGCGGCCCGACGGATGAGTCAGGTCCCGGACGCCTCCGTACGGTCTTCGTGGCGGGCCGGCTCTCAGATCGTCAAGAGCAGCCGCCGACCACGGAGTTCGCCGTTCTCCATGCGGCGGTGCGCCTCGGCGGCGGCCGCGAGTGGCAGCCGTTCGACGGCTCGTGCCCGGAGCCGTCCCGTGGCGGCCAGCCGCCCCACGACTCCCGCCGCCTCGGCGAGTTCGGCGGTGGACGCGTGGGAGATCGCGAACCCCACCACTGCCCCGCCCTTCTGGTACAGCGGCCCCACGGGCAGGACGGGCCGGGCGGCGACGCCTGCCAGCAGCACGATCCGGCCGCGCGGCGCGAGCAGCGGTACGGCGGCGTCCAGGTCGTGCCCGCCGTGGGTGGCGACGTGCACGTCGACGCCGCGGGGCGCGGCCGCCGCGAGACGCCCGGCGAGCCTGCGGTCGGCGTAGTCGAGGACCTCGTCGGCGCCGAGCGAGCGCACGTACTCCGCGTCCTGCGCCGCGGCCGTGGCCACGACCCGGGCGCCCGCCCACGCGGCCAGTGCCACCAGCGCGCCGCCCACGTTCCCGGCGGCCCCGCCGACGAACACGGTCCCGCCGGCCCGCAGCCCGCCGTGGGTGAACAGCGCGAGGTGGGCCGTGACGGCGGGGTGGGCGACCGCGACGACGTCCTCGGGCCGCGCCCCGGCCGGCAGCGGGTAGAGCCGGTCGGCGGGGACGACGGCCTGCTCGGCTGCGGCCCCCTGCCGGCCGCAGTGCCCCAGGCTGTTGCACCACACCGGGTCGCCGGGCGCGAACCCGGGCGCGCCCGGTCCGGCCTCGGCGACCGTCCCCACCAGGTCCCGGCCGATCACGAAGGGGAAGGGCAGCGCCGTCCGGAAGCGCCCCGAGCGGACGAGGGTGTCGACGGGGTTGACGGTCGTGGCGGCGACGTCGACCAGGACGTCGGTGGGGCCCGGCCCGGGCCGCGGGGCGGGGAGCTCGCCGACCACGATCTCCTCCGGCGGGCCGAACCGATCGATGTAGGCGGCGCGCATGCCGTCCACTGTCGCACGGGGTGGCATGCGGGAGAGGGGGCCGGAGGAGGGCCGCTGACGGTATGTCATCTCACGTCGCCCCGGCGGCGGGGACCTGACGGACCCCGTGCCCGCACGTTGACCCCCGTCGTCCGCCGACGGCCAGATGAGACCAGAGGAAAACCGTGCGGAATCCGCCGCACCGCAACCGTTCGTACGGCAACCGCTCGTACGGCAACCGTTCGCGCACCGCCGCACCGCCGCACCGCCGCACCGCCGTGCATCCCCGCCCCGGGAGTCCCCTCAGAACGGAGGAGCATACGCATGAGCAGCAGCAGTCGTATCGAGGTCGGCATCGTCGGTGCCGGCCCACGGGGGCTGTCCGTGCTGGAGCGGCTGTGCGCCAACGAGCGCGCCGCGCCCTCGCATTCCGCGGTGACCGTGCACGTCGTCGACCCCTCCGCGCCCGGCGCGGGCACCGTGTGGCGCACCGACCAGTCCCCCCACCTGCTGATGAACACCGTGGCCTCGCAGATCACCGTGTACACGGACGACAGCGCCCGGATCGAGGGCCCGGTCGAGCCGGGACCCAGCCTGTACGAGTGGGCGCGCGACATCGCCGACGGCGGGGCCAACGGGGTAGGCAGGGCCGACGGGGACAGCGAGAACAGCGAGAACAGCGGCCTGTACGACGCCGCCACCCTTGCCGAGGCCCGCGCCCTGGGGCCGGACGCCTACCCCACCCGCGCCTTCTACGGCCGATACCTCCACGACAGCTTCCGCCGGATCGCCGCCCGCGCCCCCGCGCACGTGACCGTCGAGGTCCACCGCTCGCGCGCGGTCGCCATGGCCGACGTCGAAGGCATCACCGGCGGGCCCCAGGGCATCCGCCTGGAGGACGGGACCCGCCTGAACCGGCTCGACGCGGTCGTCATGGCGCTCGGCCACGTGCCCGCCCAGCTGTCCGCCCGGGAGGCCCGTACGGCGTCGCTGGCCCGTATCCACCACCTCGACTACGTCACGCCCGTCAACCCCGCCGACCTCGACCTCGGGCACATCGCGCCCGGACAGCCCGTCCTGCTGCGCGGCCTGGGCCTGAACTTCTTCGACTACATGGCCCTGTTCACCGCCGGGCGCGGCGGCACGTTCGTCCGCGAGGGCGGCCGGGTCGTCTACCGCCCGTCCGGCGCGGAGCCGCGGCTGTACGCGTTCTCCCGGCGCGGCGTCCCGTACCACGCGCGCGGCGAGAACGAGAAGGGCGCCCACGGCCGCCACCGGCCCCGGCTGCTCACCGCCGGCTACATCGCCGGCCTGCGCGAGCGCGCCGGGCGCGGGGGCCCCGTGCGCTTCGGCACCGACCTGTGGCCGCTGATCGCGGGCGAGGTGGAGAGCGTCTACTACGGCACGCTGCTGGAGCGGCTCGGCCGGGCGGGCGAGCGGGAGGAGTTCACGGAGCGCTACCTGGCGCTGGAGAAGGACGACGAGCGCGCCGAGCTCCTCGACGCCTTCCGCATCGCCCCCGCCGACCGCTGGGACTGGCAGCGCCTCGCCAGACCGTACGGCGACCGCGCGTTCACCGGCCGCGCCGACTTCCACGCCTGGCTCCTGGACTACCTGCGCGCGGACGTGCGGGCCGCCCGCGAGGGCAACGTCAGCGGGCCTCTGAAGGCGGCGCTGGACGTCCTGCGCGACCTGCGCAACGAGATCCGGCTCGCCGTCGACCACGGCGGCCTCGAGGGCGACTCCCACCGGGACGACCTCGAAGGCTGGTACACCCCCCTCAACGCCTTCCTCTCCATCGGCCCGCCCGCCTCCCGCATCGAGGAGATGGGCGCCCTCATCGAGGCCGGCGTCCTGGTCGTCACGGGCCCGGGCACCGTCGTCCGCCTGGAGGTCGCCGGCCCCGAGGGCCCTTCCTTCGCCGCCGACTGCCCGGCCGTGCCCGGCCCGCCCGTCCGCTCCCGCGTGCTCATCGAGGCCCGGCTGCCCGAACCGGACCTGCGCCGCACCGCCGACCCCCTCCTGCGCCACCTCCTGAACACCGATCAGGTCACCACCTACCGCATCCCCACGGCCACCGGCGCGGGCTACGAGACCGGCGGACTGGCCGTCACCGAGCGCCCGTACCACGTCCTCGACGGCCGCGGCCGGCCCCACCCGCGCCGCTTCGCCTACGGGGTGCCCACGGAGTCCGTGCACTGGGTGACGGCGGCGGGCATCCGGCCCGGCGTCGACTCGGTGACACTGGGCGACGCGGACGCCATAGCCCGCGCGGCCCTGTCCCTCCCCCCAGTGGCCCACGTCCCCCCGTCCCTCCGCCCCCCGACCCCGGACACGACCCCGGAAGGGGTGATCGTATGACCGCGAATCCCGACGACGCCGGACCGTCCACCCCCACGAACCCGCCACCACGGCCCGCCGAGCCCAGCGGTGCCGCACCCACCCGGTCCCGTTCGGTACCGCCCGAGCCCGTGGTCGTGGACGCCGGCCTCCTCTCGCCCGTCCGGGTCGGTACCCCCGCCGAGGAGGCCACCGCCGATACCGCCTGGCTGCAGGCCATGCTCGATGCCGAGGCCGCTCTCGCGCGGGCGCAGGCCCGGCTCGGGGCCGTGCCCGTCCCGGCCGCGGAGGCCGTCACCCGGTGCGCGCGGGCCGGGCGGCTCGACGTGCGGGCCCTGGCGCTGGCGGCCCGTGAGACGGCCAACCCCGTCGTCGGCCTCGTCCAGGCGCTCACTCGTCTCGTCGCCGAGGACACCCCCGAGGCCGCGGCCTACGTGCACCGCGGTTCCACCAGCCAGGACATTCTGGACACCGGCGCCATGCTGGTCGCGGACCGCACCCTGCGCACCGTCCGCGCCGACCTGACCCGTACCGCCGAGGCGCTGGCCGTCCTCGCGGCCCGGCACCGGGACACCGTCATGGCGGGCCGCACGCTCACCCTGCACGCCGTGCCCACCACCTTCGGGCTGAAGGCGGCCGGCTGGCGGCAGCTCGTCCTCGACGCGGAGGCACGGCTCGGCCGCGTGCACGAGAGCCTGCCGGTCTCGCTGGGCGGCGCGGCGGGCACGCTCGCCGGCTACCTGGAGCACGCCCGGCTCGACGGAGCCGCGGGCACCGGCGACGGCACCTACGCCGAGCGGCTCGTGGACGCGTTCGCCGCCGAGACGGGCCTGGCCCGCCCCGCCCTGCCGTGGCACGCGCTGCGCACCCCGGTCGCCGACCTGGCCGGGGCCCTCGCCTTCACCGCGGGCGCCCTCGGCAAGATCGCGGCCGATGTCCAGTCACTGGCGCGCACGGAGGTCGGCGAGGTCGCCGAGCCGGGCGGCGGCCCGGCGGGGCGCGGCGGTTCCTCGGCCATGCCGCACAAGCGCAACCCCGTGCTCGCCACCCTGATCCGCAGCGCGGCGCTGCAGGTCCCCGCGCTGGCCGGCGCCCTGACGCAGTGCCTGGCGGCCGAGGACGAGCGGTCGGCCGGCGCCTGGCACGCGGAGTGGCAGCTGCTGCGCGAGTGCCTCCGCCTCACCGGCGGAGCCGCCCGTACCGCCGCCGAGCTGGCCGGCGGCCTGGACGTGCGGGCGGAACGCATGCGAGCCAACCTCGGTCTGACGGGCGCACAGATCGTCTCGGAGCGGCTCGCGGCCGTCCTCGCGCCGCGCATCGGCAGGGCCGAGGCCAGGCGGCTGCTGACGGAGGCGTCGGCCGAAGCGGCGGCCGGTGGCCGGGAACTGCAGGCGGTTCTCGCCGAGAAGCCGTTACTGGACGGTCACTTCACCGCGGCCGAACTGGCGGCCCTGTGCGACCCCGCCGACTACACCGGCGCCGCAGGCCTGCTGGTGGACCGGGCATTGTGGCCCTGACAACACCTCACGCGAATCACCTGCGTTTTTCCTCCGCCTTCCGTACCCTCACCCGAGGCCCGCGGAAGGCGGATGCGTGTTCGGTCATTCACGGGCGAAGATCGGCCAAGCGGGCAACGCCGTGGTTAGGATGATCGGCGTATTCCGCTTCTGGACGGGACGTCAGGGACAACGGCCCCGTCCAGCCGTCCGCATGCCCCCTGCGTCCACGAGGAATTGATGTCACATCACATACCGGACGTAGTGACCTGGTGCCTGGCCGCCGCACTGATCGCCGTCGCGGTCCTGCTGGTGCGCCAGCGGGGGATCGCCGCGGCCCTGCGGCTGCGCGCCGCCACGCTGGAGGAGGGGCAGCGGGCGCGCGACAGCGAACTCGGGCACCTCGTCAACGTCCGGCTCCCCGCCGTCACGGCCTCCATGCAGCAGCCCGTGCCGCTGCCCGGCCTGCTCGACGAACAGCTCACGGGCACCGTCTTCGCGCACGGCCTGCAGTCGGTGATGGACACCTTCACCCAGGCCGTCGACAAGGCGCAGGCCCGCGCCGACCAGTCCGCGAAGGCCGCCCTCAAGGCCTCCATGCGCGCCCTCCAGGGCCTCGCCCACGAGCAGCAGCTGGCCATCTCCGACATGCAGGACCGGCACGACAACCCCGACGTGCTGCGCGACCTGCTGCAGATCGACCACGCCAACTCCCAGTTCGGCCGCCGCGCCCAGGCCATCGCCGTCCTGTGCGGCTCCTGGCCGGGCCGGCAGCGCGCCGCCTCCCCGCTCACCGACGTCGTCCGCGGCGCCACGTCCCGCATCCGCGACTACCGGCGCGTCCAGGTCCACAGCCAGGCCGACCTCGCCGTCGTCAGCCGCGCCGTGGAGCCCGTCGTCCTCGCCGTCGCCGAGCTCCTCGACAACGCCGCCCGCCACTCCCAGCCCAACACCACCGTCGAGGTCGGCCTGCAGCCCGTGCACAACGGCGCCTGCGTCGTCATCGACGACGCCGGTGTCGGCATGGACGGCCAGGAGACCCAGCGGGCCGGCGCCCTGCTGTCCGGCCGCGCCGCCGTCGACGTCTCCCGCCTCGGCGACCCGCCGCAGTTCGGCTTCCCCGTCATCGGCGTGCTCGCCGCGCGCTACGGGTTCAGCGTCTCCGTCGACACCCGCTCGCCCTACGGCGGCGTCCGGGCCGTGCTGTTCCTCCCCAGCACCCTGCTCACCCAGCTCGACATCGACGGGCCCGGCACGACGCCGCTGCGTCCCCCGGGCGCGGGCGCTGGCGCTGGCGTGGGCGCGGGCTCGCACGTGGCGGACCGCACCGCCGCGACCCGGGCCCCGGGCCGGACGCCCGTCCCGGACTTCCCCGACTTCCCGGAGGCCTCGGCCGCCGCATTCCCGGAGAGCTCCGCCCGTGGGCCCGAGGGGCCGGGTGGCTTCCCGGAGGCCTCCGGCCGCGGGTCCGAGAGGCTGGGCGGCTTCCCGGAGACCTCCGCCCGCGGGCCCGAGGCCCCCGGCGGCTTCCCGGAGACCTCCGCTCGTAACCGCGAGGCACGGGCTGGTTTCCCGGAAGCTACTGCTCGCCACCGCGAGGCATCGGCCGGCTTCCCGGAGGCTTCCACCCGTAACCGCGAGGCACAGGCCGGTTTCCCGGAGAGCTCCACCCGTAGCCCCGAGGCGCCGACCGGTTTCCCGGAGACCTCCGTCCGTAGCCCCGAGGCGCAGGCCGGCTTCCCCGGCATGCCCGGCGGCAGCCGCGGCGTGCCCGACGGCCCCCTCGGCGGTGGCCCCATCTCCGACGGCGGTCCCGTGGCCGGTGCCCGCCCGGGCGCCGACGGCGGCCCGGTCTCCGGAGGCGGCGGCTTCCTCCCCGGCGGCGGCTCCGCCTCCGATGGTGGCTCCCTCCCCGGAGAGGCTCCCGTACACGGCACCTTCGGTTCCACCGCCGGAGGCCTCCCCAAGCGCCGCCGGCGGCAGCCGTCCCCCGACGCCCGCCGGGGCCGCCCCGCGCCCCTGTCCGCCGAGTCGCCCGCACCGGGCGCCCCCGGCAGCGGGCCCGCCGCCCCCGAGCGCACCGCCGAGGAGACCGCCCGCCGCATGGGTGCCTTCGCGCGCGGCACCCGCGCGGGCCGCACCCCCGCCGCAGGCACCCCCGTAGGCCCGCTGCACGGGACCCCGGAACCGGACGCCGCCCACCCCTTTGCCCAGGCCCCCGCCCCCGTAGACGACGAAGGGAACCCCCACGCGTGAACGACCACCTCAACAACGAGCTCGGCTGGATGCTGGACGAGGTCGTCAAGATGCCCGAAGCCCGGCACGCCATCCTCCTGTCCTCGGACGGCATGCTGCGCGCCCGCTCCCAGGGCATCGAGCGCGACGAGGCCGAGCGCCAGGCCGCGGCCCTCTCGGGCCTGCAGTCGATCAGCCGCTCGACCTCCGAGTTCTGCGCCCACCAGGCGCAGCAGGACAACCCGTGGCGGCAGACGCTCGTCGAGTTCGCCCACGGCTACGTCTTCCTCATCGCCGCGGGGCCCGGCGCCTACCTCGCCGTCTCCGCCACCGAGCACGTCGACATGGAAGCGGTCACGTACCGCATGCAGAAGCTCGTCGACCGGCTCGGCAAGGAGCTGACCAGCCCGCCCCGCGCGGGCAACGCGGGCAACCCGGGCATCGGGGGCAACTGGCAGGGCTCGGGCGCCCCGGCATGACCCCGCCCACGCCGAGGCACGAGCGAGGGTTAGTGCGCCCGTACGTCGTCACCGACGGCCGCGCCCACCCGACCCGCAACACCTTCGACCTGGTCACCCTGGTCCTGGCCCAGTACGACCGGCCGCTCACCGGGCTCAGCCCCGAAAAGCGCCGGCTCATGGAACTCTGCCTCGGCGGCCCCCTGTCGGTCGCCGAGATCGCCGGGCACCTCATGCTGCCCGTCAGCGTCACCAAGGTGCTGCTCGGCGACCTCGTCGACAGCGGCCACCTCATCACCCGGGCCCCCATCCCCTCGGCACAACTTCCCGAGGCCCAGATCCTGCAGGAGGTGCTGGATGGACTCCGCGCTCGCCTCTGAGCCAGCTCCCGACGGAGACCTCTATCTGCGCCGCACCGTGAGCACCGCCGCGAAACTCCTCGTCGTCGGCCACTTCGCGGTCGGCAAGACCACTTTCGTCGGCTCGCTGTCGGAGATCCGGCCGCTGCGCACCGAAGAGACCATGACCCAGGCCGGTGCGAGCGTCGACGACCTCGCCGGCATCGAGGGCAAGACCACCACCACGGTCGCCATGGACTTCGGCCGCCTCACCCTCAGCGACAGCCTCGTGCTCTACCTCTTCGGCGCGCCCGGCCAGCAGCGCTTCACGCGCCTGTGGCAGGACATGACCCACGGCGCGCTCGGCGCGCTCGTCCTCGCGGACACGCGCCGCCTGGAGCAGTCCTTCGACGTCATGGGCCTCCTGGAGGAGCTCGGCCTGCCCTACGCGGTGGCCGTCAACCACTTCGACGGCGCGCCGGTGTACCCGGAGGAGGAGATCCGCGAGGCGCTCGACCTGCTGCCCGAGACGCCGCTGGTCACGTGCGACGCCCGCGACCGGGTCTCCTCCACCCGCGCACTCATCTCCCTCGTCGAGTACCTGCAGCGGCGCACCGCAGTACGGGAGCACGCGTGAACCACCGTCCCGACGCCTGGGGGACGGCAGGGGAGCCCACCCCCGCCCCGATCCCCCCACCGGGCTGCCCCGCCCATCAGGGCCCTGCGCATCCGGGCCCCATGCCGCATGGCGCCGGGCACCAGGGGGCCGTGCAGCGGGACCCTGCGCACCAGGGCTTCATGCCGCAGGGCCCCGCGCACCATGCTCCTGAGCACTCGGCTCCCGCGTACCCGGGCACCGCACACCAGGGCAACCTGCAGCCGAACCCTGCCCACCAGGCCCCCCCGCCCGCGTTCTGGCCCCCCGAGGGGCCCGCAAGCCAGGCACACCCCGCCGGCCCCGGCACCTCCGGAGGGCCCGCGGGCCCCGCCGGCCCCGTAAGCCAGACACGCCCTGCCAGCCCCGCAAGCCCCACACCCCCCACATGCCCCATAGGCACCCCCGCGCCCACCCCCATGTACGGCCCCGACTTCGCCGCCGACCCGCACGCCGTCTACGCGCGCCTGCGTACCCAGGGCCCGGCCGCCCCCGTGGAGCTGGCGCCCGGCGCGCACGCGACCCTCGTCACCGACTACCGGGCCGCCCTCGAAGTGCTCCGCACCCCCGAGATCTTCGGCAAGGACGCCCGCCGCTGGCGCGCCCTCGCCGACGGCCGGGTCGCGCCGGACAACCCGGTCGTGCCGATGATGGCCTACCGGCCGAACTGCCTGTTCTCCGACGGCGAAGCCCACACGCGGCTGCGCCAGGCCGTCACCGACTCCCTGGCGCGCATCGACCCGAACGCCCTGCGCGGCTACGTCGAGCGCAGCGCCGACACGCTCATCGACCGCTTCGCCGGCCTGGGCGAGGCCGACCTCCTCGGCGCCTACGCCAAGGTGCTGCCGCTGCTGGTCTTCCAGCAGCTCTTCGGCTGCCCGCCCGAGCTCGGCGACCGCCTCGTCGAGGGCTTCTCGGGCATCTTCGACGGCGTCGACGCCGAGCGCGCCGACGCCCTCATCACCAGCAGCCTCGTCGAGCTCATCGCCCTCAAGCACGAGCAGCCGGGCGCGGACATGACGTCCTGGCTGATGGCGCACCACGCCCGCCTGAGCGACGAGGAGCTGATCCACCAGCACGTCGTCCTCATCGGCGCCGGCACCGAGCCCCAGCAGAACCTCATCGCCAACGCCCTGCGGCTGCTGCTCTCCGACGACCGCTTCGCCGGCGACCTCGCCGGCGGCAGCATGCCCGTCGAGGACGCCCTGGACGAGGTGCTGTGGCTCGACCCGCCCATGGCCAACTACGGCGTCCACTACCCCGTCCAGGACGTCGACTTCGGCGGCGTGCCGCTGGCCGCCGGCGAGCCCGTGGTCGTCAGCTTCGCCGCGGCCAACACCGACCCGGCGCTGCTCTCCGGCCGGCGCACCGGCAACCGCGCCCACCTCGCCTGGAGCGCGGGCCCCCACCACTGCCCGGCCAAGGACGCGGCCCGCCTGATCGCCGCCGTCGCCGTCGAGAAGCTCCTCGACCGCCTGCCCGACCTGGAGCTCGCGATCCCCGCCGACCGCCTCGTCTGGCGCCCGGGCCCCTTCCACCGCGCGCTGACGGCCCTGCCCGTGCGCTTCCCCCCGGCGCCGCCGTCCGGCTCGCGGCCGGCGCCCGTCCACGACCTCTCGGCGTCCGCCGTACGCGGCCCCGTGCCCGGAGCCACGCACGTCCCCGGCTCCGGCCCCGGCACCGGGGCCAATCCGGGCCCCGGCCCCGGTCCCGGTCCCGTGCCGCCGTACGAGCACCCCCGCTCCGATCAGTCCGCTCATTCCCCGCAGCAGGCCGACCTCCCTGGAGACAGCCGATGGAACCCAAGCCCAGTACCGTCCCGGTTCAGTCCGCCCCCTTCCGGATCGACGCCACCGGCAGCGACATCCACGGCGAGGCCGCCCGCATCCGCGCCCGCGGCGCCGCGACGCCCGTGGAGCTTCCTGGGGGAGTGGTGGCGTGGGCAGTGACCACCCAGCCGCTGCTGAAGGAGCTCCTGACGGACCCGCGCGTCTCGAAGGACCCGCATCAGCACTGGCCGGCCTGGATCAACGGTGACATCTCCCCCGAGTGGCCCCTGTTCACGTGGGTCGCCGTGCGGAACATGTTCACCGCCTACGGCACGGACCACAAGCGGCTGCGCACCCTCGTCGCCAAGGCCTTCACCGCCCGCCGCACCGCCGCCCTGCGCCCCCGCATCGAGGCGATGACGGCGGACCTCCTCGACGCCCTGGCCGCCAAGGCTCCGGGCGAGCCCGTCGACCTGCGCGAGACGTACGCCTACCCGATCCCCATCCAGGTCATCTGCGAGCTCTTCGGCGTCACCGACCCGGACCTCCGCGACGGCCTGCGGGACTGCGTCGACAGCATCTTCCACACCTCCGCCGACCCGGACGAGGTCACGGCCACGTACGCGCGGACGTACGAGCTCCTCGGCGCCCTCGTCGCCGCCAAGCGGGCCGCCCCCGGCGACGACATGACGAGCGTGCTGATCTCCGCCCGCGAGGAGGACGGCTCGCGCCTCAGCGAGCAGGAGCTCCTCGACACGCTGCTGCTGGTGATCAGCGCCGGCCACGAGACGACCGTCAACCTCCTCGACAACGCCATCCACGCGCTGCTCACCCACCCCGACCAGCTGGCCCTCGTCCGCGCGGGCACGGCCGGCTGGGACGACGTGATCGAGGAGACCCTGCGCAACCGGGCCCCCGTGGCGAGCCTCCCGCTGCGCTACGCCACCGAGGACATCGCGCTGCCCGACGGCACGGTGCTGAAGCAGGGCGACGCGATCCTCGCCGCCTACGCCGCGGCCGGCCGCGACCCGGAGCTGCACGGCGCGGAACCGGACCGCTTCGACGTCACCCGCACCGTCAAGGACCACCTCGCCTTCGGCCACGGCGTGCACTTCTGCCTCGGCGCCCCCCTCGCGCGCCTGGAGGCCGCGATCGCCCTGCCCGCGCTCTTCGACCGCTTCCCGCGGATGCGGCTGGCCGTCGAGCCGGGCGACCTGCGGCCCGTGGAGTCCTTCATCTCCAACGGCCACCGGGCGCTGCCGGCCCTGCTGCACGGCTGATCCGCCCGCCCGCCCCCCGGCACGGCCGGCCCCGCCGTGCCGCACGACGACTGAGCGTGCGGCACGGCGACTCAGCGTTCAGCACGACAACTCAGCGTCTTCGCCGCACCACGGAACGGGTGGTGCGGCGTGCGCCACATTTCCGTTCCGGCGGGTGGCGGGTGGGCGGCCGTCCGGGGGAGCGCTTACGATCCTCTGTTGTGTCCAAACTGACCGACCTGCCGAAACGGATCCTCATCGGCCGGGCGCTGCACAGCAGCAAGCTGGGAGAAACTCTTCTCCCGAAGCGCATCGCCCTGCCCGTCTTCGCCTCCGACCCGCTCTCCTCCGTGGCGTACGCGCCGGGCGAAGTGCTCCTCGTGCTCTCCGCGGCAGGCGTGTCGGCCTACCACTTCAGCCCATGGATCGCTCTCGCCGTGGTCGTGCTGATGTTCACGGTGGTCGCCTCGTACCGCCAGAACGTCCACGCCTACCCCAGCGGCGGCGGCGACTACGAGGTCGCCAACGTCAACCTCGGCCCCAAGGCCGGCCTGACCGTCGCGAGCGCCCTGCTCGTCGACTACGTCCTGACCGTCGCGGTCTCCATCTCCTCGGGCATCGAGAACCTCGGCTCCGCCGTCCCGTTCGTCATCGAGCACAAGACGGCCTGCGCCGTCGGCGTGATCGTGCTGCTCACCCTGATGAACCTGCGCGGCGTCAAGGAGTCGGGCAAGCTCTTCGCGATCCCCACGTACGTCTTCGTGGGCGGCGTGTTCATCATGATCGTCTGGGGTGCGGCCCGCGGCCTCTTCATGGACGAGACCATGAAGGCCCCCACCGCCGACTTCACCATCCACGCCGAGCACCAGGGCCTCGCGGGCATCGCCCTCGTCTTCCTGCTGCTGCGCGCCTTCTCCTCGGGCTGTGCGGCCCTGACCGGCGTCGAGGCCATCAGCAACGGCGTCCCCGCCTTCCGCAAGCCGAAGTCGAAGAACGCCGCCACGACGCTCGCCCTGATGGGCGCCCTGGCCGTCACCATGTTCTGCGGCATCATCGGCCTGGCCATGGCGACGAACGTCCGCATGGCCGAGAACCCGGCCACCGACCTGCTCGAGAACGGCACGCCGGTCGGCGAGGACTACACCCAGAACCCGGTGATCTCGCAGGTCGCCGAGGCCGTCTTCGGAAGCGGATCGTTCCTCTTCATCATCCTCGCGGCGTCCACGGCGCTCGTGCTGTTCCTCGCGGCCAACACCGCGTACAACGGCTTCCCGCTGCTCGGCTCGATCCTCGCCCAGGACCGCTACCTGCCGCGCCAGCTGCACACGCGCGGCGACCGCCTGGCGTTCTCGAACGGCATCGTGCTCCTGGCGGGCGCCGCGGCCGTCCTGGTGTACATCTACGGCGCGGACTCGACCAAGCTGATCCAGCTCTACATCGTCGGCGTCTTCGTCTCCTTCACCCTGAGCCAGACCGGCATGGTCCGGCACTGGAACCGCCACCTGCGCACGGAGACCGACCCGGCCAAGCGCCGCCGCATGATCCGCTCCCGCGCGATCAACATGTTCGGCGCCTTCCTCACCGGCCTGGTCCTCGTCGTCGTCCTGCTGACGAAGTTCACCCACGGCGCGTGGGTCGCCCTGCTCGGCATGGTGATCTTCTACGCCACGATGACGGCGATCCGGAAGCACTACGACCGGGTGTCCGAGGAGATCGCGGCCGACGAGGGTCCGGGCGACGACACCGTGCGCCCCTCGCGCGTCCACTCGATCGTTCTGGTCTCCAAGATCCACAAGCCGACGCTGCGGGCCCTGGCCTACGCCAAGCTCATGCGCTCCGACACCCTCGAAGCGCTCAGCATCAGCGTCGACCCGGCCGAGACCAAGGCGCTGCGCGAGGAGTGGCAGCGCCGCAGCATCGACGTCCCGCTGAAGATCCTCGACTCGCCCTACCGCGAGATCACGCGCCCCGTCATCGACTACGTCAAGAGCCTCCGCAAGGAGAGCCCGCGCGACGTCGTCAGCGTCTACATCCCGGAGTACGTGGTCGGCCACTGGTACGAGCACCTGCTGCACAACCAGAGCGCCCTGCGCCTGAAGGGCCGCCTGCTCTTCACGCCGGGCGTGATGGTCACCTCGGTGCCCTGGCAGCTCGACTCCTCCGAGGCGGCCAAGCTGCGGGCCCGCAAGCGCGCCGAGTGGAACGCGCCGGGTTCGGTGCGGAGAGGCCCGGTGGGGGAGCAGAAGAAGGAAAAGGCGTCGACGAAGAAGTAGCGAAGAAGTAGCACCGTCGACCCGGTGAATTCGCAGGTGGGGTGGGACGGCCCGTAGACTGGACGGCTGTCCCGCCCCACCTTTCTCTTTACGTCTCTGGAGCCGACCACCATGCAGAACGCACCGCAGGAAACGCTGGTCGGCGAGGAGTACGAGGTCGAGGTCGGCCCGGTGGCCCACGGCGGCCACTGCGTAGCCCGTACGGAGTCGGGCCGCGTCCTCTTCGTCCGCCACACGCTCCCCGGCGAGCGCGTGATCGCAAAGGTGACGGAGGGCGAGGAAACCTCCCGCTTCCTCCGCGCAGACGCGGTGCAGGTCCTGGAACCGTCGAAGGACCGCGTTCCGGCCCCCTGCCCCTTCTCCGGCCCCGGCAAGTGCGGCGGCTGCGACTGGCAGCACGCCAAGCCCGGCGCCCAGCGCCGCTTCAAGGGCGAGGTCATCGCCGAGCAGCTCAAGCGCCTCGCGGGCCTCACCCCCGAGGACGCCGGCTGGGACGGCACCGTGATGCCGGCCGAGGGCGACAAGCTCCCCGCGGGCGAGGTCCCCGCCTGGCGCACCCGCGTCCAGTACGCGATCGACGCCGAGGGCCACGCGGGCCTGCGCAAGCACCGCTCGCACGACGTCCAGGTCATCGACCACTGCATGATCGCCGCGCCGGGCGTGAGCGAGCTGGGCATCGAGAAGCGCGAGTGGCCGCAGATGGCAACGGTCGAGGCCATTGCAGCGTCGGGCTCCGCGGACCGCCAGGTGATCCTCACCCCGAAGCCGGGAGGCCGCCTCCCGATCGTGGAGCTGGACAAGCCGGTCTCGGTTCTCCGCATCGGCGAGAAGGACAAGCAGGTCCACCGCGTCCACGGCCGCCCCTTCGTCCGCGAACGCGCCGACGAGCGCACGTACCGCGTGGGCGAGGGCGGCTTCTGGCAGGTCCACCCGCAGGCGGCCGACATGCTGGTGAAGGCCGTCATGCAGGGCCTCATGCCCCGCAAGGGCGACATGGCCCTCGACCTCTACTGCGGCGTGGGCCTCTTCGCCGGCGCCCTCGGCGAGCGCATCGGCGAGAAGGGCGCCGTCCTCGGCATCGAATCCGGCAAGCGCGCCGTCGAGGACGCCCGCCACAACCTCCAGGACCTCGACCGCGTCCGCATCGAACAGGGCAAGGTCGAGCAGGTCCTCCCGCGCACGGGCATCAAGGAGGCCGACATCATCGTCCTCGACCCGCCCCGCGCCGGCGCCGGCAAGCAGACGGTCCAGCACCTGGCCTCCCTCGGCGCCCGCCGCATCGCCTACGTAGCCTGCGACCCGGCCGCCCTGGCCCGCGACCTCGCCTACTTCGCGGAGGCGGGCTACAAGCCGGTGAAGCTGCGCGCCTTCGACTTCTTCCCGATGACGCACCACGTTGAGTGCGTCGCGATCCTTAAGCCTGCCGCAAAGGGTCTCTGACCTGCGGTTTTACCTGGTGTGCATTATGTGCGCTATGGGCGTTAGGGGCGAATTTTTGACGCTGAAATGACGCTCGTGACGCTCTCCTGACGCTCGTTGGGAGGGTGGCCAGAGGGCGCAAAATCGCCCGTCGACTGGGTGGTCGACGGGCGATGCGTTGGGTAGGACGAGGGGCCTGCGCAGGCTGCACGACGACGCGGTTCCGAAGTACTTTGACGTGCGCTCACACCTCCGGAAACAATCCTGTCCTCGCGGATCGTTGTGATCCGCGAGGACAGGGGGGACGGGTGTCGAGTCTGAGGTTGTTCAACGTCGCGGGTGGTGGCGCGGCAGAGGTGGTATCGGCCACGGCGGTGCGTGAGCGGCATCTGCAGGAGCTGGTCGAGAGGAACATGGAGGCGCTGCTGGGCGTCCGCTTCCTCGCGAGCGAGTACAGCACCGGACCGCTGCACGGCGGCCGGATCGACTCGCTGGGCCTGGACGAGAACGGCGCGCCCGTGATCGTGGAATACAAGCGTGGCCAGAGCTCGGGTGTAATCCCCCAGGGCCTTTTCTACCTTTCCTGGCTGACCGACCACCGGGCCGAGTTCCAGCTCCTGGTCCGCGAACGCCTCGGGGCAGCGGCGGCGGCTCAGGTGCTGTGGAGCGCGCCCAGGCTGATCTGCGTCGCGGAGAGCTTCACCCGATACGACGTCCACGCCGTACGCGAGATCCAGCGCAACATCGACCTCGTCCGATACCGCTACTTCGGCCACGAGCTGCTCGCCTTGGAGACGGTGGTCTCCGTAACGTCGTCGGCCAAGGAGCGGCGTGCCGTGCGCAAGCGAGATCGTGCCGACACGACGATCGTGCAGCCCTGTGGCGCCGGCGGACCGCTGGACGAGCTGCGATCGGCCCTGGACGACGTCTTGGTGTCGCTCGGCGATGACGTGACGCAGGTGGAGCGCAAGCAGTACCTCGCTTACAGACGGCTGAAGAACTTCGCCTGCGTCGGCCGCACGCAGCAGCGCGAGGTCGTCGTCTACCTCAAGGCAGACCCGGACACGGTCGACCTCGTCCCCGGCTTCACGCGGGACGTAAGGGAGATCGGCCACCACGGCACGGGGGCGCTCGAGGTGCGCCTGCGGTCTGAGGCGGACTTGGAGCGCGCTGGAGACCTGTTCCGGCTGAGCTACGAGGCCGCGTAGGGCCAAGCTCACCGGCAACATGAGGTCCGTCGCAGCGGGGAGAAGAGAGCTGCCCGCGGAGAATCGGGTATCTGAAGTTGAGGGAGCGACGTGACATGTCCTTTCAGTCAGAGGGGCAGGGCTGGCGGTGGATACCCCCATGATCCAGCTGGGAGCCGGTTTGGTGAACCGGGAAATCAACGCTATACGCGGAGGCGCCTCTGCTGCGCTGTGTGGCCTGGTTGTGCAACGCGAGATTTTGGCAGAGAGGTACCTTCCAGGCTCTCCTGGCAGCGCCCTTGACCGTGCTGGTGCTCGTGGTGTCAGTCCTGATGATCCGCTGGAACGCCCGAGTACGCAGGACTGCTGTCCCCGTTGGTGATTGCGAACGAGCGACTGAGAACACGCCCTCGCACGAACCCGGCTGAGCCGCTGCTACTCGGACGTCGAGGACTCAGTGGCCTCTGCCATCGCTGAGGGCACGGTGTCCAACGGAGGTATCTTCGACCGAACTTGCTCTCGGAACCAGGACGCGGTTTGCCGGAACTCTTCGCGAGTGGCTTCGTCCAGCAGTCTCTCCAGCGGGAAGCTCGGGCGGCGGCCTGTGACCAAAGGAATTCCTGCCACTGAACTCATGCGAGCCAACAGCTCGTCACGCAGGGCTTCGTCGCGGAAGAGCTTCTCTTGCGCGGGAGTAGAAAAATCGAACACGACCTTGGTTCGGATCCGATGGTTCGGATAGACGGCGATCCATGCCAGCCAGACGTAGCTGTTGCCATCGGCGTAGGGTGCGCGGAGGGTGTATGTGGCGGAGCCGTTCTCGGTGGTGGTGTACCAGGGGGCACCACCTTGGCTTTCCCAGGTGCTGGTGAGGTCTCGTACGACCTGAAGCTGCTCGGGGCCGCCGTGTTGTTCCAGCGCGCTCCAGAAGATGTCCGGCTCTTTGCCGCGCCTGAATGCGGGACGGCGAACAACGGTGTCCGATACGGCTCCATAAGCGTGCGGGGAGAGCATCGTGAGACTGTCCGGACTGCGGAACCGGGGCAGGGCGATGGCTGCGACGCTGGTGGTTTTCAATGCGCCGCTCAGAAATTCAACGATGGCGCGCAGTTCATCCGGAATGTGGTCCGCGACGAACAGCAGGCGCATGTTCCCTCTCTGGAGGTTCTGGCGTACTTCTCGCCAAAAGATATCCGGGTCGCGCCCGGGCAGGAGATCCTCATAAGCTTGCTCTGATTCGAGTCCGCGGGATCGCCAAGTTTGCTCGAAGTTGTCGCGGAGTGTTTTTTCGGTCCAGTATCGAGCTCCGTTGGCGGCATAGTCGAGCATTTGCCCTACGACTTCGCGACGTATGCGGGTGTCGTTGGCACGCTTGACCTCGACGAGGGTAGGCAGTGCGTCCACGTCGACGAAGAGGTGGTCAAGGCTCAAGCCTCTGGAACTTTCGTCGTTGAGGGGTGTGGGCATCTCCTTCCGTACAAGGATCAGGTTGGGGGAGTCTACGAGGGGGCCACAGGCCAGAACCTGAGGATGGTCGGCTATCAGATCCTGGAGCTCTGCCTCGCTTTCATAGGGTGTGTGCTCCATGCGTGAGATGCCTCCGTTGAGCAGGTAAACAGGGTCGGCGGTCACAATTCCCCCTCGGGATGTCAGACGTGTAGCCCCGGCCAGGGCAACGCATGCCATGCAACTCCGATGATCGTGCCACGAGGCTCTGACATCGCTGCTTCGGCAGCCGTACCGGAGGGCCCGACACCTGGCCGTGACGAATCAAACCCAACCGGCGGTGTGCTGTTACAAGGAGGAACTGAACGTCTCAAGTGAGCCGCTCAGACGGGGAAGCGGTCTGCGGGCCCGGTCGCCATGGCGAGTGGGGCGTGGGCCGGCGGGTGCCTTGACTGCCTGTAGACGGGGAGGAAGCCCTGTTGTCACAGGGGTCTTGCGCTGTTGGTGGTGTCGGCTCCCGGCGCTCCGTCAGTCGCCGTGTTCGGGGTGGAGTTGCGGTGTCTCTGCAGGGCCCTGAGCCCGGGGAACGCGAGGACAGGTACCAGAATGGCCGAGATGGGTTCGGGGAAGTCCACCCAGTTGACCAGGAGAGCGATAGCCGTCAGATATGCGGTGAACAGCGCATAGGAGACCACGGTCCTCACCGCAAAGGCAGGCCGTGGAATGGGGCCGTTCCAGCCGGGATTTGCAGAGATCAGGGCCTCATCTGCAACTCGCATGTCAGGCGGAGATGAGGGAGCCTTCACCGCATGGGTGATCACGGACATCAGGATACGGGAGAGCTCATCGAGCGCGGTTGCGTCGTTGCGCAAAAACCGGATCTTCGCTGCCTGGACGTTCTTGATGACCAGTTCCGCATCCGCGCGTGCTTGATTGCGTAGTTCGGGGTCGCTCGTCTTGGGCACGTACTCGGCCTGGCGAGCAAGCGCGGCGCAGAACGCTTCAATTGCCGGAGCGATCACGTCGGGGTCCTGACCGCCGGCAAAATCGGGAGCGGGACCGTGGCAGGCATCCAGTGCGTAAAGAGCGAGGTGCACGGTGTGCTGGGTGGGCTCGGATTCCTCGTAGCGGCGCCAGTCGTAGGTACCGAAGCCGATGGCGGCCGCGGTCACGAGCCAAATACCGACGCTGGTGGTCCACTGTGCCCCTGGAGGGTCGCCGATGAGCAGGGTGAACCAGGCCCCGAGGGCCAGGAGCCCAGGCGGCATCCAGGACATGACGACGCATGTCGTTGCGAACTCGCGTGTTCGTACCAACGTTTCGAGACGACCCCAGCTCGCTTCCAGGTCTCCAGAAGGCGTATTGCCGGGCCTGGTCAGGAGGACCCGTGCTCGCGCAATGCGGGCGGGGGCTGGTGACTCTGCCCAGCGGCGTAGGAGGGGCAGCCTGAGCAGAGTCCCTTGGGGTTGGCGGTTCCGGGCATACCACTGCGGGCCGATGAAGGGCATGCGCAGCCCGATATATATCGCCCCGGCCAAGACACAGCCGCTGATGATCGCGTTCCTCATGATTGCCCATCATGGGTGACACCACTGACATCCCGTTCCTGCACGCAGAAACGGGATGCTCGGCCTGCCAGCAGGGTCGGCCCATCTGGCCATGGCTGACTCTGCCCGTTGGTCCGCAGTACTGGCAGGGCCGTGTCTCTGGTTGCTCAGGCGCTCCATTCCACCCGCACGGGCTCGCGGGCCACAGCGAGGGCGCCGTCGAGGTCGGCGAGGCGTTCGGCGAGGGTGGTGGTGGCGATGCGGGGAGGGAGGGCCACCGAGAACTTCAGGCCGCGGACGGCGCGCGGGTCGACGGTGGGGAGGGTGAGGGAGTCGGGGAGTTCGGCTCGGGCCGTCTTCCAGTCGGCGGGGGAGAGGTCCTGGCGGAGCCGGATATGGGTGTCAGTGGGGCGCTGCACGGGGTCGGCCAGGTTGCCAAGGGAGGCGGCGAGGGTGGCGTTGGCGCGATACCCGGCCCAGGTCCACCAGCGGGTGGCGTCGGCGTCGTGGACCAGCAGGGTGCCTGCTGGGTGTACTTCGTGGGGTGCGTGGTCCATGCGGAGTTCGGCGAGGGTCGCGATGGCGCGGCGGGTGAGGCGGACGTCGGGGTCGGTGCCGAGGAGGACGTCGCGCATGGCGCGGGTGAGGGCGTACGACAGGCCGCGGACTTCGCTGCCCTGCCATTTGGCGATGCCGCCGTCCTCAACGGGTTCCACGAAGGTACGGCGTCGGGCCCAGTCGATGAAGGTGACCTGCCAGCTGCGGCCGGCCAGGAGCAGGCGGCGCGGGCCCTGGCGTTCCTCCGTGAGGACGGTGGGATCGGCGGTGCCGATCTCGGTGCGTCCGGCGAGCACAGTGAATTCGGGGGGTGCGGTGAAGGAGGCGGTCAGCTCCATGAAGTGCCGGCGGCCGAAGTGCTTCTCGGCTTCGGGGCCGATGAACAGCATGCCGCCGTCGCTGTCGAGGAAGCCGCCTGCGACCAGGTGGGACACGATGGGCGCGGCGGACCGGTCGAATGGTGTGAGGCCGTTCCACTGCTCGGGCCACAGACGGTCTCCGATGCGGTGTTCCTGCAGGGTGACGGCGAAGAGTTGCTGTGCGACAAGATGGCGGGGTGAGGGCGGCGGGGTGACGGGTTCCACCCAGCCGCGGGACCACAGGGTGAGCAGGCCGGCGGCTTGGAGCAGGGTGTCGGGCCGGGTGGCGAGGAACAGGCAATTGCGGGAGGTCCCGGTGCGGCGTCCGGTGCGGCCGATGCGCTGCAGGAAGGAGGCCACGGTGCTGGGTGAGTCGATCTGAATGACGCGGTCGAGGTCACCGACGTCGATGCCGAGTTCGAGGGTGGAGGTGGAGACGATGACGCAGTCGCGGGCTTCGGCGAATGCCTGCTCGGAGCGTGCGCGCTCGTCGGTGGAGAGGGAGGCGTGGGAGAGGAACACGGTGACGTCACGGGCGCGCAGTGCCGCACCGAGCTCTTCCACCTGCTTGCGGGAGTCGCAGAAGACGAGCCGTTTCTCACCCCGGTGCAGGGCGGAGATCACCTTGGCGGCGTTGGTGAGCGATCCGACGTAGTCAAGCTCCACCTCTCCAACAGGACGCAGGAGTTCGGTGCTGCTGGTGGTGCTGTTAGTGGCGGGCAGCGTGACGCCGGGGGCGACGACCCGGCCGAGGCGGTCGGCGGGGCTCGCGCCTTGGAGCCAGGTGAGCAGGGCGTCGGGGTTGCCGACCGTGGCGGACAGGCCGATGCGCTGGATGCGATGGCCGGCCAATCGCTCAAGGCGTTCGAGTACGGCGAGCAGGTGCCAACCGCGGTCGTCCCCGGCGAAGGCATGCACCTCATCGACGACAACGGCACGCACCCGGCCCAGCATGTGCGCATGGTCGGTCTTGACGCTGATGAGCATCGCTTCGAGGGACTCGGGCGTGGTGAGCAGGAAGTCGGGGGAATCGATGCGGATGCGACGGCGTACGGACTCGGGGGTGTCGCCGTGCCAGAGGGCGGCTCGGCGCCCCAGCCACTGGGCGTAGCTGTCGACCCGGTGCACCAGGTTGTTCAGGAGCGCCTTGAGCGGCGCCAGGTAGAGGACGGAGGTGCCGGTCCAGCGCTTCTCTCGCATGGCGGACAACAGCGGGAAGGTGGCGGCCTCCGTTTTCCCGCCCGCCGTCGGCGCGAGAAGGACCGCGTCCTCGCCGTCCATCAGCGGATGCACGGCGGCCTTCTGCAGGGGGCGTAGATCGGGCCACCCGAGCGTGTTGACGATGTGATGCAGGACTACCGGGTCGAGGCGTTCCACCGGGTCGGTGCCGCGCCGTTGCTCCTGCACGTCTGTGACTCCTGCGCTGGTCGTCAGAGTTCGGGACTTCGGAAAATGGCCCTTCAGAGTTCGAGTTCGAGGTCGTCCGCCGAGGCGGCTGGCGCGGGTGCGGCGAAGTTCCGTTCGGTGGCGGTGAGGTCACCGCTGCCCACGGTCAGCTTGTAGTGAGTGCGCGGGTCGAAGTCGGGGAACTGGTCGATCCGGTCGAGCACGTCTCCGACCAGCTTCTTCAGGTACAGCCGCGGTGCTACTCCGACCTTTCCGCCGAGGGCCCCGCCCACGGCCCGTGCCAGGTCCGTGAGGTACGCGTCGTCGGCGAGCTGCTTGATCCGGTCGGGGGACCGGGAGCCTTCGGCGTACAGGTCACGGATGGTGGCGCCCAGGCCGGTCAGTGACTCCTCGGTGAATCCAGGCAGCCGGATCTGGACGGCCCGGGGGTTGTCGAAGCGGGGATCGGTGGTGAAGTCGGTGGCGAGACGCTGGGCGAGCGGCGCGAGTCGCTGCACGCCCTGCTGTCCGTCGTAGAAGGCGGGCGTGCCGGTGATGACGAGGTACAGGCCCGGGAAGCGACCGGAGTGGACCTCGTCGATGAGCTGCCGCAGCGCGTTGAGCGCCTTGTCACGGGCGTCGGAGCGGACCCGCTGCAGGGTCTCCACCTCGTCCAGGACGAGGACAAGTCCGGCGTGCCCGGCGTCCCGGAGCACGGTGAGCAGGCCCTGCAAGAATCCGAAAGCGCCGAAGTGATCGAGGTCGCCTCGGACGCCGGCGCTGCGCCGGGCGGCTGCGGCGACGTGCGGCTGGCCGCCGAGCCAGGACATCACCGCAGCGGCGGTAGCCTCATCGCCGGCGTCCAGAGACTGCTTGTATCCGCGCAAGGCGGTGGCGAACGCGGGGGCCTGCCGGGACACTTCGGCCAGGCGGGCGGTGAGCAGCCGGTCCACGGCCTCCGGCAGCTCGCTCTCGCCCGCGCCGTCGGCGAGTGCGTCCTCCTCCAGCGCGTAGAACCAGGCGTCAGCGACCGGGCGCAGGGCGCTGGGCGGGAAGCTAGCGGTGGTCAGGCGTTCGGTGAGTCGCCGGTAGACAGTCTCCAGCTTGTGCAGAGGAGTCTCGGTCTCCGACACCTGCACCTCGGCCACGGCGAAGGTGCGCCGTTTGGCGCGCTCGCCGAGCCAGCGGGTGAAGAAGGTCTTGCCGGAGCCGTACTCGCCGCGCACGGCCTTGAACACCGAGCCGCCGGCGGCGACGGTGTCCAGTTCCTCGTCGACTGCCTGCTCGAAGCGGCCCAGTCCGGTGGCGAGCAGGTCGAGGCCGCTCTCGGGGACAGCGCCGCGCCGCAGCGCGTCCACCACGGCCCGCCGTCGCACGGCGCCGACCGGGACGGCGGCCCCGGACGCTGAAGATCCAAACGCGTTCACCCGAACAGTCTCCCATCCGGCCGGCCGCCGCATACGAATCGCAGTGTGAGGACGAACGGGACTGGCTTCGGCACGCGAGCCACGGCGGCGAGCCCGGTCGAGTACGGCTCCGGCCAGGTTGAGCCTGACGTGGCATCACCTAGGCTTTACCTCGGCGTGAAACATCCGAGGGGGGACCTTGAGTATCGATTCGAGCACGGCGCGGCCGACCACTCGGCGACCGGCGTCACCGGGGCCGGAGTTCGGGCAGGCCCTGCTGCCCGGCACAGAGACAGGTACCGAGGGCATGCGTCAGCGGCTGATGATTCTGCGAGGCAGGCTGGAACGTTGCGCCACGGTGTTGCGGGCTCACAAGGAGATCGCCACCCGCGCTCCCCGGACCGACGCCCTTGCTCTCGACCTAGTTCGGGATGATCAACGTCTCCTGCGCGACGTGCAGCAGTGTGACGACGAAGCTGGCGAAATCGATGACGTGCTCATCGAATTCTTCGAGGAGCTCATGGCGGGCGACCTGAAGTCGGTCCGACGCAGGCAGGAAGCCGAGCGTCTTTCCGGCCAGATCGGGGTCTCACCCCTGTACTCGCCCGGTTGGAACTCGGTGGATGAGATATCGGAGACCTTCGCTCACGCCTCGTCGCCGCTGCTGAGTGTGGAGGGTGGGAGCCTCTTTGAGCCGACCGCCTTGTTCGTCAAGCGCTACGCCGAGCATGCGACGTTTACCCGCACCATGCGTAAGGACGTCATCTTGTGGTTGGCGGCGCTCTGGGAGGTGGTCATAGAGGCCCTCAACGGTCCCCTTCTCCAGGAGCCCACGTTGATGGACTTGGAGGGGATCGATGAGCTGCACCACAGCCAGTTCGAGCAGCTGATCGCCGACCTCCTCGACCGCGATGGATACCGGATCATCCGCTCGGGTGGGGGTGCTGGCGACATGGGCGCCGATGTCCTCGCGGCCGACCCCCTCGGGCGGTTCGTAATGGTGCAGGCGAAGCACTTCACCGGTGGTGGTGGTTCGGTGGGTCAGCCCGTCGTGCAGCACCTGTACGGCGGGGCCATGGCCACGCACCCCTCGACATTGCCCGTCGTCGTGACGAATGGAAGGCTCACTGGCGGGGCGAAGGGGTGGGCGGCGGAAGACTTCCGGGCGCGGCTGATCGGCCGCGAGGAGTTGCGGCGGTGGGCGGAGAACGGGGAAAGCCTGGAGTCGGTCCTTAAGGGCACCGGGCCCGCATAGAGATTGCACCCGTCTCAACATGCGGGTGCCCCGCCCCCGATGGTCTCCTGTGTCAAGAAAGCAACGCTCCGATGAGGAGGCCGGCACCGGTGGTGACGGCCGATGCGACGCCCAGGGCCAGCCAGACACCCATGTGGAGACCGGGCGGCCGGTGCGCGGACCGGGCGGGGTGGCGAACCGCCCCGCCCATCGCAGCCGCAGAACTCCGGTTCACAGCCCGAACTGCTCGACCAGCTGGGCCCGGTGTAGACGCAGGGTGCGGTTGTCGGGGAGGATCTCCAGGATCTGGGCGCCGTCGTAGTTGAGTAGCTGGGCCAGGGTAGCGGCGAAGCCAGGGGCGCGGGTGGCTGGTTGGCCGGCACGCTCGGCGAGGGCGGTCATCGGCAGGGTGCCCGCTTCGATGAGCGCGGCCAGAGCCTTCGGGAGGACCGCCTTGTCGCGTGGCTTACGTGCGAGCAGGTCCAACTGTGCCTGGTACAGCTCGGTGGCCATGAGGCGTTCCACCAGAGCGGCGGCCGCGTCCTCTGCTGCGGCGGACGCCGATACGGTCACAGGCTCCACCGCAGGGGAGGCAGGCTCCTGTGCTGCCGGGAGCGCAACCTCGTCCTCGCCGAAGAGACTGATGGCTCCCTCGGTTACGGGCGCGGCGGCCTTCGTGCTTTGCTTCCGACGCGAGCGCGCTGTGGAGGTGTCGGGCATGGCACCGGCGTCGGCTCCGATGCGCCCGGTCTCCGCTTCGGCACCGTCTTCGGCGTCCTCAACCCACCACGAGGGCGTCGGGTCGCCCAACTCCCGCCACCCCGTGGGCGGCTCGGCGCCGAACGGCAGCAGGGCGAGCAGCGGGATGGTGAACTCGGAGAGGGTCGCCCCGCCGTGGTAGCCGGCCTTCAGTGCGGTGTACCGGGTGTCATGGTCCCGCAGCGCGACGATCTTTGATCCGGGCTCTGGCCAGACCACCCGCAGCCCGGCCAGCTCGATCTCGGCCGGTGTGATGGGACCGCCGGGGTGGCGGTGACGGGCCGAGCCGATGGTGGCACCGGTCACATCGAGTTTGCTGCTGCGTCGCTCGATCACGTGGCCGTGGTCGGAGGTGAGGAGCACGGTCATGTCGTTGGCGCGGGCGGCCCGCAGCAGCGGCTCCAGGCCGCCGATCTCCTTCGCCTCCCAGGCGCCGTCGCCGAGTTTCTGCTCCTTGGCGAGCCGGTCGTCCACGGTGTTGAGGACGACCGCGACATGGGTGTGCCCGTCGGCGAGCGCCTCGGTGAGAGCGGTGGAGAAGGGCGAACCGGTGTCGGGGCTGCGCAGGTCGTCCTTGTGAAAGACGGCTGCCGGGGCCCCGTTCCAGCAGGGGTGCTGGGGGAAGAGCCGCTTCTCGTCGTTCTGGTCGCCCTTCATGAGGGTGCCTGCGAACAGCGAGGTGCGGGAGACGGCGGTCAGGGTGGGCAGCGCTGCGGCCACGGCACGCCGGGCCGGTGCTCCGGCCGCGTCCTGCAGCGGATCGAACTCGGACCAGTGTCCGTGCAGTTCCTCACCCAGTTCGGCTGCGATCGCCGCGCTCATCCCGTCGACGAGGAGGAGCAGGACGCGTCGGCCGGGGCAGGCCACGACGGGCGCGACGACTCGGTCCAGGAAGCTTTCCACAGTGAGCATGGCGCCGGGGGTGGTGCCGTCCGCGGTCCACACTGCGAGCCGTTCGGAGAATGCGCGGTCCAGCTCGCGGCGCTTAGCTCGCACCTGCGCGCCGATCTGGCTGTAGGCGTCGGCGAGTGCGTTGTCCGCGTCGCCACCCGCGTCCAGGTGTTCCAATGCTCTGTCTACCCAGCCGAGTTCGCGGATCTGGCGGGCGGTACCGTCGGCCACCGAGGCAATGTCGGAGTCAGGCTGGGACGCGAGCCACCGCCGCAGCCGCGCCGCCATCCGTACCCGTTCGATACGGGCGCGGGTGGCGCCGTCGGAGGCCAGCGCGTGCTCGGCCAGCGCGGTAACGGTGGCCGTGACCGTCTCGGTACCGCCGTCGGCGAGGGCGCGTCCCGCGGCGGTGAAGCGGGCGTCGAGTCCGGCCGCGAGCAGCGGGCTGGCAGCGGCGGCGGTCTGCGCCCCGAACTGGGCGACGAGCTGTGCGGCCCGGCTCAGGACCGGGTCGGCGAGCCGATGCTCGCCCCGGTCGACGAGGCCGCGTACGTACGCCTCGCCGTTGTGCCCGAAGGACGTCAGGAGTCTGTCGAGTGCGTCGCCTTGGGCGGGCGGCTGGTCGCCGAGCCACCGCTCGGCGCGACCGCGTGCCCGGTACAAGTCGTGGTCGGCCGCTGCGTGCCCCCACAGGGCCGCGCAGACGACCGCGTATGCGGCCGCGTCCGCACCGTGCTCGGCGTCCACCAGGGCAGTGACAATCCTGCCGGTGGAGCCTCCGTGCTCGGGTTCGGCGAGGAAGCGGGCCAGGCCGGCCCGTTCCGGTCCGCGCAGGTCACGCAGGAGGTCGGGGCCGCCGGGGGTGAGGGTCCACCGGAACAGTGCGACGGGGTCGATGCGGTCTCCGTCGTCGTGTGCGGCCGGCCCGCCCAACGCGTCCGTGTGGTGGCGGTCGAGCCTCAGCCGTCGTCTGGCCAGCCGCGTGAGGGCCTCGTCGCGGGAGAGCAGTCCCTTGCCGAGCGAGGGCCAGCCGCGGGTTGCCGCTGCGTCGAGGAGCGCTTCGGCCGCCCAGGTCTCGCTGCGCAGCCGCCCGTCGAGACCGCGCGCGTCGAACGCCTCCTGTACGACCTCCCAGTTGTCGACGGACCGTATCCTTCCGCCGTAGACGCGGGCGAGCAGCCCCGGGTCGAGGTCGGTGTCCTCGCGGTCGGTGAGGACGACCAGGACCTTGGGGTCGGGAGGAGCAGCCGCATCGAGATGGCCCAGGATCTGCTCGTGCACGGCCAGCACCGACGGCGCGACGGCCACCCGCGCCTGCAGCCCGCCCGCTGTCCGCTGCACGGCGGGCCCGTCCCAGAGGGGAGCGGCCCGCAGCAGCAGTACGCGGACCGCGCCGTCGCCGAGCCGGCTGCGGGCGGCGAGGTACTGGCGGACGGTTCCCGCGGACAGCCGGGCGGGGCCGGCGGTCGCGGAAGCTGTGGTGACGGTGTCGGACATCATTCGATGACCTTCCAGATGACCTCGACGGTGGCGTTCGGGTGCTCGGCCGCCAGCGCTGCGATCTCTGCCTGCAGTTCGGCGGCGGCCCGTGCGGCGGTGGTCCGCCCGCCGCCGGAGCGGGCCGCGGTCCGCGACGATGTGCGCGGGCCCTGCCGCTGCGTCGACTCCGGCAGCACCAGCGGGTGGGCGGAACCGCCGTTCAAGTCCACGCTGTCGGAGCTCGGCGGCGGAGTGGGCGACGGCTGGGGGCGCTCGCCCGTGGTCTGGCGAGACCTCAGCAAAGACAGCACCTCCCGGCCGCTGGCGTTCAATACGCCCGGCAGGTCGGGGTAGTCACCCGGGTCGCCGGCGGCGGCATCCCGCACCCGCTCCAGGACGGCCGCGCCGTCCACGCCGAGGGTGTCGGCCAGGCCCAGCTGGTCCCAGCTGGTGCTCTGCAGCGCGTCGGCGACCTTCCCGGCGCTCTTCAACGACATGCCGCACCGGTGGGCGGTGAAATCGCCGAGGTCGAAGCGGGCGAGCCGCTCCACGACGGTCTTCGCCTCGATGCCCGCTTCCGTCACCTCCTTGACCAGCTCCTGCGCCCGCCGAGCGAGGACGAGCCGGGGTGAACCGTCATTCAGCTGGAGGAAGTCGCGATGCTTCTCCAGCTCCCCGACGAGCCGTCCGGCGTCCTGGGCGAGCGCGGCGGCGGCCCGCTTGATCTGCCCGGCGAACTGGTTGACGATCCGCCCGCGCCGCAGCTGTGGCGCCCGGTCGCCGAGCACGGTCTCGAAGCGCTTGCGCGCCTCCGTCCAGTCGCTCTCGTCGGGCAGTTGCTGCTCGCGCAGGGCGTAGTCCGGCTTCAGCTCGTGCGGTGCCGGCGCGGGTTCGACGGGCACACCGCCGCGCACCCACACCCGGTCGGTCATCTCCGCGTACGCAGCGGCGAGCAGCCGGCGCAGGGGCTCAGGCAGTCCGCGCGGATCGGGAAGGTCGCTCCAGTCGGAGAGCTTGACCAGGGTCGGCTCGGCGGTGCTGTTCCGGCGTGCCTGGGCGTTGAAGTGGTCGGGCCAGGCCGTGGACTGCCGGTAGTACGCCTCCCGCATGGCGCCGAGCCCGAGGCCGCCCGCGATCCGCGCCATGGTCTTGCGGTCCTTGGAGTCGACCTCGACCTGTCCGTCGCGGTCCTCGGCGGCCTTGCGCACGTACTCGAAGACGGGTTTGATCTCGGCAGGCTTCACAGGTTTGCCCGTGCCGTCGGGGTCCAGGTCGGGGTGGGCGGGGTACTGATGGGCGAGGAGTTTGCCGGCCAGGTCACGCGCGGCGGCATCCAGGGATGCGCCGAGCGGAAGCCGCAGCTCGGGGACATCCTGCTGGGCGACCAGATGGGTGTCGAAGCTGAGGTCGACGACCCCTTCCTGCTTCTGCGCGAGCCCGTACGCCTGCCGCAGTGCCTGGGTGACGCGCTCGGTAAGGATGGCCAGCTGCGACTGAAGCATGCCCTTGGCGCGTGCCTTGTCGTCGGCGTTGAGGCTGCGCGCGAAGTCGGAGTCGAAGCGGACCTCATCGGCGAGGGCCTTGTCTATAACGACGAGGCGCTCGAAGTCGCCCCGGGAAGCATCGGTCAGGTGGGTGGGCAGCCAGGCCAGGGTGCGCGAGTCGCCGCCCGGCTTCTCCCGCAGGGCACGCAGCCGCTGCAGGTCGTCCATCGGCCCGAACTCGCCCTCGTCGTACGGGAAGTCGACAACGAGCCGCCAAGCGTCGTCCTGGCTGGGCCGCAGGGTCGCCTCGGGCAGAGAGTCGACCTCGGCGACGTTACCGAAGACCACCTCAACCTGCCGTTCGGTTCCCCTCCACACCAGGTTGAGCACGTCGTACGCGTCGAAGCCGCCGGGCCCGTCGCTGACGTCGAGCGCCTCCTTGAGCAGACTGCGCATCTTGGCACGCCGATTGCCCTGGTTGTTGTGGACCTGGGCGTTCGCGAGGACGGCATCCAGGTCGACGCCGGTGAGCTCCAGACGTACCACCGCACCCGGCCCGGTGCCGGTCACCTTCACTTCAGGGAAGGTCGCCGCCCACTCCTTCGCCTTCTGCTCGAGCCGGCCGACCTCGGTGCCTGCGATGCGGGTGGTGATGGAGCCGTGGTTGAGGGCGTGTAGCCGCGCAAGGGTGAGATCGGCGAGCGCCGGGACGCTGGGCGCGAGTGCGGAGAGCAGTAGGGTCTGCAGCAGCCGGCTGTCGCCGGTGAAATCGCGGCAGCGAGCCGCAAGCTGCGGGTCGCCGAGCGTTTCGGGACGGCGCCGGTACGCCTCGACCTGGTCCTCGGTGATCTGGTTGGTCTTCAGCAGGTACGGGCGAAGCTTGTCCCGGTACAGCTTGTCGGCGGCTTCGAAGTGAACACTGGTCTCGCCGCTGAACGCCTTGTCGCCGCCACCTGCGATCGCCGGGTACAGATCGCCCAGCGGTACGAGCTGCCCGAGCCGCCAGTCGTCGCGGTGGTCGACGAGCAGCTGGCTCATCAGCTTCAGGCCGGTGCGGGAGCGCTGCAGAGCGGCGGAGATGTGCACCAGGGTGTCCATGAACGCCGGCGGGAACGGGTACGTCCGCCGGAAGGCGTCCTCGTCCGCGCCGGTGGTGGACTTGTCGTGGCCGAGCAGGGTGTCCCACACGTCCGGACCGAGCCTCTTGGCCTCGGCGAACGCAGCCTCCACCTTCGCCTCGGCCTCCGGGCTGGTGGGCTTGAGCAGGCGGGCCTGCGCGATCTGCGGGAGGTTGCGGTCCTCCAGAACGATCTTGTCAAAGCGCCCGCCGCTGAGCTTCAGACTGTCCTGGACGGCGGCCTCGGCCGCCCCCGACATCTCCTCACCGACCAGCTCGCGCAAGTCGCGCTGGCGGGCGATGAACGACACCACCGGGATGGCGCGCCGCTCGTCGCCGCCCTCCACGAAGTTCGTGATCTTGTCAGCTTCGCGTGAGACGAACCTCTGATCGTGGATGCGGGAGGCCAGCCACAAGATCAGCTCGTCCATGAAGAGGACAAGACCGTCGTAGCCCAGGGACTTGGCGTGCGCGGATATGATGCCGAGCCCCTTGTCCAGGGAGACGAACCCGTCAGCATCCTCCACGGCGTTACGCGAGAACGACGGGAACAGGGTCTGGGTGAGGTCCTGCACGAGACGCGCCCGCAGTTCCCGCGGCGTGGAGGGGTTCTCCAGGTCGAGGTCCTTGGTGTTCTCGTGCTCCTCCGGCGCGTTCACTGCTTGGTCGAGCAGCTCGGTGGTCCAGGCGAAGGAGTCACCCCACTCGTCTTCCTGGCCGTCGCCGGCGTCGGCGAGCTGCTCGATCACCCGGTCGTCGCCGTGGCGGCGGCGCTGCTCGGCGAAGTCCTCGAAGAGTCCGTCAGTCCGGTAGACCTGCGGCAGCGGGCATCCGGGGTGCAATTTGCGTACGTGCTCCACGTACTTGCCGAGCACGCGCTGCTCCAGGGACTTGGAGCCCAGCATGTGGTACGGCACCAGCAGGAACTTGCGGTCGTCCGTATCCAGCCAGGCGTGCCGGGCCCGCACCGGGTCGAGGTCGCCGCGCGCCCGGGCGGCCTGGTTCCGCGACAGCAGCGCGTACAGCACCGCCATGAAGTGCGACTTACCGGAACCGAACGAGCCGTGCAGGTAGGCAGCCTTCGACGAGCGGCTGTCCAGCGCCGACTTGATCAAGTCGAGTGCCTCGTCGAAGTTGCCGAGCAGCCGGTCGGTGACGACGTAGTCCTTCAGCGCCGCCTCGGCCCCCTCAGGGGTGACCGCCTCGTTCAGCTTCAACACGAAGTCGGAGGTGGACACCGACTCCGGGATGTCGATCAACTCCCGCAGCAGCGGGCGGTCCTCGGGGCGAGGGTTGTTCCTGCTCATGAACGCCATGGTGTCTTAACTCCTCGCCTGTTCAGGCGGACTCTGTGCCGCTGACGGCATCGGTGACGGTATTCGTGTCGGCGTCGGTGAAGGACGTCTGGACGGCGGCCTTCGTGCTCGTGCGCTGCTTCGGCACAGCGGCCTTCTTCGCGCCGCGTCCGCGCGTGGCCGCGGACGGACGCCAGGCCCGCAGCGCATCGTCGGTCAACCCGAGCTCACCCTGCTTCTGCTGCCGGAACGCCAGGATCTCGGCGGCCGGCGACGCCCCGAACTCCGGGTCGTACTCGCCGTACCACTGCTCCAGCCACGGCTGCAGCTCAAGCAACCCGGCCAGATACGCCACGAGGTCGTCGTCACTGAGACCGGCCTGCTGAATGTACGAGGCGAGCGCGAGGGCCTGCTCCAGGTGATCCCAGCCGGCCCACCCGTACAGCTCCGGCGACTGCACGTTGACCGTGCCATATGAAATGAACCGTTCCTTGGGCACGTCGAGCTTGCCGCGCGCACGCCAGTAGCTCGGCTTCAAGAAGTCCGCCGAGGTGTACTTCGGCGGCACGGGCGTCCGCTCACGGACCTTCCGCTTGGCGGGCTCGTCGGCCGCAGCGTCCTCCTCCCGCTGCAACTCCCACACCTGCTTCCAGTCGGCGTGCTTCTTTAACCCGGCCGGCTTGTACCGCAGTGCGGACACGAACGGCACGTGCTCCTCGGACAGCAGCTCCCGCACGGTCTTCACGAGATCCTGCCGGGGTGCGTACAGCTCGGCGACGGACACGAAGTCCGAGTCGACGGACAGGTTTTCGGCGAGGCGGGCGAGCGTGGTGATGGTGGGATTGCCGCTGGTGTCGAACCAGTGTGCGCGGTCCTCGACCCGGTCGAGCAGCCAGGACTTCAGCGCCTTCTGTCGCATCGCATCCCAGCCCTCGGTGGCCCAGCGCCGCTTGTATTCGGGGCGTTCCACCATGCCGATGGCACGGTTCGACTCGATGGCCTCGATCCGCCTCTGCACGAGCGCCTGGTAGTCGGCGGGCCAGTGCGCGGGGATTTCCGTGATCGGCTCGGACCCGTGCCGCTTAAACCACTCGCCACTGGCTTCACCGGCCGCGACCCGACGCGCCAGCACGATCTCGAAGGCCCGCTCGCCGAGCGCGAGTTCGGGCACGTCGGCAATGTTAGGCAGGCGCAGGTCCTCGGAGTGCAGGTTGTAGAGGGTGTACACCTGCCAGTCCAGCTCCTCTTGGAGCGCGATCATGCGGGCGCGGAGGGAGGTGTAGCGGACCTGGGCCGGGCGGAGAGCGGAAGCGGTGGGGACTGCCTCGGCGGCGAGGGCGGCGGGGGTCGTGGCGGAGAGCTGCTGGGCAAGCGTGTCGAGCTCGGTTGCGACGGCGGTGGGGTATTCGGAGGGAAGCGGGAATTCCTGGAGCTTGGTTCCGGTGAACTCATAGAAGCGCTCCCACGCCTGCGACTTGTAGCCCTCATTCACACCTTGGCTACCCTTGTCGTGGCTCACCATCTTCAGCCAGAACCCGGCCGTGGAGCTATTGAGCAGCCCCAGCAGCCGCACGTACTCCTCTTCCGTCGCGCCCTCTCGCAGCATGATTACTGGGGCGGTGCGGATAAAACCATCTTGATCACGTCGCAGGGTGAAACTGCCGTGTGTCGCAACAAATGGGAATGCGATCAGGAACTTTGACCAGTAGCGCTTAGGGTTGAAGCTGGAATATTCGAACCATTCGAGACCCTGCTCCTCCTGCGTACCTGATAGGGCACGGCGATGCCGCAAGGGGGTGCGGCTGGGCCATAGGAGGCGCTCGACGGTTTCCGGGATTCCGGCTTTGCGGCTCTCCTCCAGGTACGGGAAGACTGTGCCGACCCCTTCGGTCTTTTGCCAGTCGCGGATCGAGCCGCCACCGTGAAAGATTCGAATATGCGTGCCGGGTACCCGAAGCCTGCATGACGCTTCCGTGCCCAGCATGTAGGCGTCGTCTTCGCGTGTTACGCAGTTGAATCCAATGCTCTGACAGACTTGCGACAGAGTTGCTGTGCCAGCCTGGCTGATGGCCTCGTTCATTTCGAGGCCGCCGTCTGTAAGAATCCATGGCTGCTGATTGAAGTATCGGTCGCGTGCCAGGTCGCCTGCCGACACCCACTGACTTGTGGTACCGGGGTGGTCGATCTGCTCGACAATTGCCGTCCAGACCAACCCCTCCTCGGCCTTCTCCGGTGCGGAGGGTTCCCCTTGCACACTTCGCACTGTCCGAATCGTCGCTTGGCGCTTCGATCCGTCCCTTGGCCGTCCCACGAGGATCACCGTCGGCGTCCCGTGTCCCGGAATGTACGCCCCCGACGTGTCGATGACTTCGGTGAGTTCGACCTTGTGTGCGAAGTACTCCTCGATGAGTTTCGTGCCGAACTCTCGCTTCATGAAGGAGTTCGCCGTGATTTGGCCGACCATGCCATAGCCGTTCCCATCGGTCCTGCCCCGCTTGGCAAGTTCGAAGAACTTCTGGGCGAAGGGGACGGACAGTGCGTACGTCCCCGCGCATGCGTCGTAGAGCCCCCGGTACAGCTGGTTCAGCTGCTTGTCCTTGACCGTGATGTACGGCGGGTTACCCACCACCACGTGGTACCGCCCCTGCTCCAGAATCCCGGGATACTCGTGCACGTCCTCCGTCGCGTAGGAAAACTCGGCCAGCGGGTCACCAGCCGGGCCGCCGCCATCCCCATCAAGCGCGAACCCCAGTTGCAGCTCCAACTGCCGGTCCTTGATGAGCGAGTCGCCCACCGCGAGCTGGATGGGCCACTCGTACCGCCGGGCTTCCTCGAACGTTCGCATGCCGCTCGCGGCCATCGCCGCGACCAGCAGCCGGAAGCGGGCCACTGCGACCGCGAACGGGTTGAGGTCCACCCCGTGCACCGAGTTCAGGGCCGCTCGCACCCGCTCGTACGCGCCTACCTCGGGCCGCTGCTCGGCCCACATTCGCACCAGGCGCCGGAACGCGCCGAGCACGAAGTGGCCGGACCCGCAGGTCGGGTCGATCATCTTCAGCTCTTCGAAGCCGAACTCCCGCACCGCCGGGGTCATCGTCCGGTCGAGGATGAACTCCTCCACGAACTCCGGCGTCTGCAGCAGCGCGTACGTCTTACGAGCCGCCTCGCTCAGGTCCTGGTACAGGTCGCCCAGGAACCGGGTGTCCCAGCCCTTGGTGCCGTCCTCGCTTAGCGAGTCGCGGAAGTCGTGCACGAGGACCGTACCGCCTTCACCTTCGTCCCCGCTGCCCTCGCCGGCGCGCTGCTCGCGCCAGAACGCGAGCAGCGCGCCCGCTCCGTCGTGCGAGAGCGGGATCTGGTAGAGCGGGTTGTGGTCGCGGTCGAAGAGCAGTCGCCCGGCCTGCCCGGCACCGAGTTCAGCAAAGGCCGTCTCCAGCCAGCCTCGGTACGTCGGGTCGGCGTCCTTCTCCAGGTACTCCTCGTACCGAGCCTGCGCGGTCTCCCGCCCCGCCACGTCGGGAGAGGTGATGTACGGCTCGGCGATCAGCCGGTTGTCCTCGCTGAACCGTACGAAGACCGTGCCGAGTACCCAGGCCACCGCGACCTGGGTGATCCGCTCGTCGAGCCAGGCGTTCCATGTCGCCGCCGTACGGCCCAGCTTCCGGGCCTGCTCATACTCGCCGCGCAGCCGCGTCCCGACCTCGGGGACGGCTTTGACCTGCTGCTCAAGGTCGGTCTCTGCCGCCTTGACCTGCTTCTGCAGGTCGGCGAGGAGGTTCTGACGGTCGATCACGAACGGCTCCAGTCGGGAATGGGAGAGGACGGAGAAGATCAGCAGAAGGGGGGGAGGCGGGTTAGGCGTTCGGCTCGAGGTGTTTGCGTGCAACCCAGGCGTCGGGCACGACGATCCACTCGTCGAACCCTGCCTGGTACGGAACGCTCTGTCCGGCCAGCCGCGGCGCCCGCGCTGGATCGGACTGGGCGACGAGCAGCCACAGTGGGCTGCCGCCCTGTCGCGCTTCCTCCGCGAGCCGCCCGAGCAGGTCGAGCGCGTCGTACCGGGCCAGGACTGCGGTGTCGGTGAGCAGCAGCGGGCCATGCCCCTCCGCCAGCCGCTCCCGCAATCGCGGCTCGATCCGCCCCCACGCCTTGTCGGTGCGGATCCGCAGTTGCTGGTGGGCCCGGCTGCCTGGTTCGGCGGCGTCCGCCTTGAGGACGGTCTCCCAGGTCGGGCGGGCCGCCTCGCTGACTACGCCGCGCAGTTCGTCCACGAACAGTCCGGTCAGCGACACCGGTCGAGCCCCGTACGGCTCGTCGGCCAGCCGCTGCACCGCTTCCTCGGCGCGCCGCTGGGGCACGGTTAGGACCCGGAAGCCGTCCCGCCGTGCCGAGTGCGCGAGCCGCTGCTCAGCTTTGACGGCGGCGGCGACGGCCGCGTCTGCGTCGTACTGGGTAGGAGCAGAGCGGCGCGCTGCCGAGGCGCCCCAGCTCGCCGAGGTGAGCCCGGCGGTGGTGTCTCCGTACGGGCGGTCCGGGACGAGCCGGAGCACCTTGTCGTAGCGGGTCGCCAGCTTCAGCTCGAAGCCGGCCTGCTTCAGGTCGCGGACCAGGGCGCTGCCCGTGGGCAGCTCGCGTGGAGCCAGTGGATCGGTGCCCAGGTCGGGGAAGCGGGTGGCGACCCGCTTGTGCAGGGCGTCCACCGTCAGGCCCGGCTGCCGCTCCTCCTCAACGCCCGGCTGCACGGCGATCACGCCGGCCTGGGTGATCCGCAGCGCACGCACCAGGTCCAGGTCACGCGGGTAGATCTCCAGGCGCGGGGTGAGCGCGGCCCGGGTGGACGCGGCGACCGCGATCTCGGCCGTGCGCCGCTCGTCCCAGCCCAGGCTGCCCGGCGGCCGTCGCACCGCGTCCAGGTCGGTGAGGACCGTGCTCGCCGTCGGCAGGGACTCGAGCGCCGCGAGCCGGTCGGCCCGCACGCCCAGGTTCAGCGCGTATTCCTGCAGGGCCGGCAGCGCCGGGGTGTCCGGGCCGTCCACGTCCTCCCGGACATCCAGGGCGAGCAGGCCAAGTACCGGATCGGCGCCCTTGGGTATCCGGGCGTGGAAGTAACGGAAGAGGGGCGGGGACTCATTGTCGTAACTCTCACGCTCCACCACCGCACGCAGCAGCGACAAGGCGAGCGCGCGCCGGTCGCGTCGCTCCACGTGCTGGGTGCCGCGCCGGGCGATGAGCGCGTCGGCGAGCTCGATCACCGGGGCTACCCGGCCGCGCTCGGCGAGGAGCTCCACCACCTGCTCACGCAGCAGCGCGAGGGCGGGGTCGTTGTACCAGCGCTCGCGCGCCTTCTTCACGATCTGCGGGATTCGGCCCGTAGTGAGCCCCACCGCATCGGCGACGTCCCGCTGCCGGACCCATGCCAGACCCCCGGGCAGCGTGCCCGCCTCGTCGGGCAGCCGCAGCAGCAGCCGGACCGCCTCGCGCTCCTTGGCATTGGAGCGGGCGCTGCCGCTGGACGGCTTCGGCACCAGGCGGGCGGCGAGCGCGTCCAGGCTCAGGCCGCACAGCACTTGCGGGTCGGTGATGTCTCCGTCGGCTGCGGCGATCGACTCCGCGACCGCCCGCTCCAGGTCGGAGAGCTCCTGGCCCGCCGCCTTGCGGGCCTCCGCGCTGAGCGGCGTGGGAGCCGCCTTGCCCAGGCGTGCGTTCCACTCCTTCTGTCGGCGCTGGATCTCCTCCCGGGTACGCGAGCCCATGCCCGGCGCAGTGAGGAACTTCTTCGCCGAGTACTCCAGGACGTCCCCGACGGTGTTCAGCCCCATCGCGAACAGCTGCGACTGCGCCGCGACCGTCAGACCGGCCACCGATAGCGGCGTCTTGCGGTCGGCGCGCTCGGCCTGCTGGTCGCGGACCTGCTCAGCGGAGACGTCGTCGTCCTCCCGCCCGATCCGCGGCTCCGCCGCTGACCCGGCAACCACGTCCGTGCCGCTCTTCGCTCCACGCGCCGACTTTTCACCATGACCAGTGCTCGGCGCCGTCGTCTGCTGTGCGTCCAGGAATATCTTCTGCCAGGCACGCTCCATCGGCTTCAGATCCGGGAAGCGGTCCTTCACGTCCCGGGCCAGGGCCTTACGGAAGAACGCCACGAGGCCGTCCCGGACAGCCGGCTCGAAGGCGTCGGCCACAAGCTGCGGGTACGGCCACTCCTTCGCATCCGTCTGCCGGGCCGTGACCGAGCCATCACCCCAGCGGGGCAGCTCGTTCGACGCCATCTCGTGCAATGTCACGGCCAGCGCATACCGTTCGGCGTGTCCGTCGTACGAGCCGCGCGTGATGATCCCTACGAAGGGGTCGAGATAGCCCTCAGTGCCTGCCTCGATCTCCTTCGCCGGATATCCGGCGAGCGAGAAGTCGATCAGCACCAGCTGCCGGGTGCCATTGGGGCGGATCCGGATCGCGATGTTGTCCGGCTTCAGGTCCCGGTGCCAGATCCCCTCCGCCTCCAGGTGCTCCACCGCGCCGAACAGGTACTTCCCGTACGCCTCCAACTGGTCCATGCCCAGGCGGCCGTTGTCCCGCAGCTGACGGGCGACGGTGTCCTCACGGCGGCGCGGCCCCTTGACCGTACCGCCGTCCTGGTCCCTCAGCTCCCGACTGTCGCCCACGTACTCCAGGACCAGGACCCGGCGCCCGGCCAGCGTGAGCGGCTCGGGCTCGTACAGCGAGATGATGCTGGAATCCCGGTGGATACGACCCAGGACCTCCGCCTCCCGATCCAGGACTGCGTGCTTGGCCTCGCTCAGCGCAACCTTCAGCACCGCCACCGGCAGGGCGCCGCTACGCCGCGGCTCGCCCTCCAGGTCCCGCACCAGGAATGCCCGCGCGGTCGAGCCCGTACCGAGCCGGCGCACGACCTCCCAGCGCCCGGCCAGCACATCCCCGGCCACCGCCTCCAGCGGATCTTTCTCTGGCTCGGACCGCTCCTCGCCCCCGGCTGTGGCCGAACCATCGTCCCCGCCTGCACCTGCAGCCGTATCCCTGCCTCCCGGGACTTCCTCGACGAACGCCTGCTCGACGTACTCCAGCATTTCCAGGAAATCGTCGACCGTGGACAGACGGCGACCGGGTTCGTACGCAGTGGATGCTTCCACCAGATCGTCGACGTCCGGATGGAGACCGTCGACCAGCGCGCTCGGACGCAGGCTCTCGCCGGCCTCCAGGCGTGCCATGACCTCGCTCTGGCTCGCGCCCGGCGCCTGCCCGGTGACCAACAGGTACGTGAGAACGCCGAGCCCGTAAACATCGAGGCGCACCGGATCGGCCTTCGGGATCTTCAGCTCCGGAGCCAGATACGGATCGGCCTGCTCCGCGATATGGAACCCCGACACCTTGGTCGGAGCCAAAGTCAGCGGCCGACCGCGGCTGGCGCTTTCCCCGGTGGCGATCTGCCAGTCCGCGATCTGCGGCCATGGGCGCAGCCAGCGCTGCTCTTCGCTGAGCTCACGCCCGCGAGGGCCGCGGTCGCGCGGAATCACATGCACCGCGTGCGCCGAGAGCGTGCGGTGGTGGACCCGCCGGGAGTGTGCGGAGCGCACCGTCTCGGCAAGCTGCCGCACCAGAGCAAGGCGAGCCTTCAGATCCAGACCGTCCCCGTGCTGGACCAGGTAGTCGTCCAGGCGCAGCGTCTCCGGGTGGTAGTCGAAGAGGATCGCGGGGCCGGCGGGGTGCCCAGACGGCAGGTAATTCTTCAGCTGCACCGCGCCCGGATGACGAAACCGGCTGAGCACCGCTGCCTCGCGGGCGGCGGCTCGCTCCACCGAGCGCCGCTCGTCGTCGGAGGCGCCACGTTCGCTGAGGAAGACCCGCACCCGTGCCAGATCGTGCAGCTGGGAATGGCGGCCCAGATAGTCGGCCCAGGTGGGTCCGGAGTCGAACGCCTTCGCCTCCAGGAGGTAGGAGCCCACCTCGTACTGGCGGCGGATCGGTGCGATACGGAGCTTCTTCAGGGCCGTATCGACAAGGCGGGACGTCGCGGCTGTGGTCTGGTACCGGGCGTCTCCCGGCGGTACGGCCAGCATCTCCACGAGCTGTTTGACCGTGAACACGCCGTTCATATCGGCGGCTGGAAGGTTCACCCGAAGCTTGTCGTCGGTGAAGCAGACCGCTTCACCCACCCAGATTTTCGTTCGGTCCGCAGGCCGACCGGAGACACCGTTGACCAGACCCGACAGCTCCTTGGCCTTCCGGTTCGACAGGTGCAGCGGGTTGCCGTGCCTACGACTGGTCCCACCCGGCGTGGTCTGCACCCAGTCGTTGCCGCCGCCGTGGACCGAGCCGTGCCAATCCTTGAGCTCGACCAGGAACACTCCGGCCGGCGCTACGACCAGAAGATCGACCTCACGGACGTGCCCGCTGTTCGCGGTGAACTGGAAGTTCGCCCAGGCGCGCCACGGCTCCTCGTCCGGCAGGCGCCTGCGGATCGCCTCAAGACCGCGGCGTTCGTGCTCGTACTCGGACTCGGTGACCGTCGTCCACCGGCCTTCCAGCATGCGGCCCCCCGCCTGTGTCTGCTTGTGCGCATGTGTGCCTGCCGCATTCCTGTCAGCGTGTCAGGAAACCCGGCTCAACCCTCGGATGAATCTTAAAGGGTGATACTGACGCCAAGGGCAGTCTGAGCTTGCTACGCCAGAGGACCTGCAGCCCAGACCTGGCGGCGATGGACCGGGGCGGAGCGCACGGCGAAAGGATTCGGCCAGGCGGACCAGAGTGATTCAGCCGTAGTGGCGCCCAGTCGATGCGTGTACGGATGAAGCGGTGGGTTGCGGGTCGGCGATCGTATCGCCGTAAACGGTGACGTTATGCCTTTGTGCCGCAGCGATGGCTGACGCGGCGATGTCAGAGCGGCGCCCATGCGCCACCGGCTGCTGGGGGAACGGCAGGAAGCAACGGGCCGTCACGGTGACGCCCTCCGCGTAGGATTCATTGGTTGTGTGAAGATCGGCCTTGGGCGCGGGAGGGGCCGGCTGGCCGGAGGGGAACGCCATGAGTGATACAGGGACGCAGCTTTCCGGATATATCTGGTCGCTCACGGATCTTCTTCGCGGAGACTTCAAGGCGTCCGAGTACGGCAGCGTCGTCTTGCCGTTCACCGTGCTGCGGCGTCTCGATTGCCTGCTCGCGCCCACACGCCAGGAGGTGCTAGACGCCTCGGCGAAATTGGCGGATAAAGGTATATGTCCGGACTCATTCCGGGATATTGCTCTTCGTCGCGCCTCCGGCCACCCCTTCTTTCATACCGGTCACTATGCACTGGACGCCGTCGTCGCCGATCCGAGCAACTCGGAGGTGTTGTTGCGCGGGTATGTGCGCGACTACTCCCAGAACGTCAGGGAAGTGTTCCGACGTTTCGAGTTCGACCGAACCATCGAACGACTGCACCACACCGGGTTGTTGTACCAGGTCGTCGGCCGGTTCCTTTCACTGGATCTGGGGGTCACCCTCTCTGCTTACGACATGGGGTTCGTGTTCGAGGACCTCGTACGGCGCTCTGCCGAACAGAAAGGAGGCGCTGGCGCCGACGAGCGCGTCACCCCCCGTGACGTCGGACGGCTGATGTCCGCACTTCTGGTGCGGCCCGACCAGCATGAGCTCGCGCTGCCTGGAGTGCTACGCACGGTCCACGACCCGGCTTGCGGAACCGGCGGACTGCTCGATGAGGTGGCCGAGCGCATCGAGGTCACCAACGCCGAGGCGCACGTGTCCCTGCACGGCCAGGAGGTCAACGCCGAGACCTGGGCTGTCGCCGGCTCCAACATGCTGATGAGCGGACGCGACCCGGCCCAGATCCGGTTCGGGAACGTCCTGCGGGAGGACCTCTTCGGCGACGAGCGCTTCGACTACCTGTTGGCGCACCCCCCGTTCGGCCTCAGCTGGAAGAACGCCGAGCGTCAGGTCCGTGCCGAGCATGAGCTGGGCGATGAGGGACGTTTCGGCGCGGGGCTGCCGCGTGTCAGCGACGGATCGCTGCTCTTCCTCCAGCACATGCTGGCGAAGATGAAACCGGTGGATGCTTCCGGTGGGGGAAGCCGTGTTGTGGTCCTCTTCAGTGGCTCCCCCATGCAGGGCGGAGCCACCGGCTTGGGTGAGAGCGACATCCGGCGATGGATCGTCGAGAATGACTGGCTCGAGGGCATCGTCGCCCTGCCTGACCAACTCTTCTACAGCACCGGCATCAGCACGTACCTCTGGGTCCTGAGTAATCGCAAGAAGCCGGCGCACCAGGGCAGGGTGGCCCTGGTCAAGGCGCAGGACCACTGGCAGAGAACGCGGCAGTCATCGGGCAGCAAGCGGAAGTACCTCGGCCCCGATCAACTCGACAAGATCGTCCGGCTCTACGAAGAGGCATTGTCGGCTCCCGTGGGCGGATCTCCCCGTGACCAGGTGAGCGTCGTGCGGAACGAGGAACTGCTGTATCGGAAGATTGTCATCGAACGCCCGTTGCGGCTGCGTTTCGAACTCACCACCGACGGCTTGCACCAGCTTTCCTCCCTGCGGCCGATCCAACGAGGGGAACATCCCGAAAAACTGATTGGCGCACTGCGCGAGCTCGTTGGAACGACTTGGGCTACCAGCTCCGGCGCCTTCTCGGCACTGCGGCGTGCGGTCGCGGCCGTCGGTCTGACCTGGCCGCGAGGCGCCGCCTTCGAAAGGAGCGTCCGAAACGCGATCGGGGTGCGTGATGACCAAGGAGAAGTGCAGCAGAACCGAGGCGTGACGGAACCTGATCCGGAGTTGTGTGATCTGGTCGTCGTGCCGTTGCGGGACGACCCTGAAGAGTACTTCCGCACAGAGGTGCTGCCACACACCCCGGACGCCTGGCTCGACCACGCGAAGACCCGTCTTGGGTGTGCCATCCGCCCCTCGCTCTTCTACGTCGCGGAGCTTGACGGGGCGTTCGCACCGTTGCGGGCCTTCGCGCAGCTGGAGACGGAGCGTGTCAAGATGCGCCGTCCTCAACGAGGGGAGGCGGAGCCTCTCCCACCCAAACACCTCACGGCGTCCTATCTGCACGCTGTCGACTCGTCCTTGGAACTGCCGGATGCGGAACTGGATGACTCCGAACTGACACCATGCACGGGCGGCGACTTGGTGGGGCGTGCGGGTAACTGGCGCCTTCTACCGACAGGGTTCGGTGACGCAGTCACTCGGCTGTTTGTACTGCACCCCGCCCAGGGAAGCGGTCGTGGGCTATGCGAATGGCTCAACTCCGGTAAGAGCAGTGCTGCTTATCCACAGGTCCGGGACCTGCTCGACACGCCCGTACCGGTGGAGCTGGTCACTGCCCCAGAGACCGAGGATCTGCTGGCAGAGGTGCAGGAGGGGCGCCACGCACTACGGATGGCGACCGAGGGCATCCTGCCGAACGTCTTCGCAGGGCCTGAGACACGCGTTGCAGAGATCCGCCAGTCCATCCGGTTTGCCGCCCGCGAGGCGCGCCTCGCGGGACAATTGGCGCGCCCTTTCGACGACCCTGTGTGGCGGGCGGAGGCGAGCTATCCATTTCACGTAGCCGCTCTCGCGCGGCGCTACCGCGTGAGCACCCACCCAGCCGAGCGGAAGGACGGACTGCTCAAGCTCGGCGAAGGAACGGCACGCACCCTGGGTATCCTCGCCCTGCGTGAACTCATTGCGCACCACGGGAGCTTCACCAGATCTCTACGCAAATCGTTCAGTCAAGGGGCGACCTTTGGTACCTGGACCACGCTCATTCAAAGATTCCTGGATGAGGTCCCCGCTCCGCAGCTGCCGGAACTCGTCGCACTCCACGAACACAACGTCACGCAATCACTTCTGAAGGAAATCAAGGGCCTTCGTAACGGTTTCCACCACGCTCACGGGGTACGTAGGGACCACGAAGTCGACGAGGACGTCGAAATACTCGAACCGCCTGTGGTCTCAGCTCTCAGCTCGGTTAACTGGCTGTCGAGCACCGACTGGTTTTGGGTCGAGCGCTGCGAATACCTCGACGAGTCGTCCTTCCAGGCTGTGGGCCTGAGGCTGCGAGGGAGTCACCCGAGTTGGGAGCCGTTGAGCCGGCCGATCAACCACCCTCTGCGGCCGGACAGGGTCTATGTCGACGGCACTCCGCCAGGCGAACCGATTGATCTATGGCCATTGGCGATGGTCAGTTTGTGTCCGGACTGCCGGACGCGGGAACTGTTCTTGCTCAACCACATAGCAAATGGCACAGCTGTTCTGCGCAGCCTGGAGGAGCACGAGTTGACAATCCCATACCCCGGCGATCCTCAGAACTGAGCTTGTGAAAGCGTCCAGATCGGACTGCACTGTCTAGTGTCAGTGGTTTGGTAGAGGGCGGGTGTCAATTCGCAAGGCTGGCGCGGCGCAGGAGTAGCTCGATGAGATGATCACGGACTGATTCCCCCGTTTACTCGGCAGACTGACTGGAGGAGGGCAACATGGCCACGCGTGCCACGTTGAGGGGTTATCTATTGGAAGAGTCGCTGGCGTGGTTGCTTCGGCACAGCGGCTACCGGCTGTTGGTCGACGCCAAACAGGACCCGGTAGAGCTCGTTTCAGAAGGGAACACGCTCCGGGTCCGTGGGCGCGGTGCCCTGCATCAGGTAGATGTACTGGGAGAGTTCGCCTTCACGCCGGCCTTTTCGCTGCCGGTCCGACTGTTCCTGGAGGCCAAGTTCTACCGCACGCCGTGTCGGCTGGAGGTCGTGCGCAATGCCCACGGAGTGCTTCACGACGTCAACGAGAACTTCATGACCCTGCCGAGTACCCGTCCTCGCCAGCGCTACCAATATTCGTACGCCCTGTTCTCAGCCAACGGCTTCACCACCGACGCCCAGAAGTATGCCCTGGCTCATCAGATATCGCTCGTAGACCTGTCGGGTGAGTCCTTCGACTGGCTCCGCAACGCGCTCTACGCAACGGCGCGTGCGCTGTTCGACGCCCAGAATACGTACCATCTGAGGTCTTTCCCCGTGTCCTGGATGCGGAACGAGATGAGAAAAGCTCTGGGTATGGGCCCCGCCGGCCTTTTGCCTGAAGTGGGTACCAGCGCGACGCAGTTCGAGGGCGTGGCCAGCCAGCTCCTCGCGGACTTCGTTACTGTGCTCGAGGAGCACAGCGAGGCCGAGCTGCTGTTGGGATTCCCCGCTGCTCCGTTCATCCTGCCACTGGCCGCCGATGACAAACAGCAGTTCTTGAAGTACGCCGATGCCAGTCCAGACCACTCGGTTCGGCTCCGGCGGACTGGGCATGGTGAGGCTGCTGAGTGGACTCTGTCTCCATGGGGCGCTGATGAGGATGCCTACCGGCTTACCTTTAAGTTGCCGGAGCACATCGAGCAATGGATCAGCGGAGTCGAGGAAAAAGAGCGGCAGCGCACCTCAGAGATCAAGTCACAGTTCCTGAGCGCGATCACCATCTACCGCATGAACGGAGCTGGGGTTCGTTCCTACCAGTTGCGATATGAGCCGAGCGCGCTGTGGAATCCGTGTTAGCCAAGGGTGGCACGACGGGCATGGGCAAAGCCAGCCACGGATCCATCCGCAGGAGAGCCTGAAACTCGACTCGCCGGACGGGCGCCGCTGGTGCGCGGGTGTGTGCCGTGCCCGCCGTTCCCCGCTTCTTTGGGCTGGACGGAGGGGTTGATTAACGCCTTCTCGGCGAGCGGGCGATCGGGGTGGATGGGGAGGTTGACGCGGGTTGGCGTGGTGACGGGGCCCGCGAAGACATCTGTGACGGTGCTGACACGGATGGAGCGGTAGACAAGTCGAGACGCAGATTGGCTTTCGATGGGGGGCTTGGGCATGCGGGTGTCTGCACTGATGGCGTCGAGGTCGTGTGACTGCTTGCGACTGGCGGGGGTCTGCGTCGCGATTCCGTCGACTGTCGGGGCACAACCTCGCCTCGGGCGCGGAGCGTTCGAAGCCGGACGGCGGTGAGGTCGGCGAGAGCGCGGCGGGACGTGGTGATCAGCTGATGGGGTGTGAGCGTGGTGTCAGCGGCGAGCCGCCCAATATGGCCGGCAGTGTCGGTGGCAGCGGATAGTAGCGCGTGGCGTATGACGCGGGTTGCCCAGTAGGCGGGGTCCGCGCCGGACCGCTCACAGATAGCGAGGACGTCGTCGGGTGTGGCCGTAGTGCGGACGAAGACACCACGCTGCTGGGCCTCCCAGACGACGGTGACCGGGTCGATTGGGTCGCCGCGGTGGTCCAGGGCGGCCAGCGCCCGGAAGAGCTGCTGGTGGACCGGGTCAGCGAAGTCCTCCGCCGTGAGATAGGCGCGCACCTCTGTTAGGACGGCAGGCCGGTTCGTGGCAGCCGAGAGGAAGACCCGCTCGGCCAGTATTCGGTCTTTGATGTCTTCGCTCTGCGTGGACGAGGCGCTCGTTTCGGTGCGGGGGAGAGAGCCGGGGTAGGGTCGCCACCGACGTGTGAGCTGTTCGAGGACGTCGGCCAGCTCGTCGGCCCGTGCACAGAGCAGATCCATGCCTGTGTCGGATTCTCGGGATTCCCGTACGGCCTGTCCGAGGCGGGCGGCGTGCTCGGCGACGGCCCGGCGGGCGTGGCCGGCTAGGACCATCTGCCCGTATGTGGTCGCGTGCTTGGGCTGCGGGCAGGCATTGATCAGGGCATGAGCGTAGGAGGGGGTGAGCGCGGACGCTGCTTCGGCGCCGCGCGCGGTGGCTTGCTGCACCCACTCCAGTCCCTGCTCGGGCGTCGGCTGCGCCTCGGCGGAAGCGGGGTGACCGGTCTTGGCGAGGTGGCACATCGCGGAGTACAGAGCGGTGTGGTGCGGGAGGTAGAAGTGTTCCGGCTCCAGCCATCCTGAGACCGCGGTGAGAGCGCGGGGCTGGAAGAGGAGGGCGCCGAGGAGTGCCTGCTCGGCCAGGACGATGACGTCCCGGCCGGGCAGGTCCTGGAGTTGGGTGCTCATGCGGCCAGTCCGAAGTCACTCTGGCGTACGCGGGTGCCCAGGTGAGGGGCGAGGAGTTGCGCGGCCAGCAGTGGGGGTACTGCGTTGCCGATCTGCTCGAATTGCCGCGACTTCGTGCCTTGCCACGGGTAGGTGGCGGGAAAGGACTGGAGGATCCCTGCCTCCGTTGCCGTGATCCGGATCGCGGCCGGATTCCGCTCGCCACCCGGGTCCGGGGCGGGCGGCGTGGTGGGGTTGGGTACCCAGACGCATTCGTTCACGCGGTGGCCGAAGAAGAGGGTGCCTGCTGGTTCGTCCGCCCGTCGCACGGTGGCGTTGGCCTGGCTGTTACTCCGTAGCATCCAGGACGAACGCCCATGGCGCACCTGGGCAGTTGAGTCGGTGTGGCGGGCCTGCCAGGTTCCGCGGTCACGGGAGGTGGTCAGCGCTTTGCGTGACCCGCTGGGGAAGGGCTCGGGCCCGCCGCCGTTCCCACCGCCTGCACAGACGGTGGGAACGGGCCGGTCGGTCGCGCCCCAGCCGAGCGCTTCGGCCATGGAGACCCAGAGGGCCCGGCCCGGCCCGAAGAACGTGTCTTGCGTGGCTACTTGGGCGTGTGTCGGTTCAGGCGGGGCGGCGTCGCGGGTGCGGGAGGCGAGGAGGATAGCCCGTCGGCGGGTCTGCGGCACCCCGTAGTCCGCCGCGTTCACGATGCCGGTCCATACGGAGAAGCCCCAGGTGCGCAGGATCTGGGCGTACTGGCGCCAGAGCGGAAGGACGTCCGGTACTTCTTCCATGGCGACCCATTCGGGCTGACCGGCGACGTGGAGGGCGTGGAGGTAGCGCATCGGCTCGGCGGCCAGCAGCGACCGTTCGTCCCGGCATGCGGCCAGGAGCTTGCCGCGGGTGTCGAGACCGTTGGCGAGGTCGGCGACGGCCTGGTGGACCAAGGGCTGGTCGATCAGCCCCAGCCGTTTGCCGGCCATCGACCACGCCTGGCACGGCGGGCTCGCGATCAACCCTGTGGTCTTCCCGGCGAACGGCCACGTCGGATACTGCGCCACATCGGTCCGGATGGTGGTGTGCCCGGCGGCTGCCCGGGTCTTGCACGCCCACTCATCCCGTTCCAGACCGATGTCCCGTGCGCCGAGGACGGCCAGGGCATGTGACCAGCCACCGGGGCCGGCGAACAGGTCCAGGATCATGCGGCCTGCCCGAAGTTGTCCTGCTTCGGCGCGGCCTTGGCGACGGCACGGGCGGTAATGGTCTGCGAGGCGCACTGGGAAGCGGCGGAGAGTGCGGCGGCGCCGGGTTCCTTGTACCAGGGGCGCAGGGTGAGCATCGCGGCGCGCATGCCGGTGGCCAGGCAGATGGCGGTTCCCTTGGCGAGGGCGCGGATGGCGTCGGCGGGCAGGATCCGCTCTTGGCGCATCGAGACGGACTTCGAGGTGCCGGAGTCGGAGGTGGAGGTGGAGACGGTTTCGACGTCGTGGTCGCCGATCATCCGGGAGAGCTTGTCGGCGAAGTCCGGATCGTCGATACCGGAGCCGATGACCTTGATGGTGGCCGCGCTCCACATGGCGTCCATGCCCGAGTCGCCCCAGACCTTCTGGCCCTGGCGGTAGGACTGCAGGATGGTGATGGGGATGATCCCGCGGGATCCGAGGTGCGAGTACAGGTCCGGCAGGTCGCTGATCTTGCATACGTTGGCTGCCTCGTCGAGGACCGCGAGCATGGGCGGGTCGAGGCGGCCTCCGGAACGTTCGGCGTGTGCGGTCGCCGTGCGCATCACCGAGTCCGCGCACGCGGCGATCAGCGCGCTCGCTCCGCCACCGCCGTCCTTCGACAGCAGGTACAACGTGTCGCGGCCCTGGACGAACTCGGCGGGCCGGAACTCCGCGACGTCGCCCTGCGGGGTGATCCAGGCGGCGATGTCAGCCGAGAGCAAGCAGGCGGCGTACTGGCGGGCGGTCTCGTAGATGCCGTCGCGGGTCTCGGGCGGGCCCTCGACGGTGCCCTTGAGCTGGGCGGCGACGGCGTCGAAGCCGTGGTCACGCAGCAGGTCCAGCGGGGTACGGTCGGCCGGGAAGGCCAGCCACTGCATCACGTCGGTGATCGGGCGCCGGTCCAGGGCGGCGGCGAGGAAGAGCTGGGCGAGGATGTTCTGCGCGGCTTTGGACCAGAAGTCGCCGGCGTTGCTGCTGTCGACGGAGGCGGCGACGAAGTGGCCGGCCAGGCGGCCGGCGCCTTCAAGACTGGTGGCATCCGCGAGGGGGTTCCACCACATCTCCCGCGGGGCGTGCGCGATCTGCTGAGGATCCATCGACCATGTCCGCCCCACCTTCCCCCGGGCCTCCAGCGTGGCCGTATAGGCGTCGCCCGCGGCCTTGTTGGACGTCAGCAGGACGGCGCCGGGGGCGCCGAGAATCGCGGGAATGGCCAGGCAGGTCGTCTTGCCGGAGCGGGGGGCCATGATGGCCACGGCCACGTCCTCGTAGCCCATGCGGACCTCGTGCCGGGTGCCGGCGAGATCTCCGAGCAGGACTCCGGTCTCCTGTGGATCGATCTTCTTCGTCTCGCTCTTGGCCAGGCTCGGGCGAAGCTCCTTGGCCTTGGCGGTGATCTGCCGGGCGAGCAGAGGCTCGACGTCCCGCCGGGTGGCCATCCCCTTGACGGCCTTGCGCCCCTTGGTGCCGTTCTTATGGCGCATGTAGAGCCGCGCGGCGATGGCGGCGATGGCCACGAGGAGGACGCAGGGGAAGACGAGGGTGCCGATGGTCAGGGCGGTGTCGCCGGTCTCGGGCCAGAGGTCGTGAGGGTGGAGGAGCGCGTCGGCGGGGCGGAAGGGGGCACGGGAGTCGGCGTCGGTGGTGAGGAAGGCGACGACGTTGCCGCCGATCCAGGAGGCGGTGGCGAAGGGGATGAAGACGGCGATGGCGCCGATCAGGATGCGGAAGAGGAGGTCCGTGGCCGGGGAGGAGGGCGCGGACGGGGATGTGCGAGGAGGCAAAGCGGATGGTCCTGTGGTGGTGCGGGAGAGATGGGGGGGGAGCGCGAGAGGCACGGGGGACGCGCTGGGTTCAGCGGCCACGGCGGCTGGGGCGCGGGAGATGCGACGGGCAGGGGCTCGCGGCTGACGGCGGGTAGACGGCCCGACTGGGCAGCGGCGTCCATGAGGTCGCTGACGTCGTCGGTGATGTCCTCGGCGGCCTGAGTGATGATGGCGTGCCACAGGTCGTAGGCGGGTGAGCCCAGTTCCTGTGGGTCGACGCGGTCGCAGTCGAATCAGCCAGCGGTGGACGGCCAGTCGGATAGCCGCTCCAGCACGCCGGTTCTGGGATGGAGGATGGCCTTCATCGGGTGGGCGGGCAGCCCGAGGGTCGGTCGTGGTGTGCAGCGTTGGTCGAGCAGGTGGATCAGATCGGCGGCGATCCGATCCGCCTCCTCGGTCGTCACCGGAACGGGACCGTCAACGTCGGCCGCTCACTTCCCGGTTCGGGTGCCAGTGGGAGTACCTTGCCGGACGTTCGAGCGGGTCTCGCCGAGCGTTCCGAAGGGGCCGGTGGCCAGCGAGGTGCCTGTATGCCGGGGGTGCGCCGTGCGAGCGGAGGCATCGCGGCTGATGCAGCGGTGGAGCAGTCGGCGCAGGCGGTAGAAGAGGTGGCGCGTCAGCCGGGCCGCAGGATCGGCGGTCGTGGTGAAGCTGGGGAACATGTGAGGCGAGGGCGGAATCTGTCCGGCAGGAACGAGCGGGTGGGGTGTCGGGCTCCGCGGTCTGCAGACGTCCTGCACGACGGTGTCGGCATCGTCTTCGCGGCTCCGGAGGGCGATCACGCCGCTAGGCCGTAGTCATCGCGGTGCACGAGCTGGTCGAGTGCGGTGAACTGGTACCAGTCCCCTTCCGTGCACCCGCGCTTGGGTAGTTGTGGCAGCAGCTCGGCGGCCAGGGCGCGGAAGAATGCGACGCAGTCGGGGCAGTGCTGCTCGACGTGGATGAGGTAGCGCGGGTGCGCGGTGGTGAAGGTGTGGGTGCCGCCGTTCGGGTTGCGGGTGCGCCAGCCGTCCTGGCCGGTGGGTGTGTGCCAGGACGGTGCGACGACGGTCAGGTCGTCGCCGTGGAGGTCGCCATCCAGGCTGCCCCGGATGACCACGACGCGGTCGCCGGGGGCGAAGTGGTCGTGCCGGACCTGCCGGTTGGGAGTGACGGTGTCGGTGGCGTGGACGGAGAGGGGAGCGGAGTCGGGCATCGGTGGTCCTCAGCGGGTGGAACGGTGAGAAGGGGTGCGACAGTCGAGGGCCGTGCGGCGAAGCCGTTTCTTGAACCGGCTATAAGGGGTTATAGCTGCTGCTACACGTAGGGGTTTTCGGTCGGGCGGTCGGCGTCGGTCGCCGCCTCGAGCAGCTCCGGCAGATCGGCGCCGTCGGCATCGCGTTGGTCGATCCACCACCCGGCTCGTGTGACCGTACGGACCTTCTCCTCGATCTCCGACCAGTCCGCGTCGTCGAGATCACCTTCGACGGCCAGGGCGGTGTATGCGGCGGTCACCAGCTGGTGTCGGCACCGCACGGCCCACTCCACCGCCTTTTCCGGTCCCTCCAGCGGCGGCATTTCGTAGCGCTGCTCCCACCCGGTGGCCGCTTCCTGCTCTTCGGCGCGCCGGGCGGCGAGCCACTGCTCCTTGTCCGCAGGACTGCTCTCGCGGGCGGCCTTCCAGCAGTCGGAGCAGTCGCGGGCCTCAAGCCAGCGGGCGAAGCCGGCGCGTCGGTCGGCAGCGCGATCGGACAGGTCGTGCTCGGCCTGGTGGCCGCACGTGTGGTCGATGGTCCAGTGAGTACGGACAGCCATGAAGTTCTCCAATTCGTCCGGGGTTTGAAGGGAATGCGGAGGGTCAGCGGCGGGGCCGGTGACCGGGCGGCGTGGCAGCGCGCGGTGGCAGGTCCGGGCTGGGCGGACTGAAGGGGTGCACGGTGTACGGCCGAGGCCCCGTCCCGCGGGGTGTGGGCGCGGGGGATCGGGTGAGATCTTCGGTGAGCCGGACGACGTCGTCCCCGAACGCATCCAGCGCGGCAGCGGCGCCGTGGAGCCGCCGGGAGGCATCGCCGGGGCTGGGGCCAGGGTGCTCGTCGAACCAGATGCTGGCCCTCTCCAACAGGTCATAGAGATCCGACAGATGACCGCACGGATCTTCGATCGCTTCCTGGAGTACGCGTGCCGCCTCTGCTGTGGAGCGTGCGCCGACGATACGGTCGGCTGGTGTCAGATCCATGGGACCTCAACGTCGTATCTGGCTGCGGGGAGCCCACAGCGGAGGGTTCTTCGGCTTGGGCGGAATGGGCTGGAGATCGGTACGGCTCTGCCAGGCAGCGGACTTCACGACCGCCGCCTGAGCAGTCGGCGTCGTCCGCTGCGCCCTGCCCTGCGTCGTGGTCTGCTGGTGCTCGTTGGTGAGGCGCTGGGTGGCGGCCTGCTGAGATGGTGCGGGGTCGAGGCTGATGTCGGCGGCGACCTGGTAGCGGGCGGCGCGCAGGGAGGCGATGGCCTGCCGGGTGCGGCGTTCGCCGTCGTGCTCGGGGTTGGCCAGGGCGTAGAGGTTGCTGTCGGGGACGGGCTGGAAGCCCAGGAGCTTGAGCACATGGTCGGCGACGAACAAGTCCTGGGTGTTCAGGGCGACGTAGCCGAATTCGGGGTGGCGGCCGACGACGACATGAGGGTCTGGGTTATCCACAGGGCTGTGCTCCGTGCTGGGGAAAAAGTGTGAAGGGCTCACCGGTGGCGGCAACGAAGGCACGGCGGTGACCGGCGGCACGTGGCTACGCTCAGCGCCCGCGCGGGACACCGATGGTGGCGGTGGTCCTGGCTGGCGTCGGGGATGCGGCTGTCGCAGTGGGGGTGGCGCGTGTGGTGTGGCGCTGGTCGAGGAGATCGGACCAGATGTGCTCGCCGTGGGCGTGGGTGAGAGCAGCGATCTCTCCCACGCCGAGCCGAAGTTCGGCGAGATCGCGATGGAGCTGCTGGATGCGTGCGGCGATGGCGCCGAAGGTGGCGGTGAACTCACTGCGCAGCGGGGCCGGTCCGGTCTCGGCGGCGCGTGCGGCGCTGTGACGGACCACTGCTTCCAGACTGGGAAGCGGGCCGGTCCTCGGGTCGAGTGCTTCGTCGAGGATTGCGGCTACCTCGTGCAGGTCCTCGGCGGAGGCGACACGGTGGACCAGCTCCGTCAGGACCGTTGGGGCCGGGGCCGGCGGTGCTGGTGCGGGGGCGTTGCGGATGGAGACGTGGGCTCCGAGAGTTCCGAGTTCCAGGGCGACGGTGCGCAGCCTCTGGTCCCGTTCGGCTGTGCTGAGTGCGACGGGGAGGGCGAAGGTATCGCTGGAGCGGGGGTCGGGGTGGAATCCGGCGCGGTGCAGGTGATCGATGGCCCCTGGGTGGTCGGTGGTGGCGGTCAGGGAGCCGTCTGCCTGCCAGGCGAAATCCACCCGGGCCGTGCGCTTCACCGAGGGGGCATGCTCCACGGCGGTCCTGCGGTGTACTTCGGCGAGTGCCTTGTCGTAGCGGGGCAGCAGGCGCCGGGCGACGGTGGCCGCGGCCCGGGCGGGGTCGGTGCCAACGGTGATCCCGTTGGGCTCGGGTACGCCGTGGAAGAGGTGGTCGTCCAGTTCGGGCGGCGCGAGGGCGGCCACGATGAACTCGTTCTGGTTGAGGGGCCGGTCGATGACGTACAGGCGTTTGCCGCCGGGGCCGGTGAGTACGGCGTCGTGGTTGAGGACGAACTCGGCGACGGCCCAGTGGGCATGGGCCATGTCCCACAGCTGTTCGGCGATGGGGAACTGGGCGGGGTAGTCGGGGTGCGGGTGGTACTGGCTGGTCCACGTGCCGGGCAGCCGCTGGGCGAGTGCGTCGGCGAACGCGGACAGATCAGCTCGGTGAGGCAAGAGGGAGGTTCTTTCCGGTGACGGGTAGGTGGTGCGGTCAGGGGGCCGGTCGGCGCAGAGGGGTGGTGGGAACGGCCACCGGCGTGGGGGGCTGCTGGGCCTGCGCGGTCGGGACGGCACTGCGTGGGGCGGGACGCCGTGGTGGCTGGGTGAGGTGGCGGGTGTCGGTTTCCAGCTGGGTGGCGGTGTTTTGCAGTGCTGTGCGGGCGTCGTCCAGGCGGTCACCGATGACGTTCCATGCGGCCTGCTGGGCGTCGGCGAGGTCCGGTCCTGGCCGGCGCGTGGCGTGTTCCTGGAGGAAGGCGACTTGCTGGAGCGCTTCAGCCAGGTGACCCATGGCCTGTGACGTCCCGGCTGCGGCGGTGGCGAGGGCTCCGGCACCGCGACGCTCGGCGCGGTCGGCGGAGGGCTCGCCGGTGAGGTTGTACAGCAGGGTGTTGGAGAGCATCTCCGATATGCCGCCGAGGGCCTTCATCCGGGCGCCGGCGGTGAAGGCCGCTGTCTCGGGCGTGTTATGGGTGAACAGTGTGAGACCGTTGGCCAGTTCACGTAGTTCCTGGGCGATAGTGTTCAGGTGGGCGGGGCTGCTCGGGTCTATGCGCAACAAGATCGCTCCGGTCAATGCATGCGGGCATCGGTGTCGAAGAGCGCCAGTTCCTGTGGATGGAGCAGGTGCTGGACGATGAAGGACCGGCCGGCGACCTTCCACAGGCCGCGTCCGCGGTTGAGATGGGCGATGGCCTGGGATTCCACGGAGGTCAGTCCCAGCAGTCCGGCGGCGGCGAGGACTTGGTCGGCTTCCTGGTGGTAGACGATGCGGGTGGAGCAGTCCGCGAGCAGGCCCTCGGCGAGTGCACGTCCCCGCGAGCCCGCATCACCGGCGGTGAGCAAATCACTGAGGCGGTGGATCACCATCAGGTTCGCGATGCCCAGGCCGCGGGAGAGCTTCCACTGGGACTGCATGCGCTCGAGCAGTCCCGCGTGCCGCATGAGCCGCCACGCCTCGTCGTAGACGACCCACCTGCGGCCGCCATTGGGGTCGGCGAGCGCGGACTCCATCCACGCGGAGGCGCAGGTCATGGCGAGGACGAGGCCGGTGTCGTCGCCGGAGCCACCGAGGCGGGAGAGGTCGATGGTGAGCATCGGGCTGCGCGGGTCGAAGACCACGGTGGAGGGGGCGTCGAACATCCCGGCCAGGTCGCCGTGGACCAGTCGCCTCATGGCGTGGGCGAGGTCGCGGGCGGCGTCGCCGAGGCGGCCGGAGAGTTCCCCGCCGGCGATGTCGAGCAGGCCCGGGTTGTTGAGGGTGGCGGCGATGTCGCCGAGGAGCGGGGTCCGGCCCCTCTGGGCGGCGTGGGTGACGACGCAGTCGAGGGCGACGTCGAGCGCGGTGTGCTCCATCGGCAGCAGGTCCCGGCCGAGGACGGTACGGGCCAGGGAACCGAGCAGCATCAGCCGTCGCTTGCGGACCTCGCTGGCCCAGTCCTCGGCCGTCACGCCGTCGGGCTGCGGAGGCGCGTCCAGGGGGTTGAGTTTGCCGGGCAGGCCGGGTCCGAGCGCGATGGTCGTGCCGCCCAGCGCGGCCGACACCGCCGTCCACTCGCCCTTCGGGTCGCAGGGGACGTAGATCCGGTATCCGAAGGCCACGCTGCGCAGCGCGAAGCTCTTGGCGAGCGCCGACTTGCCCATGCCGATGACGCCGGCGAGGAGCACGTTGGGGTTGGTGAAGCCGTCGAGCTTCCCGTACAGCGCGAAGGGGTCGAAGGTGAACGATGCCTCGGCGTGGACGTCGCGGCCGATGTAGGTGCCCTCGGCGCCGAGGCCGCCTTCGGCGAGGAAGGGATACGCACCGGCGACGGTGGCGGTGGTCATGCGGTGGGCGGGCAGGGACAGCTTCCCGCCGCGGGCTGAGGCCGGACCCGGCCGGCCACTGGCCGGGTACTGCGGCATCGGTCCCTGGTCGTCCGTCCGGACACGGCGGCGGACAGGGGCGGGGACGGCCTTGCGGGCCTTGTCGCGGGCGGCGTGCAGCTGCTGCCGGTCGGCGCGGCGTCGGGCCCGGTCGCGGGTGTGGGGAGTGAAGAGAGGCGAGGCGCTGGCGCGGCGGGCGGTGCGGGCGGGCCGGTGGTTCATCGGGTGGGGTGCTCGGCTTTCAGCGGGGGAACGGCTTCAGCCGGCGCGATGGCGGGCGTGACCGTGGAGGGGCGAGTGCAGGTCGGCGGGGGTGGTCTCCTGCCGGACGACGGTGCTGGTGCGCAGGTGGCGCAGGCAGATCGTCAGGAACGGCGGCCCGGTGGGGTCGATGTCCTGCTCGCAGGTGTCGTCCTGCGGCGCGTCCGGGCCGGACGCGGGGGTGCGGGGAGCCTGGTGGAAGGCATCGTGGAGGTGTTCGCCGGCCTGCCACAGACGGGTGCGGGCTGCCGCGAAGTGGCTGCTCTGGGCGGGGCGTTCGTCGCGGGTCTGCTGGGTGAGGCGGCCGAGGAGGGTGTGGAGGGCGGTGAGGTGGGCGTGGAGGGCGTCCACGTGGCCCCGGGTTGCCGGACGGCCGCCGGGGGGTGAGGTGGTGGTGCGGGCGTGGTGGCGGATGCCGGCGGTCGCAGCGGTGAGGTAGGCGAGCGGCTCGTTGTCGGCGAGCGGGGACGGAGGCGTCACGAGAGGGTGGTCCTTCCTGCGGCTTGCGGGTGTTACAGGGCGGTGCGGGCGAGCGGCAGGGCGGCGGTGGCGAATGCGTCGGGCTGCTGGCGCAGGAGGCGGCGCAGGTCGACCTGGGCGGAGACGGCGGCGGTCTCGACCTGGGCGCAGGCAGCGTCGAGTTCGTCGTCGCTGTCGGCGGAGACGGTGAGCAGGCCGGTCAGGGCGACGTCGGCGTGGCCGGCGATCAGCTGCCGCTCGCGCTGCTTGACGTCCGCGTACTCGACGCTGTCTTCCTCGTTGTCGACCTGGCCCTTGCGCTGGCGCTCGGCCGCATCCGCGATGATCGTCGCCTTCCGGCGCTGGACGTCCTTCAGCGCGGCCTCCAGCTGCTGCGGCACATAGATAAGAGAGAAGGAGCGGCGTACCCCGGCGGAGAACAGCACCGTGTGCAGGAACCCGGCCCCCACCTCGGTGCGGGGCCAGTTCTCGACCCAGTAGGTGGCGTGGTGAGCGCTGTCGGTGATGACCCGGTCGGCTTCCTCGACCTGGACGACGGGCCCGGCGGCGGCCGGGTCGGCTTCGGCACGGCCGGTGGGCGACCACTGCTGCAGAGCCGAGAGGGCCTTGGGGTCGTAGGCGGTGCGGATGACCGCGGCGATCTCCCGGGCGTCCAGCCAGCCGGTGACCGTCAGTCCCGCGTTGCGGGCGGCCTGGGTGAGGGTGGCGGTGGTCTGCTGCAGCACGGTGAAACCACCCGGCAGTCCGTCACCGGCCTGCGAGATCAGCCGACGGGCGGCCTTCATATCGAGGGAGATGGCCAGGTACGCCTCGTGAGGGGCGGCGGCCGGGCCGGCGGCGGCGACGAGCTCGGCGTACACGGTGCCGGCGACCGGAGCCTGGGGGTGACCGTGCTCGTTCCAGTGCCGGGTGAGAGCGTCACCGGAATCGGGGATGGTGCGCTCGAGGACCTGGATGGTCTTGATGTGCCCGGTGCGGGCCAGGCCGGCGAGGGTCCGGCCCCAGCCGGACACGTTGGCGTTCTGGGTGGCCGGGTCGAGGAGGGCGAAGGCCCGGCTGGAGATGCGGGCGACGGCAGTCATGGTGCCCGCGCGCGGGTCGTGCACGGCGGCGAGCTGCCGGTCGGGGGAGGTGAACACCCGCAACGAGGCGTCGGTGCCCGGCAGATGGAGCAGGCCCTCGGTATGCGGGCGGGTGGAGGGACGGGAGAACCACATGTGCTGTCCTCGGGCGCGGCGGATGTAATAGCGGGTGACGACCGGGGCCCAGTCGATGAGCGAGCGTCCGCCCCGGCGGACGAAGACCAGCGCGGCAATGGCTACCCACAGCGGCGTGAGGGCGAAGGCGCCGGTGAGACCGGTGCTCACGACGATGAGCATCAAAAACGCGAGCGTGGAAGCGGTCAGGGCGAGCTGGGGCAGAGAGAGCCCGAGCAGGATGCCGCGGCGACTTCGGTGCGGGAATTTCACCGTCACCGGCACGGCGGCGGAGTGATCAGACATACAGAGGGGGCCGTTCTGGAGGTGCAGGGGGCACGACGAAGCAAGGGGGGCGTGGCCAGGTGGGGCCCGGGGCACCCGCCGCCCCAGTGGACTGAGCCGGCGGGTGCCCCAAGGGGTGGGGGACGGTGGATCAGTTGCCGGTCGCGGGAGGCGACGGCGGGGTGGCCGCTTCGCCGGACCGGGTAGCGGGCTGCGGCCTGGGTGTGGAGACCGCGGGGCCCTGCGGAGTCGGGGCCGGCGGCCCCTGCCCGATCAGACCGGAGCCGGAGGCCAGGCTCGCTCCCGGCTGGGCACCTGCGGCCATCGGACCGGACTGCTGAGGCGGCGTGCCGCCGCCCTGGCCCATCGGTTGTCCGGACCTGCGGGACGCGGAACCGCTGTCCGCCGTGGCGAACCGTGGCGGAGGCGTGGGCGTCGGCTCGTCGCCCGAGCCGCCCTCGCCGTGCCCCCCGGAAGATCCCGACCCGGGGCCGGAAGTCCCGCTGCTCGTACCCGGACCGGAGTCGGTATCCGCATCCGATTCCGAGCCGGAGCTGGAGGGAGCTGCCTTGGCCAGCAGCTGGCCGGGGACCTGCGACGGGCCCTGCGGGGCTGCCGCGCCCAGAGCGGCACCGCTGCCCCCTCCGCCCGACATGGCCATGGCCTTGCGGCCGACGCCCTGGGCGGTACGGGAAGCAGCCGCCATACCGGCGCCGCCGGAACGGTGGAGGTCCTCGCCGTGACCATCAGCGGCCCAGTGCACGAACCGGTACGTGATGTACGGGCACAGCAGCACCATGACCATCACGACGATGCCGGCCATCGCATCCGACACGGCGGCGAGCCCGTTCTTCGCATCGGTCTTGCCCATGGCGGAGACACCCAGCAGGAAGACGATCGTCATCAAGAGCTTCGAGACCACGAGGGTGGCGGTGGCTTCGATCCAGCCCTTGCGCCACCGTTTGGCGACTTCCCAGCCGCCGCCCGCACCGGCGAAGCAGGCGAGGGTGACGAGGACGAGGATGCCGACCTTGCGGACCATCATCACGCACCAGTAGAGGAACGCTCCGATGGCGGCTCCAATGGCCACGAACGTGGGGACCAGCCAGCCGAGTTCGTACATGCCGCCGTACTGGGAGACCTTGATCATGCGGCGAACGGAGTCCGCGATCGAGGAGTGCCCGGCTTTGAACAGCCCGTCGCTCAGCGCGTCGACGACGGTGAGGGCGACCGTGGTGAATGCGATGGCGCCGAAGGCGAACATCACGCCGACCAGCGTGCCGCTGAGCGCCTGGCTCAAAGCCTGGCCGTCTCGTTTCCAGGCGGCTCGCACCAGTTGCATGCAGAACGTGCCGACGATCACCAGGAGGGCGATCGGCAGGATCAGTTCGTAGTTGTCTCTGAACCAGCCTGCGTTGAGATCGACCTTGGTGGTGGTGTCGACGGCCTTGGCGGCCAGGTCGGCTGCCGAGGCGGCGAGTTCGCCGACGCTCTTGGCGATCCACGCGCCGAGACCCTCGGTGATGGACTTGCCGGGGTCGGTCGACGAAATCGATCGCGTCGACCGCCTTGCAGACGTTGTCCACCAGCGGGAGATTGCAGAAGCCCACAGATTTTACCTCCTTCCTGCTGGGCGTGGGTCAGGGAGCGACGCGGGGAGAGACCCCGGACAGGGCGCAGTTGCGGTCGGGGCGGCACTGGACGGCGAGCGTGATCGCCCGGCCCTCGGCGCCGGCTCCGCCGCCGCGCCAGGCGATGGACTGCTTGCCGCTGACGGTGACCACGTAGACGTACGCCTCGGTGATGGCGCCGGGGTTGTCGCCGAGCGCCTTCGTGAACGCCTGCGGCATGTGACCTTCGGCGATCTTCGCGGTGGCGTACTGGCCGTTGTCGTGCATCCGCGACCACAGCGTCGGGTCGGGGACCTGCGAGGTCACCGAGTCCCAGTCGGTGTACTTCGACTCGTTCGTCATCCATGCCTTCAGCCCGGCCAGGTGCTGCGGCCGGGTGGTCCGGCGGGCGTCGTAGGACCACAGGGCACCGGCAGCGGCCTTGGCGAACTCCACCGGGTCACGGGTGGACGGCGGCTTCGGTACGGAGCCGCTGCTCTCGCTGTCGGCCGAGGCCGTCGGCGAGGGGCTGCTGCTCGTGGAGGCCGGAGGGGGCGAACCGGCAGGCTTGTCGGTGCTGGCGGTGAGGTAGGCAGTCAGCCCCGCAGCACCGGCCAGGACCGCCAAGGCCGCGATTTCAGCGGCCAGGCGCCGGTTCATCGACCACGAGGCCGTCCGCGAGGTCAGCGCGGCGAAGCGTGGGGCGCGCGGGCGCTTGAAGAGACGTTTCGGCATTAGTGGACCTGCGTCCCGAGCGTGCTGAAGAACGACACGATGCCGTTGGCGGCGCCGAGGCCGGGCGCGCAGCCTGCGCTCACGACCGCGCCCTTCTTCCCGTTGGCTTCGGCCTGGTGGCCGCCGGTGTAGTGGCCCCAGGCCCACACGGCCAGGCTCACGGCTAGGGCGCCGACGATCGCGATGATCGCGAAGAGGTTGATCGAGGAGATGACGTCCTTCAGGACGGACAGGCCCGGAAGCCCGCCCTCCTTCGGGCTGATGCCCGGGTTGTAGGCGAGGTAGCGGACGTGGTCGAGCGTGGGCACAGACGAGCTCCTTGCGGGCACGCCGAAACGGCGTGCGAAAGCGACGAAAGAAGAGGGGGAGAAGGGAGGCGAGCGCCTCGGAGAGGGGGGAGAAGTGCCGCAGTGGGCTCAGGCGCAGATCTCGGCCTGCTTGCCGGAAGGGGCGGTTGCGGCCGAAGACGTGAGCCGTGCCGACGTGATGTGCTTGACTGGTGCAGCGGGGTGTGTCCCGGACGTGGGGCGAGCGGCTTCGGTGAAGCTGGCTGTCGCTGCGGTCAGTTGAGGATGCGGCGCGCGGCGAGAATCTGGGGCTTCCAGTTCGCGAGCGTGGTGATGCGCACGACGTCACCGGTCTTCGGCACATTGATGATCAAGCCGCTGCCGATGTACATCCCCACGTGCTCAGGCACCGCCGCGGTGCCCCGGGTGAAGAGCAGGTCCCCGGGCTTGAGCGAGTTGACCGAGACGGCCTTGCCCTCGTTGACCTGGGTGTAGGTGGTGCGGGAGATGTTCACGCCGGCGGCGTGGTAGGCCATCTGCATCAGCGAGCTGCAGTCGCACCGGCCCATCGGGTCCGGCCCGTGCGAGTTTTCACAGGTGCCGCCCCACTGGTACGGGGTGTCCAGCTGGCCGAGCGCCCAACGGATCGCGGTCTGGATCTTCTTCGGGGCGTCCTTGGGAATCGCGTAGCCCTTGGGCACTGCGCCCGGCGGGATCGTGCCGAAGTTGCTCCCGTCCGCCCCAGTGGCGCAACCACCCTTGCCGGTCGTGGAGTTGTTCTTGTCCTTCTTGTCCTTGTCGGCGGTCTTGCCGTCCTCGGGCTTGGACTTGCCGCCGTCCGGCAGCGTCTTGATGATCGCTGACTGCAGGGCACGGGCCAGCGGCTCCCACTGCGCGTACGCATCAGGGAAAGCCGAACGCTGGACGGCCTGCGCGGCCTGGGTGACCGTCATCGACTCCCACCCGCGCACCTCCAGCAGCGCCTTGTAGAACTTCGTGGACGCATACACCGGGTCGCGTACCTGGGCGGGGGTACCCCAGCCCGCGGACGGCCGCTGCTGGAACAGTCCGAGGCTGTCCAAGTCGCCGTAGTTGAGGTTGCGGAGCCGGGATTCCTGCATGGCGGTGGCCAGGGCGACGATCTGTCCGCGCTCGGGAATGTGCATGGCCACGCCCGTGGCCACGATCGTCTTGGCGTTGGGGATCTGCTCGGCGGGCAGCTCGAGCCCCTCGACGGAGACCTTCCCGCCGCCCTTCCCGCCAAGGATGTCCTTGACCTGTTTGGCGACCGCTTCGGCGTCGACCGATCCGGCCTCGCCTGCGCAGTCACCGTGGGCGGCGTTGGCTGCGCCGCCGCCGGCTGCGGCGACCGCGGCGGTGCCGGCCAGCAGCAGCGGGCTGAGGACCGCGACACCGATGGTCGCGACGACGGCTTTCAATGCCGCCTGCCCGGCCGGTCAGAAAGGGCCCGGGGCGGCGGAAGGGCTGGATGAGGGCATGGATGTGCCAAGGCAGTGTCTTTCGAGTGGAGCCGTCCGGGCGTGCGCTTGGTTCAAAGGGGCCCGGAACGGGTCTGGTTGCTGGTGGTGCGACAAGCCGGCGCGGGGGAGTTGCAGCTCCCGGGCCGCGTCCGGGGTGGTGTGTCAGGTGTTCGGTGGCATGGCGAAGAGACCTCTCCTGAAGGGAGCTGGGGATGGGGGGAGGTGCCGTCCGGCGTGGCCGGGGCGGGCATGACCAGAACTGTAGGGACGGAATCCCGGTTGGCCAAAGGATTCGGCGGGCGGAACTGATTTCTGGGCAGTTTTCCCTCTGATCGGGGTCAACCGGTTTTTCGCGCCTACAGTTTGGAGTCGCTCGCAGCCGCCGCCCGGCTCACCAGGGCGTGCTTACTACGCGAGCGCTCTCAGTTCTCTCTCGCACCCTTTGAATGGGACCTCGTCATGTCTTTTTCCCTGCACCAGGGCGACGCTCTGTCCGTACTCGCCACGCTGCCCGATAACAGTGTGGACGCCGTGATCACCGACCCCCCGTACAACTCCGGCGGTCGCACGGCCAAGGAGCGCACCTCTCGCACGGCACGGCAGAAGTACACCTCGACCGACGCCGAACATCAGCTGGCGGATTTCCCCGGCGAGAACATGGACCAGAGGTCGTTCACGTTCTGGCTGACGCAGATCCTCACCGAGGCACACCGGGTGACGAAGCCGTCGGGCACGCTGCTGCTGTTTACCGACTGGCGCCAGGCGGGCTCGATGTCGGATGCGCTCCAGGCGGGCGGGTGGACGTGGCGGGGCACGCTGGCCTGGCATAACTGATCGTTTCAGAATGCCGTCCTGCGGAGACGCTGGCGGCTCATGGAACAATCCCTTCAGCCACGGGCTCAGGGGGGATGGTGCTGTATGGAACGGGTTGGGGCTGCACGGGAGCTCGTGCTTGGCTACGTCGAGGCTCTGAACGCGGTTGACGAGGCTATGAGGGCCGCGATCCCGTCGCTTGAGCAACTCGCAGATGTCCTCGGCCTGGTCCGTTCGCGCCGAATCATCAGCCGGAGTGGGCACATCGGCACCTACTCCTACACGGTTCATGGGGCCGGGTGCCGCTTCGTCAGCGACAACGGCACCGAGGTCGATGTCGACTTCGACGCCGACGGGAGCGAAATCTTCGACCTCTGGCGGCTGCGCTCGTACGGGCTGAGCCTGCCGGAGCCTCTCGACGTCACTGATCAGGACCTGCGGACCGCAGTGCGGTCCCTGCAACCGCTTCTGACCGAGGTGCGACCGGGGTGGTTCAGCGTAGCCAGCTGATCGATCAGGATGGGGTGCGCAGGCGGCGCAGGCATATGAGGCCGCAGGCCAGTTCGAGCAGGCCCTGATGAAGATCGGCGCGTCGCTCGTAGCGGGTGCGGAGCCGTTTGAACTGGTGCAGCCAGGCGAAGGCGCGCTCGACCACCCAGCGCACCTTGCCCAGTCCGGAGCCGTGGGCGACGCCGCGTCGCGCGATCAACGGCTTGATGCCCCGCTTCCACAGCAGGCGGCGGTACTTGTCGAAGTCGTAGCCCCGGTCGGCATACAGGCGCCGGGGCTTGCGGCGGGGACGTCCCCGCCGTCCGCGGATCGGTGGGAGGGCGTCGAGCAGGGGCAGGAGCTGGGTGACGTCGTGGCGATTGCCGCCGGTGAGAGTGACGGCGAGCGGGGTTCCGTGGCGGTCGACGATCAGGTGGTGCTTCGAGCCGGGGCGGGCGCGGTCGACGGGTGAAGGGCCGACGTGATCCCCCCTTTGAGGGCCCGGACGTGCGACCCGTCCACGGAGCAGTCGTCCAGGTCCAACAAGTCCGCGCGGCGCAGTTCGGTCAGCAGGGCGGCGTGCAGGCGTGGCCAGACGCCGGCCTCGGTCCAGTCCCGCAGCCGGCGCCAGGCCGTCACCCCGGAACAGCCCACGGTCTCCGCCGGGACGTCCCGCCAGGCGACACCGGTCCGCAGCACGAACAGGACTCCGGCGAGTGCTGTTCGGTCAGGAACACGCAACCGCCCGGGATACCGGCGGCGCCGTTCGGGAGCGGGTGGCAGCAACGGGGCCACCCGCTCCCACAGGTCGTCCGGAACAAGATCAGCACGCACCCGGACACCCTGCCGACCAGGATTGGCGAGTGCAAGACCCGCAGCTCAACTCATTCTGAAACGATCAGTAAGCCTCAGGCCCGGCCGCAGAAGGGCCGCTTCAAGCAGTCCTGCGAGTTCATCCACTGGGCGTCCAAGGGTGCGGTGGACGCCGATCGCAACCCGGTCTACCTGCCCGGCCTTTACACGGGATCCCAGCCGCGCAAGGGCCGCCAGCACATCACGCAGAAGCCCGTTGAGGTGATGCGGGAACTGGTGAAGATCTGCCCGCCCGGCGGGGCCATCCTCGATTTCTGCGCTGGCTCCGGATCCACCGGCGTCGCCGCCCTGCTGGAAGGCTACGACTTCATCGGCATCGAGAAGACGAAGCACTACACGGACATCGCCGAGAACCGCCTCGCTGAAGCTCTCCACACGGTCTCTTCGCAGGACGATTACGCCCTCGCCGGCCCCACCGAGTAACCGACGACGCTCACCAGGGGCCAGGAGCGCCACCCTTATCGGACACGGGCTCGCTGTACCACCTGCTGATAGCGCCCGGATGCCGGTTACCCAAACCGGCTTACGTTCGGACGCTGGTCTTCACTGAACTCGCCCTGTTGAAAGAAGCTTTGTGCCTGATTCCCCCGACCCGTCCACGGGAGAAATCCCCGAGCCGGTCCGTATGACGGACCTCGACCTGGCTGATCTGTCCGCGAGCGTGCGCCGGCTGATCGACCAGTCCCAGGAGCAAGCCCGCGCCCTGGACCACCTGGCCGCCGACCCGCCGCCGATACCGCTGCCAGGACCCGACTTCACCGGGTTCGCTCCTGGTCCAGGACCGGCCGGCGGTGGCGAACCGCTGTTCATCATGGCCATGGAGGGCCAGGCGTACGAGAGCGAGCTCGACGCGCTCACCGACTGGGTCGATGACCTGCTCCTGCCGGTCTACGGCCGGGAGATCACCTCCAGCGCCCCCTGGTGCCCCTGGTGGGACCAGCACCCCGAGGCCGTTGCCCGCCTCCACGCTCTGTGGCTGGCCTGGCAGCAGCACATCGACCCCGAGGCCGGACCGTCGGGCCCCTCGACGTGGCACCGCGACCACCTCGACCACACCATGGCCCAACTTCGCGCACCCGGTGGTCCGTTCGCCGCGTGCACCACGAATCCGGCCCGGCCCGCGCACCGTCTGCTGCCCGGCCCGAAGCCCACCACCGAACCGGTCCCCACCACCGGACACACCCAGGCCGCGTGACGCTGACGTGAGCTTCCCCAAGTTCGCGTTCGCCGCCGACCCCCGCGCCCTGGACGACCTGCGCGAGGCACCGACCGAGATCCGCGACCTTGCCCTCCTTTCCCTGCAGGACCTCGTCCACGGAGAACAGCGCGGTCAGCGTCTCGACGACCGGCACGGCCAGGACCTGTCCGACTGCCGCAAGCTCTACGTCGACGCCAAGGTCGACTGGCGCATCGTCTACCAGGAACGCCCCGCCCCGGCCGGCTCCATGCACAAACGGGAGATCTTCCTGGTCGCCATGCGCCCCCGCGCCGGCTTCGAGGCGTACAACACCGCCTTCCACCGGCTCGGCCGCACACGCACCACCACCTCCCCCCGCGCCACCGCCGCCCGCGCCCGATCACCCCGCACCGTGCCGGTCCACACTTCCGCATCCCCCACGCCCCAGCGGCGCACTGTCCCCGCGGCCACCGCCGCACCGACGGCTCCGCTCGCCCAGAAAGGCCCTTCCCGATGACGCCCTTCCTCGCTGAGCTCCTGATCGGCACCCCCTGCTGCGCACAGCATCGCCCCGGCGGGGCGAGTATGCGCCTGCCGTACCCGGCGCTCACCCCGGCCATCCACACTGACGAAGCCCTGCAGGAGGAGCACCGCGCCCGGTGTCGACAGACGGCAGCCGAGCTGCTGGAGCGTACGGAAGAGCTCGTCCACCTGCTGAATGCCACACCGCGCCGCAGCGCAGCCCCCAGAGAAGTTGCCGCGCACCCGTCCGCAGGCCGGCGCACGCCTGACGCGGTGAAATACAGCCAGGGCGATACGGGAATTCTTCGGACTTGTCGTGAGGTGTTCGCCGCCCACGCAGACCCTGGAACTCTGCCCACTGCGGACCTCGTGGAGGCCCTGCGTTCGACGAAGGGGTCGGCCTGGGGCGCCTGGCAGCGCGAAGACCTCACCCCCCGACGCCTGGCCATGCTGCTGTCCCCGTACAGCATCCGCTCGCACAATATCCGCCTGCCCGACGGCACCCAGCGCAAGGGCTACCGGCGCTCGGAGTTCACCGCCGCGCTGCACCGACACCGCCCGGACCTGCCGGTCAGCCCCGCCCGCCATGACGGGCGTGCCGTGTGAGCACCACGAGAACTTCCCCGAAGACGCTGACGGCCCTCGATGCACGGGTGGAGAGCGCAACGGGGTGGAGCATCGACGCACTGTGGGAGACCGGCGTCCATGCGGATGAGGGGCTCGCGGATGTGGTGGCCGCGCACCGCGCGCTGGCGGACGCGGAGCGGGGTGTCACCTTCTACCGCACCCTGCTCCACCGGCTCTCCAGCGGCGAGTTCGAGGTCGAAGACGCCCTCTTCCAACGCATCGACCGCACCGTCGCCCAGCTGCAGGATGCCGCCGCCCAGCGTGACGAGCGCGCCGCCGAACTGCTGCGCACGCTCAAGCCCTTCGAAGAACGGAACCGGCCCCGCCTGGCGCCTACCGGTGCCGATCTGCTCCAGGCCGACTACGCCGCGTTGGTGGCCATCGCCCCCGGCGGCGCGGTACTGCGCGAGCACCTGCTCACCCACCGCATGTCCGTGACCACCCCCTCCGGCAACCGCGTCACCTGGTCCGCCTTCCAACGGCTCGAAGCCCAGGGCCTGGTGAACCGGGACACCACACGACCTTTGCACACCGGGCAGCCCATCACGCTGACCGATGCCGGCCGCGCCTGCCTGACCCGCACCCGCCAGAGCCCACCCGCGGTGCAGACCGTCCCGACCACTGCGCCCGTGGCTGCGCAGACGGCCCGGCCCCGCCGACGCTGACGATGCCGACGCCACGGTTCCTCACCGTGGATGACCCCTGATCGAAGAGCACCGTTGAACCATCCCGAATGTGACCTGCCCGACCTGTCCGCCCTGGTCTTCCGTCTCGACGGATACATCCTGGCCGACGGGAGCGATGAGTACCTCTTCCACGCTCTGACCACCAACCACGACTGCCTCGCTCCGCTGGTCACCCACCACACTGACGATGGTTGGCACAGTTACCTCGTCCTGCATGACACCGCGGCCACCTGGGACATCCCCGGGAGCCCGCAGCTGCTGGCCATGACGCTGACCCGGGACCTGGACAATCGGACCTTCCGCTTCGACGCCGAGCGCCATCCCCTGATCCCCCTGGCCCAGCGATGGCTGATCGCCCGAGGGGCGACACCGGATGCCGTCCGCGTGCCGTCGGAGCGCACGGGAGCACGGCCGGCCGATGCACTGACCACCGTGCTGGAAGAACAGGTGATGACCTCCGGCACCCGGTACGACGTCGTCGAGCACTACACCGACGACTGCACCGAGTACGAGACGTCCGTGCTGGTCCACGACACCGACCCCTCCAGCGCCGACAAGCCGTACCGTCTCTTTCTTGAAACGTGGTCACCCGACAGCCCGACCTACACCCTGCGCGAAGGAGCATTCCGCAACGCGGAAGCAGCATGGGAGTGGATGGAGAACCGCGAGGGACCCCTTCCGGCGCCGCGCACCTCCGTCCCCGGCGTGCTTGCCACGCCCAGGGCCGAGGCCGCCCGCGCCACCACCCGCAGATCGCCGCCCCAGCCACCCCCTGCGGCCCTCCCGCCCGCCAAGCCGCCGACGCCTCCCTCGTCAGGGCGCCGGCGCTGACCGGGCGGCTCGGCCCACAGCCGCCCCAGCCGAGCGGTGCCTGCTTATAGCGCGCGATCACCGGTTATCCAAACCGGCCGTCATCCAGATCCTGGAAGCACTACCACCCGTATGTGCCCCGGGAGTTGATCTATGAGTGACGACGAGGTGTTGGCACTGTTCGGTGCACGGATCGAGCAGTCCCTCGGCCGCACCCTCACCGACCTCCAGCAGCACACCGCGACCACAGCGCACCCTGACACGGGCCTCGCGGAGATCGTGGAGGCGTACGCCCGGCTGTCCGAATTGCAGCAGACGCTGGAAGGCCACTACGACGTACTGCTCGAACGACTCGGCGCCGCGGAAGACGGCCTGAGCGAATCCGACGGATGGCATCTGCTGGAGGCCGCGGGCGCGGTCACCGAGGCGCTGGCCGCCCGTGACGCCCAGGCCACGGCCCTGCTCCGCCTCGTCGACCGCCACGCCTCCCTTCCCATGACCGGCCCGGTGGCAGCGCAAGCCCGGCGGGCGGCCGCGGCCACCGCCCACTCCCCGAACTACCCGCTCGCGACAGCGTCAGTACCGGCCGCGAGCACCGCACCGCCGACAGCCATCCGCACCGAGGCGCCGGCCCGCCGCCGGTGAACCACCCTTTTCCACCCTGTCGTTGATGTTGAGGTTTGTGTGAGCGTTGCTCTGCGCCCGTCCAGCAAGGACGGCGTCATCGAGGCCGCCTTCGGCCACAGCATGGAAGAACTGCACCAGCAGCAGGCCACCGCGTCGGTCTCGCCGGCCGTGCAGCGCATGCTGGAGCTGCGGAGATTTCTCACCGTCGCCGAAGACCACCTGGACGAGGTCCGCGACCGCCTCCACACGGCCACCGCCCCCGGCCAGGAACCGGCGGCCGAGGACCTGGCCGTCGACCTCCAGTGGCTGGCGGCAGCCACCACCGCCAAAGCCCAGTACGCCCAGGCCATCGACGAGCTGCTGCGCACGATGCCCACCAGCTCCTCCCGGCCTGCAGCTGCCCGCCCGGTGGCCACGGCCCTGCCGGTGCCGCGAGCTGCACCGGCCTCCACCACGCCCGCCGTACGTCGCAATCGCTGACGCGCCAATGCCAGGTACTCAGCCCTCGTCCCGAGCATCGTGCGCAACCGCTGCCCGTACCCGCTGACCTTCTGCAAGGAGCCCTTCGGTGACCGCCACCACCTTCACGCCCCCGACCTCCCGCATCAACGATCTGCAGCGCGTGGAGGAGTCCCTGGCGATGATCGCCCCACGCTGGAGCGTGTGGACGCTGCAAACCCTCCAGCAAACCGGCCGCCTGCGCTACCACGAGGTGCGCGAGAAGCTGCCCTGGCTGAAAGATCCCGCTGTCTCCCAGCGACTGGCGGCCCTGGCCGACCACGGACTCATCGACCGCACCGCCACCGACGGACGCCCGGTCTACTACGCCCTCACCGACCGAGGACGCGAACTCGCCCCCGCCCAGGACGCACTGGCTGCCTGGGCCGCCGCATGCCTGGAGGAAACCGGCCCCACCGCCCGCGCCGAGCAGGTCGAGGACGCACTCAAGCTGATCACCCCGCGCCACGCCACCGCCGTCCTGTGGGCGCTGCAGGCCAACGGCCCGATACGCAGCGGCGAGCTGGCCCGCGAAGTAGCCCCCGGCCTGTCCCCGATGGTGATCACCTCCCGGCTGCGGCAGCTGGGCGCCGACGGTCTCGTCGAGCGCGTCACCGACAACCACCGCTCGCCCTACCAACTCACCGCCGCCGCCCGCGCCCTGGGCCCGACCTACACCGCGCTGTCGGCGTGGGCCGCAGGCCAGCCGCCCACTACAGCACACCACCCTGTCTGGGCACCCGCCCAGGCCGCCGACCGTGCGCAGGACGGGCAGGTACGACGGTCAGTGGCCGCGGCCGCCGTCGCCACCAGCCCCCGCACCACCCCGGCCATCACCGCACAGCGCACACCGCCCTCGTGGCGGCAGAGCGACATGTTCTCCCACACCACCCGCCACGTGCCCAGCATCCCGGCCCCGACGACGAGCGGGCGGTCACGATGACGAACGCCACGCCCCTCATGCCCGTTGCTGAGCACCGGCCGGAACCGACGACCCTCACATCCTCCGCCCCGGCCTTGGGCACACCGTTCACCATCGCGCACCGTAGCCGCACCCCCTGACGGCCGCGCCTCGCTGCTCTCCTTCCGTCTCCAGTCCCGCTGGGCGCGGGCTTCACCCCACGGTCCCCGCTGCGCGGGGCCGGTACCTACCGCATCGCAGGAGCACCACCACCCCATGCGTACCCGCACCACCTCTCGCACCGTCCGGCTGCTGTCGACCGCCATTGCCGCCGGCGTGGCAGGCACGCTCGCCTGGATGCCGACCGCCCAGGCCGCCGACGCCAAGCCGCTTGATTTCGGGCCCGGTTACACGATCCCGGACTCCGACGGCAACGCCGCCACCTCCCACATCGGCGCCTACGGTCCGCCTGGCATCAAGGTCTGGGGCGACAGCGAGACCTACTGCGCCGACCCCGAGCGCAAGGGCCCCCAGGCCGCCGGAGGCTACACTGGTCCGAAGACCGTCACCCACTGGACGTCCTCCGAGACCGGCCAGGCTGTTCCCGACTCCCACGTCGCCTACGCCTCCTACGTGATCGGCAAGTACGGCCAGACACAGTCCAACGAGCAGGCTGCTGCCGTCGACGCCGCGACGTACGAGTTCCTGGCCGGCGGGAAGTACGCCATCAACAGCTCCCGCGGCAAGCAGCGCCTGGGCTACCCGAATGTGTCGCCGACGGCCCGCACGCTGGCCGAGGGCTACATCGCCGAAGCGAAGAAGTACGCCGGCCCGTACACCCTGCACATCAAGCCGAGCGTCGAGACCACCACGGCGGGCAAGAAGGTCTCGGTGGCCGTCGAGGTCACCGCCTCCCTGTCCGGCGCCAAGGTCCCAGGCGTCAAGATCGACTTGTCCGAGACCGGCTCCGGCACCGCCCGCGGCAGCGTCACCACCGGAAAGGACGGAACCGCCATCTGGCAGTTCACCACCGGCACGGCCGGTGAAGCCGCGGTGAAGGCGACGGCGAGCGGGCTGCCGGGCTCACAGCTGAAGGTCCTCGAACCGCGTGACGCCTCGGCCCAGCGCATGTTGCTGGCCGGCGACACCATCACCGCCGAGGGCACCACGAAGGTCAAGGTCACCCCCGCCACTGGCGGCGTCGAGATCCACAAGACCGACCCGGGCAAGGACACGATGGCCGACGTCGGCTTCCAGCTCATCGACCCGGTCACCGGAAAGACCGTCGCCGAAGGCAGGACGAACGCGGACGGCATCCTTGCCTTCGAGAACCTCGCACCGGGCACGTACCGCCTGCACGAGACCGACAGCGGCGACAAGATCCACGCTCTGGTGCCCGACCAGGACATCGTCATCACCGAGGGCCAGTCCGCCAAGGCCCATCCGATCACCGTCGTCGACCCGTTCAAGGACGCCGACCTCCTGGTGAAGAAGATCGACAAGTCGACTGGCAAGGCACTCGCGGGCGCGGTCATCGAGATCGACTCCGACGTCGTCGACGCCGCGGGCAAGCACCAGCCGGGCAAGAAGATAGCCGAGCTGACCACTGGCGCGGACGGCACCGCGAAGCTCAAGCTCGGCGTCGACCTCAAGACGGGCACCCGCTACTGGGCCAAGGAGACCAAGGCCCCCGAGCACTACCAGCTGAACGAGATCCCGTCGTCGTTCACGGCGAAGCCGGGGGAGCAGGTCGCCGTCACTGTGGAGAACACCCCGTCGACCACGCCGCCGACGGCCCCGCCCACCACGCCTCCCTCGATGCCGCCGACCACCCCGCCGCACCGGCCGGACAAGCCCAAGACCCCCGACACCCCGGATTCCGCCGGCGGAGCACTCGCCCACACCGGTGCCGACACCACGGCGTGGGCGCTGGGCGGAGCCACAGCCTTGCTGCTGGCCGGTGGCGGCGCCCTGTGGGCAACCCGCCGCCGGCAGAAGACCGCCGCCGAGGACGAGACCACTGACCCGCAGGAGTAACCCCCGCCCGGTTTCTGGCCGGGAAGCCTGAACCCCCTCCCGGCCAGGAGCCCACTCCTGTGGCCTCCCGTCCTGTCGCGCGTCTCGCGGCGCTCGCCGGCCGGCGAGCGCCGCCCCGGTTTCCAGGAGCCACCGCTGTCCCCCTCTGTCCGCGAGGACCCGTTCCAGGAGTACCTCGTCTCCCCACGCCACCTCGCCGGCTCCACCGCCATCGGCGACCCCGGACTCCAGGCCCTGCGCGACCTCGGCTGGGCCCTGCACCACGACGACCTCGGCAACACGTACGTCTCCGCACCAGACCACCGGATCCGCCTGGGCTACCTGCCCGAAGGAGACGACGACGGCCTGTGGCGCATCAGCGCCTACGACGACGCCTTCGGCTCCGTACGCTGGGCCGCGACCTTCAACGACCGCACTCCCACCGAATTCGTCACCGCCTTCACCACCGCCCTCGCCCAGGCATACACCCAAGGCCCTGACACGTACCTCCACGGCGCGACCAACGAACCCGCCGAGGCGTTCACCCCGCTGACCGCGGCTGGCTGGCAGCACGACCGACGCGCCTGGACGGACGAGCTCACCGCCCCCGACAGCCATGCACGCCTCACCTACGAGCACCTCGCCCCCGACCACCAGAGCGAGATCACCGGACACCACTCCCGCTGGTGGCTCCGAGGCGGCACCGGCCGCCGCTACCCGGACTGGTACGCCACCTTCACCACCCACACCCCCACCCAGCTCATCACCGCCACCACCACAGCCATCGCCGACCCCACCCCCGTCACCCGCTACACCCGCGAACTGTCCCGCCTCACCCGCAACCACGCCCAGCTCACCCCCATACCACCCCCGATCCCCACACCCCTGGACGTACGCCGCGCACACGCCGCCCGCGCCCGCACCGCGACCACGCAACGCCCTGGAACCGCCGCACCCAGACCCGTACCGCTGTCAGCAACACCAGCGTCCGGACGCCGAGTCCGCTGACCACGCACCCATCCCGCACGAGGCCCTCACCCCACGGTGAGGGCCTTTGTCATGTCGCCCTCGCGAACATGCCGGGACCAGTCCCCCGGGCGACGAACACCGCGTGATGATCGGTGAGATGGCAATGCAGACAGTCGATTCGCCCACGGCAGACGCGAAACGGCCGTATCGGACTGGAGAGACGTCGCAGACCCATGTCAAAGTCACCCAGTCCGAAAAACCGCAGGCCAGAGAAGGGAAGCCCTCATGGCCATCGAGACGACGACACCGGGATTCCGTACCACCCTCGCCGCCCTGCGCCTGCGCGAGTGGCAGATCGGCCCCGGACAGGCCACCCGTGTCCTGAACCAATTCGACGCCGACGACTACCACTTCGTGGTCGACGACAGAGCCGACGTGCACGTTTCGTCGAAGGACGGCCGCCTCTACCTCGGATACTTCCCCGAAGGCCGACCTGGGACGGACGGCGAGGGCTGGAAGATCGCCGTCACCGGCACCGCTGAGGTACCCGGCTGGGCAGCGAGCTTTGAACCGGAGACCCCAGCCGAACTCATCGCCGCCTTCGTCGCAGCGGTGATCTCCACTTCCCGACCCGCCGCCCCATACACAACGACCGCAGCGACGATGGCCCTCTGACCCATTCCATCGCAGTACCGGTACACATACCAAGGAGAACGATCTTGCCCCAGGACATCACCGTGCGAGAGCTCGTCCAGCGCCTGCAGACCTACAACGATGACGCCGTCGTCCGCCTCGCCGTCAACCCGGACTTCCCCTTCGCGCACTACCTCGGCACGCTCACCGAGGGGCTCGACGACGACGGCCGTCGTGCCGTGTTCATCGGCGATGGCGGACAGCAGAGCTACCTGCCCCGCCCCGTCGCCGTAGCCCTGCGATGGACCGCCGACACCACCGCGCCGCAAACTCGACGCCGCCAGGTACGCGCCACGGCACGCTGACCCGGCCGACCACCAACCGCCTCACAGATCAGTGGAGTTCTTCCTGTCCTCGACCAACCCAGGCCAGGCCCACGGCAACCAGCGCACCAGCGTCCCGGCCGCCGACGCCGGCCCATTCCTCGTCTCCCCGCGCTACCTAGCCGACAACGACGGCCTCCTCGGCGACCGCGTCACCAACGCCCTCGTCGACCTCGGATGGAGCTGCTGGACCACCCGCACCCAGACCCGCCACCTCCTCGATGCCAACCAACTCCGCGGCGCCGAATGGCTCCCCGGCCACCCGAACGTGCTTTTCGACGGGGACCCCGTGGTGTGGGAGTTCTTCGCCCGCACCGAAGTCGCTGCACCGCCCCTGTGGAACGCCTACTTCACCGCCCGCGTCCCCCACGAGCTCGTCACCGCCTTCGCCGCCGCCCTGGCCGCCGCCCAGGACGCCACCAGCGGGATAGAACCTGGCCGGCCCCCGCTCGAGCCTCTCGCCGACGCCCGCTGGTCCACCGATCCGACCGACGCCGGAAACACCTACTACGCCCCGAAACTCCAGGCATGGGTGACCTACGGAGCGGTCTCCGAGGCCATTGAGGACGGCAACCCCATCCCCGGTCTGCCCGGATACCTCGCCTGGGCCCAAACCGACGACCACCTCCCTCACCAGTGGTGCGCGGCCTTCAGCCCTTCCACGCCGCAAGAACTGGTTGGCGCGTTCACCCAAGCACTCGCTGACCCAGCCCCCGTTCGCCGTTCCATCCTTCTTGAGGAGAACGTGGGACACCTCACCATCAGCTTGCCGCCCTGACCCACGAGGGCGCCGGCTCCGCACCATGCCGTTGCGGATTCTTGTTCTGACCCAGTCTCGGTAGTGGCACACCCCAACCGGGGTACGCCACTACCAGTAGGCGCCATCGGGGAACGGCAACCGCTGGCCCGCTGGCCCATCGAGGTGCACTGCTGCGCCATGTGTCCGGCGATTGGACAGCTTGCCATTGCCCTCGACGGCACCGCCCCTTTGGAACGCTGTCCTCGCCGCGAAGAGCGATCAGGGGGCATCCTCACCGGGCTCGGTTTCGGCTTCAAAACTGGGCCCGCGGTACTCGGGATGGTTTCGATCAACTGCCCCGGCGACATGGAGAGGGACGGGAAGGCGGGTACGGGCGTCCCAGGCCAGAGACTGATGGCATAGCGCCGCGGCTAGTGCGGCCAGATCCTGCGCCTTGTGCCCGCCGGTCTGGGGCACGGTGATCTGCGTCGCGGTGAAACTGTGCCAATCCTTTCGAAGCAGCGCCTCTTTCAGTTCCTCGGGGATGGTGAAGCGCGTGTAGGTGCTGCCGTTGATGCTGGTCTGACCGAAACCGTCGTAGCTGCGCGATTTCTGGGCAAAGTACCAGCTGGTCAAGCCGGTGACCGTAGTACGTGCGTGCAGCCAGTCATCAGGTGCTTGTGGCCGTGCTTGGTCCCGTCGCCCCCGTGCGTCGGCGCGGTCGACAGGGGTGGGTACTTCGCCGTATGACGTGTTGATGCTGACCACGGCGATTGAGCGGCCGTTGCCGCCGAGTCCGTCGCCAGGGAGTGCGCCTTCGCTGAATTGAGCATGCTGCAGTCCTGGCCAAATGGTTCGACATGCTTCCGTGTCGACGAAGATGATGAGTGGCGTCTGACCGGGCAGAATCCGCAGTGCGGCCTTGATGTGTTCACGGACCAATGCGGCGCCTTCCTTATGGCGGGCGTGCTGGTCCACTCCGATCGGGCCGGCGCCGAAGGATGCCTCTCCTTGCGGGAGAGGTAGCCAGGTGTGGTCGCGACGGCTGTACATTTCCAGTCGCCAGGGCTGCTGTGGATCCGGATGGGTGTGCAGGGCCGTGAGGACCTCCACCATCTGTGTCTTGTCCGCGGAGCCGAACCTCGAGCTGACCCGCTGCTGTCGCAGGTGCAGGCCGACGAGGATCGTGGGGTGATCAAGTGCGACACCATCGGCGAGACGTCCGTCGACCGCTCCAAGGCGGAGCATCAGGTCGCGCAGTCCGTTGATGGCTGGATAGTCCAGACGCGGGCGACTCTTTTTCGACTTCTTGGCATCCTCGCACTTGCCTGACGTCGAGGAGCTGTCAGCGTCCGTGACCAAGGTCTGAAATTCAGATCCGACCTCCGAGTCCTGGATCTGATGTTCTTCGTCTTCCGGGTTGCGCGGCTTCGGCCGGGGACGCTGGGCAATGAACTGGGAGACCATGCCTCGTTGATGGAAATGCCTGCGGAGATCGCGCTTCGGGTCGTAGACGTCGGCTTGTTGTCCCTTGCGGGAGGTGCGCTTCTTGGGGTTCCAAATCGTCTCAACCCACACACCGGTGAGCGCGGTGCTCACGAGCGGCGCGAGAAAAGTGAGCTCTCGGTCCCAGTCAACCGGTGTTGGGGAGACCAGAGCGGGCATGCGTCGGAATTGGACACAGAGCCTGTCCGTGAGTGGGTGATCACGATTGTCCTCCCAGGTCGCGGCCCCCTCTGGTTCTTCGAGGTACGGCGTCAGAGCGGTGATCAGGCGCTCACGGGTGTATTCCGCGTCGTACAGGGCGAGGACCCTCACTCGGTCATGCCCCGTACCACTCAGCGCATGGTCAAGATCCTCCCGTGCGATCGGTCCCTTGGCACGGCGGATTACCTCGACGTCGGTACGTTCATATGCAACCTGTTCGATTTTCAGGGTTGCGGCGGCCTCTTTGATATGGTTCGCGAGGTAGAGATTGAAACGGGTGCCTGTGCCTTTACCGAGCGGATGCTCAGTGGGGCCCGGGACCAAGGCTCGCACTGACCCGCTGGTGTCGGCCAGCATCTCGTTGGTGCCGAGTTCGATCGCTTCGAGATTGCAGGCCGCGACGACCTGGGCCGCGAAGTTTCGGGCGTACGGTTCCCAGCCCTCGCTGGTACGGCGGTGGCCGACGGGCAGGCGTAGCACGGTGTTGTTCTTGCCGCGTTCGATGAACGCGGTGCGTGTGCTGGCCCAGTGGGTAGCCAGTCTGCTGAAGGTCGGCAGGACGTGGATACCGATCCGGGGCTCGCCGGGCAGCGTGATGACACGGAAGTCGAGTTTGTGCATGGCGTAGCCGGTCCTCGCCGGCCGCTCGGTCTTTCCTTTCAGGACGTGGTCCCAGGCGAGCAGGCTGCCCCTGGTGTCCATCACCCATTCGAGGCGCTGCCCTGCGTCGGCCGGACCGGCAGGTAGATGGAGCGGGACGCGAGCGAGGGCGGCAGCGAAGTTCCACGCGGCGACTCGAAAGAACCACTGGGGCGCTCGGGGCCGCCCGGTGGACGCATCGCGAATGAAGGATCCGAGTTCGCGCTCGGCTCTTTCCCCCTGTGCCAGAAGCGGGGCGAGGGTGTTGTCATCCGCGCCGCCCCGGATGAGTTTTTCCCAGCTACGCACGGCCCGGGTGAGCAGGCGCGGCGTGATGGGCGTGGTGGTGGCCAGGACGGCGGGGACATGGAGGTCGTCTTCGGGCGGGACGATGGTATCCGGCATGATCACGATGGGCTGGTTGGTCACGGCGGACAGCGCTGTCGCAAGTCCTGCGTAGGCAGGGCGCACCGGCTTGGATGTGTCGTTGTCGCGGTAGCTGGGCAATTGGCCCCATGCCTCGGCGAATTCTTCGCTCAGCTGGTAGAGCACGACCCGCCCGAGGCGCTTGGGGGTGAGGAGGTAGGCCAGGGAGGTCAGCATGCGGTTTCCAGAGAGTCTGTGGTGACGGTGTGGTTGTTGGCGAAGGTGAAGAAGGCACGAAGGGCCTCGCCGTTGGTGGTGAGCAGGATGTCGAGTTCACCGGTACGGGACCAGTCGGCACGGAGCTGCCGGATGAGACTGGGCAGGTCGGAGTTGCCCTTGGGGTCCAGGAAGGCATAGTCGACGAGCCGAATCCGCCCGGGTGTGCCGCCACGGCGCGCGCGGCCAACCAACTGGATGATGGAGGCGATGAGTTCGGCAGCGATGGCCTTTTTGGCCCGGCGCGGTAGCACGCTGAAGTAGCGCTGGCTGCTGAGCAGTTCGTCGAAGTACAGGCCGGCAGTCTTCTTGGATCGCGCGAGTTCGAGCCATGGTTGGTCATGGACGCGTTGATCGTCAAGGGCTCTGGCGCCCACATGGGCGAGTAGCTCGTCGGGATCATCGACGATCGACATCGGGCGTACCGCGAGCCAGATGGAACCGATGCGGGAGCGGCGCTCACCGGGCGTAAGGATATTGAGGCTGCGCTCAGCTCGCTTGAGCGGGGCGATGAGGATGCGTGCGTGCGCTCGTGCGCCGAAGTCCTCCAGCTGGTCTCCGGCGATCTCGATCCAGGGCCGGTCTTCAGCCTCCGGTTCAGCCGTCGCGTCGGTGTCCGCGTCAGGCCGCACCGCGACAGCGATCAGACCAGGTGGTGCGCCGGCGATGCGCATGCCTTCGGCCAGGTCTCGACAGCTTTGATAGGAGGTCGTGGCGAGCAGGATCGCGTCCTGGACGCCGGGGGAGTTGTCCGCGGCGAGCGTTTCGAGCTCGTGCGAGAGCTCGCTCCACAGTTTCATCCCGAGCTGCCTCGTGGCCTCCCGTCTCTTCTTGCCAGTAAGCCCCGAGATCCGGATCATTTCGCCGTCCAGGCCAGGGATGGCGCGGGCGTCGATGACCACCTTCGATCCTTCGTCCGGCACGATGAACTCCGGCCGGGTGTGGATGTGGTGCCGGTGCGCCCCAGGCATGTAGGCGGTTGCCGACAAGCCGAGGACGACTCGCGGGTATCCCGAGTGCGCGAGCGCGGTGATCTGCCCCAGTGAGGTGATGTAGCGGTGCGGGTCACCGCCAAACGCGGCAGCGCTGAGCTTGGTCTCGTGCGGGGACTTGGGGTTGTGGTCCTCGGTGAAGGCGAACACCAGCCGCCCGAGTGGCCCGTGCGGGATCGCCCGCCACGTCTCATAGCCGCCCAATGCCTGGGCAATCTCCTCCGCCGCCGGAACGCCGGCGAGCTTGAGCTGCGGGGCATCGTGAACGAAGCTGTACAGCATTCCCCTCAATGGAACCAGGAACATCCGGCGCACCAGCCGGTCGATTACTGCTGCGCGGGTCTTTGCAACGGGTACCCAGGAAGCCAGCATCTCGAACAGCTCACCGCGAGCGTTCTCCAGAACCCCTGCGGCGTCCACGGCGGTCGTGATCGAGCGTACCGTCCGCGCGAACTCGCGGACATGCGCGGGCAGGAGGTACGACGCGATCTTGGTGTCATACACAGCTTCCAGCAGTACGGCCCCTCCCGAATCCTCCGGCGCCCCGGGGTCGGTGGACACTTTGGATTCATCGTGCGCGAGGAAGGCAGCGAGGTGCTTGCTCAGCCATCCATCCCAACGCTGGGGAACGATCCACCGTCGGCCCCCTCGGTGCTTGCGGCGCTTCTCATATGGGTCGTCAGGGAGCTGATCGCTGAGGGCCAGGTCGCCTCGCGCCAGGTGCATGGTGTAGGTCTCGGCCAGGCGCCTGCACTCCGACACGTTGGAGCGTGTCCGCTCTTCCAAGGCTCCGGGCAGTCGGCCGAAGGCACTGACGAGCTGTGTGTCCACCTCCAGCAGTGGGCGATCGTGTCCACGATCACCCCAAGCCAGTGTCAATCCACGCCCGGAACGGCCCATCACCGTTGACTGGAAGGCGTCGAGTTCATCAATCAGGACGACCTGGGCGCGCATCATGAGGAACTTCTCCACGCTGACCTTCTCGTCCACCATCCCGTCGTCCATCTCCAGTGGGATGTGCATCCGCCCCTCGTAGAGGTTGGCGTGCGTGGTGACGATAATGCGGGCCGTGCTTGCCTGCCGGGCCAGCCGGAATTTGCCGCAGCTCTGTTTGAAGGGGCAGACCTTGGGGGCTGGCATGCTTCGGTAAGGTTCACCGCGCTCTGGGCGTACGGCGGTCAGCTTCGTGCACGGCTCGCCGCCCGGCACCCATGTGTCGACTGCCTCGTCTACTGAGGCACATGCGGGCAGTTGGCAGGAGTAGCCGATCCGGGCGAATACCCAGTCGACGTAGTCCGGGTCATGCGAGCCCTTGACCGTTCGCTCCAGTTCGCGCATCAGGGCATTCGGCGACATCAACGGGACAACCACCTGTGAGGCGTCCGCCCCCAGCCGTTCTCGAACGCCCCACGCGTCCAAATCCTGTTCGATTGAGTGGGTGAGCTTCAGGGCATTCGCGTTGGTGTCGACGACCAAAGCCACCGTGTGCCCTTCCTGCACAGCCCATGACGCGTAGCTCCGCAGCAAGACGCTCTTACCTGAGCCCGTAGGGGCGCTTAGCACGCGGGTCGGCCCCGCAGGCAATCTCAAGACCTCTTTGACAGCATCCCCCCGTGCAGTCCGCATCTTCATGAAGAACGGGGTGAGAGTCTCAGCGCGGAACGCCTTGCCTGTGGCTTCGTCGAGCTCTGCATTCAACTGCAGGAAGTTCTCGATCTTGATCTCCGCCTCTGCAAGGTTCGGAGCGGTGGGCAGCCGTACCGGTCGTGGATCGCGTGGCGGTGCGTGGCGTTCTTCGAAGGTGTAGTAGGCGAGGACAGGTGCGTTCTGGCGGCCTGCCATTGGCACGCGCAGGGTGTGGGTGTATTCCCCTGGTTTCGCGATCGGGCTGGCGATGGCCTGAGAGGTTCGGATGTCGTCCATCTCAGTCAGTAGCTGGTCAATGCAGTCGCGGGGTTCGAGGCCATGGTGGGCGGCCACTTGCTCTTCGTCCTCGTGCAACCGGAAGCCTGGAATGTTCTTGTCAAAGAAGTTGCGGATGGCGTGCTCGCGGAATGCACCTTCATTCGCAAGCGGGTTCATCCTGTGGTCGAGCAGTCGGCTGAGACGACGGTGATCGTCCAGGGAGAGAGAGGCGAAGGCAGCCCAGACGTCGTACTTCCCAGTCAACAAAAACTGGGCGGCTGTCAAGGTGGTCCCCGATCGGCCGTCAGGGAAGTAGGCCTGTGCGCAAGCACAGGCGCAGGCGATGAGGCGCGGCAAGAGCCGGGACTCACGCCGCCTGATACCGTCACGTTCACGTTCGTCAGTCACTGGGCCCTCCTCGCCTCGGCCAGCTTTTTCTTCACGATCCGGTTCACGTCGTCGACCATGAGCACGGTGTAGTCGGGCAGGAGGTCTTGCAGTTCTGCGCGCTGGGCGATGCCGCGGTGGTTCGGGAGGACGATGGTCTTCGCGGCGAGCGGCTTCTTGGCGATCTCGTCGGCTAGGGCGGAGGCGCTGGTGACGTCTTTGAGGTCGATCGCCAGTGTCCAGTCCAGTTCTTTGATGGCGAACTTCACGTCGTAGGCATCCTGGTGAGGCCAGAGGGAGACAGTCAGAGGCGGCTTGCCGTCCCATTTCTTGTGGAGCTTGAGCTCCTCGATGCCAGGAACGACGATGTAGCGCCACACCGGGAACTCGACGCATACCGTCTGCCGGCTGCCTTCAGGGTGCACGATCTTGGCCGCAGGCTGCCTGCGCACCGTGTCGTCACGTGGGCGGAGCTTGGGAGGCTCCCCGCTCTTCAAACTGCGGATGGCGTATTCGGCGTTATGAGCCCGGTAGCTACAGCGCACCGCTGCGCCGTTGACCCGCATGGGCCATTGGCAGGTCGGGCACGGCCACCAGTGGCGTCCCTGATGGACGCGGTCTGGCGGGAGGGGGACGTAGCGGACTGGAGGCAGAATCCCGGCATCGCTGCACTGGTCAGCGATGGTTTCCCGTTCGCCGGCCGGGTGCTCGATCGGGAATCGTCGGCGAATTACGTAATCCGATTCGCTCGCGCCGGCTTTGAGCCCCAAGAACGCCTCATGCTCGATGATCTCGTGCTGCAGCCACGTCCACGTGGGCATCCAGCCACGTCCTCGATCGCCTTTCTCCAGTAGCGAGACGATTGCCGAGCACCCGTCGGAGTAGACGTCGTCGCTGATCTCACCCCACTCCAGGACCGTGATGCGCCCAAGGGGGTCGTCCTCAAAGACGTCGGGAGCGATGCGGCGTAGTGGATACTGCGACAACTGGTCGACGAGTTCGGCTGGCGTCAGGGCCTCCCGGCCAGTACCGAGGATCGAATTGACCACCCCGGTCATACTCATGACTTCGCGCCAGGCCCGCGACTCTTCGCGCCGAACCATCCAGGCGTACCCGAGGCGAATGGTGGCGCTAACGAGCATGGTCCGGCGTCGGCTCATAACGGCATCAAGCACCGTCACTCCTCCATCTCACTTTACTGAGTGTCCTTGACAGGGAGCTGCGTGTGACGAGAGTGATGATGTCGTAGTCATGAGAACGAGAGCGCAAGAACCCGAGTTGAACGTGTCGTGGGTCCAAGGCCTGCTGTAGCGCTGACCAGCATGTTTATGATCGGTTGGGGGGTGCGCCGTGATCGAATATTCACCCGATCGGGTGCTCGTCCGTTGCGTCCGTGGCCCGTTTCGGGCCGGGGGGACACGAAGGTGATGGCTCTGATATCCCTCACGAACCGAGTCTGCGTGGCTGCGCGACTAGTCCAGCAGCGGGGGAAGGGTGACCTTGATGTTCAGGAAGAATTCGGGTCGGTTCATCGGAGTCTCCCCGGCGGCAGCTGCAAGGGCAGCTTCAGAGCTGCTCCCCAGCCACATGCCCACGATCAGATCGGTCAGGTAGTTGTCTAGTCCTACAGCGACGTGGCGGATATCGCTGTGTCCGACAGTGAACAAACTCGCCCGTCTTTGGTTCGCTGCTCCGATTGCGGCCAGGAACTTCGCGGGTACGACGCAGACCTTTCCGCTGTTGGGTATGAGCCAGTAGGACGCCGTGGGGCTGTGTTCCAGCAGGGTGTTGAGCTGCAAGCGGTTGATCTTCCATGCGTCTCTCCGAGAAGCGCTGGGGATCAACGCATCGGCTTTTTTGACCTGAACAAGGTCGCCAATACGTGTCGTCAATCGGTCAGGGGCTTCGACTTCCAGGAGGATGCCGATGTCTGCACCGTTCGTCTTCTCTACCTTCTTGGTCTCCTGCCGACTTGCCAGCGCCACTTCTGGGGATTCTGGCGTTGCCCATCGCCCCATTTTCGATCCGATGGAGAAGTTCTGCACGAGCTTCTCCAGCAAGCGTGCCGTCAGCGACTCCTCTTCCTGGGCGCCGGATCTGGACACGAATTCCATGAAGTCCGCAACAGCAGCAGACACCGCGCCGCGTGTCAGATCTTCCAGATTGTTGCTGGCCAGCCACGTGGATGACGGGGCCTCAAGGGGCCTCGGGAAGACCCGCCGACGAGCATCAAGGGAGCCTGCGAGAACGTCCAAGAGCCTCTGCTCGATGGGGCCGCTGCCGTCAGCCAGAGCCTGGATACCCTCGGCCCGCCTCCGGACCTCCAGCATGTCGCTTCGTACGCTCGCCTTCAGGGATCGCCGTACTGAACGGTGCTGTTCCGCGAGGGCAAGAGTGAGGCTTACGTCGAGATCGCTCACATGGGGGCCAATGGCGAGTAGCCAATCGAGAGAGTTGGCCCACAACGTGGGCCGGCGGCTCGCCCGCTTTTCAATTCGGGCACGGAGTCCTCCTGCTTCCACGGGGTAGCGCTCTGCGCTGAGGAGGGTCACGTCGCACCATAGGGCGGCGAGTTCCTCCTCAACGTGCGGAGCCAAGGTTTCCAGCACCTTGCGCACCAAGAAGTCAGGTCGGCCTGGGACAAGCTGGCGCACTGCCTCCGCGACGCCTACCGCTACCGCGCTGGGAGTCGGTAGCGCCGATGCGATGCGCGCAGGTGACTTCAGCCCGGACATCCAGAGAACGAGGTCCGGTACGGAGCGTCGAGAGCTCCCGATAGGAAGAGCCGCAGCCACGAGGCCCAGCAGGTAGAGCTCCACCAGGCTGCGGTGGTCCTCGACCAACTCCTCGACAACGTTCTCCGCCCCGAGCTTGTGATCCGCCGAGCGTCCCGCGGCCAGGACCTCCAGGCAGCAGTCGAGGCACTCGCCTTTGGGATAGAAGTGGTAATCGTGCTCCATTAGACGACTGTACGAGGCGCCGCCTGGCCGAGGAAGACAACCGAGGGCTGCGCCTTGCACCTGATGCAAGATCGCGCGCTATGAGAGATAGGTGCCAGCAAAGGCGCCGTCGTAGCCCATGGAGCGCAGGGCGTGACGGAAGTCTGGTGCCACATCGGTGACGGGGCCCATCAGGTCGTCGAACCGTTGGGGCGTCATGCGTGGTTCGGGCCAGGTGAGGGTGCAGCGGCAGCGGATGAACACGCCTTCGCCGGTCTTGATCACCATCCATTCCCTTTCGGCCTCGCACTGGCGGCAGGTGACAGTCGTCTCGGCGATGACCAGTGGCCCGGGGTGAGGGAAGGCCATGAACGACGCCGCGGTCCGGTCCACTCGCAAGTCCGTCGGTACCTCGAAGGACTCCGGAGCGGACTGCGCTGCTGCTGGAGCGGCGGGCTCCTGCCCCTGGCCGGCGGTCTTCCTCTTGAGCCAGAACACCCGATGTCCCTCCTGTTGCGCTGCGGTCTGCTGTTCCACGATCGGCCGCGGGTGTCCTGCAGAGCTACTTGCGATTCGGTGTGCATCAGCGACTCGTCCGCCCTGTACGGCGGTGGTTGTCGGCAGATGCCGGACGTGCGGTACGGGCAGTGGCTGTCGGCATCGAGGCGGTCGTGGTCTTCGGGGTGTGGGCGGGAAGGACGGCGAGGCGGCGTATGCGCCAGACGAGGACGTCGCTGACGGAGTCGGCCGAGTACAGCTCGCGCTGGTCGGCGGCTTCGCGGAGGAGGGAGGCGGGGTCGGCTCCGGCTCGTGCGGCGTCATTGAGGGTGGCGGCCAGGGCATCCCATCCGCCCTCGGCGAGTACCGTCTCCGCGAGGTGTGGCAGCACGGTGCGCACGGTCGTCTCGTACTGGGTGCGGGTGGCCCGCGGGAGGCGTCGGCCTCGGTGGCGTAGTTCGGTCAGCGGAGCGTGGGCGGCGGTGCGGTAGGCGGCTCGCAGGTGCTCGGCGGCCTGGCGGGCGGCTGCAGCCTGCTGGGCGTGCTGGTGCTGGGCGTGCCAGCGGGCCGCGGCCACCACAACGAAGAGCAGCGTGGAGAGCACCATGGCGGTGGCCGCTCCGTCTTCGCCGCGTCCAAGGGAGGGGCCAGCGTAGACGATTTCCCGTGCGGCCCTGCGCAGGGCACGCGCTTGGGCGTGCTGGGCGCGGATGTGCGAGCGGCTGGCGCGCTCGAAGGATCGTGCCGCCTGCCGCAGTTCGTCGCGCGTGGTGACGGCGGAGGTTTTGGCGAGGGCGTCGAGAAGCTCTCCGGTGGCGGAGAGCTGTGCGGCTGCCGCGCCGTCGTCGCCCTGGTCTTCGAGGAGGAGAGCGGCGTTCCAGGTGGGGCTCGTTGCTGTGCGGCGGGCCGAGGCTGGGCTGGTCGGTCGGGAGCGGACGGTGTCGCCTTCGCCCAAGTCCGTTGTGGGGAGCGGTTCTTTGGTTCCGGGGGCAAGGCGTTCGCGGATGCGGGGGAGGGAGAGGTCGGGCGCCAACTTCGACCCTGAGTAGAAGACCGGTTCGCCTTGGCCGTTGCGGTCGCCCGGGAGGGCGACGGTGTAACCGAGCAGGTCGCCCGAGGGGGCGGCGCGGGTGCGTACGAGCAGGCCGGCTGCGGCGAGGCGGTCGAAGAACTCCTGCTCGGTGTCGGCACCGGCCACCGCGCGCCGTACGCTCTCGCGCAGTTCCTCGCGCGGGGTCTGCGTGCGGCGTTGGCGTTCGGCCTCGTGCCGTTCGGCGCTGGTGGGCCGTTTCGCGGCGGTGCCGTCGCCGGCGTTGACGGCGGTGAGCCCGTAGGCGGCTTCGATGAGACGGCATTCGGCCTGAGCGCGTTTGCCCGAGCGGTGGTGGTTGGGCATGTGGCCGTCCTCGCGCACCAGGGTGGCGATGATGTGGACGTGATCGTCGGCGTGCCGGACCGCGGCCCACCGGCATCCGGCACCGTCCCCGTCGTCGATGCCGGTGGCCGCGACGACACGCCGCGCGATCTCCCCCCACTCCTGGTCGGACAGGATCCGGTCGCCGGGAGCCGCGCGGACCGAGCAGTGCCACACGTGCTTGTCCGGCCGCAGCTCCTTCTCGATCGCCTGCACCGGCTGGTCGAGAAGGAGCTGGAGCTCCTTGAGCGTGGCGGCCGCGTCGCGGCCGGGGTCGGGGGCGGCGCCGTCGAAGGAGGCGACCAGGTGAGGGTCGATGTGCTCCTCATGGGTGCCGGGGCCGTAGAGGTAGGAGAGAAGACCGATGGTCCGGTTGCCCTGCTTGTGGACTCGGGGGATCACGTTCGGGTGCTTACTGGTCGAGGAGTCGGACGGTGGCGGCCTGCAGGCGGTCGGTTGCCCGGCGTACCGCGCTGAGGACGACGTCGGTCTGGGGCGCGTGGCCGTCGGAGTTGAGGATCTTGGCGATCTGGTTGAGGTTGTTGCCGACCTGGCCGAGGTGCCTTCGTGCGGCGAACAGTTCGGCGAGCAGTTCACGGTCGCCTGCGATGCGGGCTGCGGTGGTGGTCAGATCGCGGGCGGCGGCGAGGCCGGCGTGGGCGAGGAAGCCGGCATCGGTCATGCCGGCGGCTTTCGCGCCGGCGGAGATGAGGGCGAGTTCGCTGTCGCTCAGACGGACATTGCGGAAGCGGTTGCGCTGACGTGGCTGACGGGTGCGGTGGCGCACGCGAGGCTGCTGAGACACAGCGTGCTCACAGTTCTCGGTGTGACAGGCGTGATTCTCTCCCTGCCCTGGCTGCGGTCCGCCCTCGGTAGCAGCCCCTTCGGCCGGTGCCCCCTGGCGCCGGTCGGCCTCCGCCACCCCCGGGACGGAGGCGGTTTTGGATACTCCCCCGGCGGGGGAGTATCCAAAACTCCAACTTGCTCGGCCTGAGGTCGAGTTGGATGTCACCTGCGGGTCCGAGGAGTTCGGGGAGGGGCGGCGGTTTGTCATCGCTTTTCACCGTCGGCGGCGCGCACCTGCTGCTGGAGTGCGGCGGCTAGGACCAGGACTTCGTCAGCGTCGCGCAGCAGCCACATGGTGCTCTCCGGGCGGATCTGGGCGAGCCACTGCCCGTCCGGTCCTTCGACGATGGCGTGTACGAGTCCGTAGCGCAGGAGTACGTCGGCCCAGGCTGCGGCCTCCAGGTCGGTGTTCGGTACGGGCATCACGTAGTGGGGCATTGCGGGTGAACTCCCTTGCAGTGCGGGGCGGGGCGGCGGCCCGGCCGGGTGTGGTCGGGCCGCTTGGTGGTGTCAGCGGCGGTATGTGTGCTGGTCAGCCGCATTCGCGGCAGCGGCGGAGATGCCGGTTCAGGGCCCGGGCCATGGCGTGGCGGGTGGTCTGGGCGCTGGTGCGGCAGGTCCGGCCCAGGGGGCTGGCCGGGGCGCGGTCGGCGCGGCTTTCGTAGCCGACGATGTCGCGTTCGAAGGCAGTCTGGATGGAGCGGAAGCGGTGGCAGTGGTGCACAGCGATGGCCTTTCGCGGGCATGTGGGGTGTGCGGCAGCCGGGGGCTGCGGCCGTCGCACACCGGGAAGGCGGGCGAGTGGGGCGGTCAGGCGGCGAGCGCGGCTTCGTCGCGCAGGCGCTGGAGGATCAGGCCGAGGCGCTGGTTGCTGACCTGGATCTGGTGCTCGCGCAGGCCGCTGCGGACGACGGTCCGGTTGATACGGCCATGGAGTGTGACAGCGGCGCGGGCTATCGGCAGGAGTTCTTCGATGTCCTGCTCTTCGCCGTCGCCCCCGGTCGCGGACCGGTCCGCGCTCTGTCGGTCCGCAGCATCCGCGGTCCGCTGGTCCGCAGTGGCATCGAGGGGAGCGGACTGGTTCTGCGGACCGGTCCGCTGGTCCGCACCCTCCTGCGGACCGGTCCGCACCTCTTCGTCTGTCGCGGAAGGTGCGGACCGCTGGTCCGTCGTGGACCGGTCCGCGGTCTGCGCCGACGGTCCGGAGGATGGGGTGTCCGCAGTCCGGGGACCGGGCCCCCGGACCGATGCCGTCGCGGACCGGTCCGCAGACGCGGTCCGGGGCAGCGGACCGGGTGTCCCTGGTTCCTGGGGGTGCGGCAGCGCCTGGTCGCGGTCGGCGGCAAGGGCTTCGTGCGAGGCCGACGCCTCGGGGAGCAGACCGTCGGGGGTCCCGGTCCGCGGTCCGCTGAGGGGGCGGACCGTCTCGGCGGACCGGTCCGCAGCAGTGGTCCGGAGCGAGCGGACGGGTCTGCTCGTCTGTCCGGCGCTGTAGTCCTGGTGCGGACCGGTCCGCACCGTGTTCTCCGGACCAGCTGCCGCACGGCTTCGGTCCGCGGACCGGTCCGCAAGGGCGGTCCGCTGGTCCGCACATGCTGGCTGGTCCGTGCGGACCGGTCCGTGCGCCGCCTCGGTGCGGGCGGGCTGGTGGCGGGTGATCAGGATGTAGAGGTGGACCGCGCCGGCGAGGGCGAGCGGGGCTAGGGTGGACAGGACGCCGACGGTGACGTCACCGAGCCGCAGTCCGGCAGTTTCGGCGTGGTGCAGCTGGTTGAGCCGGATAGCGTGCAGGGCGTTGGCCCAGATGCTCGCGGCGGTTGCGGTGCCGAACAGGGCCCACACGTAGAGCCGTGCGCGCCAGGGAGCGGTGCGGGTGAGGATCAGGGCTCGGACGCCGTAGCCGATGAAGCCGTCGATGACCAGTGGATAGAGGTAGGTGAGCAGGCCGCGGATGTGGATGGCGACGGCCATCTGCTGGAGTGCGTCGTAGGACAGGGCGCATCCGGCGGCGCCGAGAGCGAGGATGGCTGCGCGGTCCCAGTCGCCGACCGCCGTGGTGGTGTTGCCGGTGGGGGTCACGCGGCCTCGCCGAGGCTGTGGCGGTCGATGATCTGGCTCAGGCTTCCGGGCACCGCTGTGGTGCCGGAGGTGGCAGCGTCGGCAGGCTCGTCGTTGCCGCCTGTCTCGTGCCAGTAGCGGTCGCGGTCCTCGATCTCGTTGTGTGCGTTGCGCAGCAGGTCAGTGGCCCAGTCCTGACTGACCTTCAGAGTCCAGGCGAGCTGTTCGGCGGTGAAGCCGTGGAGGTAGGCGAGGCGGGCGACGGCGGCGCGCTCGGTGCTGCTGAGGTGGACGTCCAGGCCGCGCAGTGCGGCGGCGACGCGGGCCCCGTCCAGGCGGTAGTCGAGCTTGTGGTGCAGGGGCCGGCGTTCGTCCTCCGTCAGGCCTCCCCGGATGCCGTAGAAGCTCTCGCTCTCCAGGGCGGCGTCCAGGCAGATCCGGCGGACAGGGCACTGGGCGCACAGCGCCCTGGCCTGGGCGATGTCCTTGCGGGCGCGGGAGGTGGGGAAGAACAGCCGGTCGGCGACGTCGGGTTCGAGGCCGCCGCAGGCGGCCTTGTCGTGCCAGGACTGGTCACCGAGCCGCCGGAAGTCGGAGGCGGGCGTGGCGGTGGTGGTGCGGGCGTGCATGGGAAGGTGCTCCGTTCGCCCCCCGGGCGCGTGCGGACAGCGCTCAGCGCGGGGGTTCGGGTGAAGAGGATGCAGGAGGAAGCGGCGAGAGCCGGGAGCAGCCAGTCAGGCGGCGTTGTCCCGGCGGCGGTCGGGGCCGGTGAAGACCACCTGTTCGCACATGCCGGTCAGGCGGGACGCGACCCGGTCGCCGATCTGTGCCCGGAGGTCGCTTATGGGCAGGTTGCTGGTGACCAGGGTGGGCAGCTGGTGGATGCTGCGCTGGTTGATCAGCCGGTAGGTCAGTTCCTCGGTCCATTCCGAGGACTTCGCAGCGCCCAGGTCGTCCAGGAGCAGCACCGGGATGCGGATGATGCGGCGCAGCATCCACTCCGGGTCGACGCCCTGGCGCGGGCGCATCTCGGCGTAGAGGTCGGCGGCGGTGGTGGCGTGCCAGCGCACGTCGAGGCCGGCGCCGAGCAGGCTGCGGATCGCCCCGTACGCGGCATGGGTCTTGCCCCGGCCGGTCCGGCCGACCAGCAGCAGCGACGGGCCGTGGGTCACCTGCCGCCGTGCGGAGACGTTCGGTGCTTCCGCGGTGCGGGTGATCGTGCGCACCCAGGCGGCCACCCGGGGGTGGTCGGCGACTGCGTCCCGGTACAGGCGCGGGATCTGCCTCTGCGCCCGCTCGAGGGCGGGGATCGGTTCGGGCGTGTCGCTGACCGGCATCCCGCCCGGGGGCATGCCGCGCTCGGCGAAGATCCGCTCGAAGCGGGCGGCGATCGGGGCGGCCGACAAGGGCGCCGGATCGCGGTGGCGAGGGGGCATCAGAGCACCTCCTCGTACGCCGAGTCGTCCGCCGGGTTCATCCAGGGCGTGTACCCGCCACCTGCCCGAGCGGGCGTCTGCCGGGCGGTGGCGTTCATGACCTCGTTGACCAGGCTCGGCAGCACACTCGGGCTCAGCCCCTTCACCCGCAGCCGCTCCAACGCGGCGCGCAGGTGCTCGGTGGCGATGCCCTCGCCGAGCAGCTGGTTCAGCTCCCGCCCCAAGTGCCCGAGCACCCGCTCCGGCGGCCGGTGCTCACAGGCAGCGACGTACTCGCCGATCAAGGTCTTGGCCGAGACGGTCGAGGGCGCGGGCGCGGTGCGCCCCGAAGGTATGGATCCAGGATCCAAGATCCTAGATCCAGACGGCGAGGGCTCGTCGAGTCCTCGACGAGGGTCCGATGAGTCTTCGTCGAATGTGCTTTGACCTGCGGTTTCCTCGTCAACCGTGGAGGTGGCGCTCTCCGGGTGCCCGGCGGAAGGTGCCGGGGTGTCCGCAAGCGTTGGGGAGGGGGCGGTCTTCGGCGGCGAGGGCTGTTCGGGACTCGCGAGGACTCGTCGAACATTCGTCGAGGGCTCGACGAGCGCTCGGGGAGAGTTCACCGAGTCCTCGACAACGCGGACCGACGGTGCCGGCGCATGATCCGGCCGTGGCGTTTGGCCGCACTCACCCTTGCAGGCACCGCACCGCTTGTCCTGGTCGTGGGCGGAGCACAGCGGCAGCCGGGAAGCGCTGGGCCGGTCGATCTTCTGGTGCTTCGCCCAGGCCACGATGTGCAGGTACCCGCGGCCGTCGCATCCGGTGTACCGGCAGATCAGCCCGGCACTGGCGAGCTGCTGGAGATCGTCTTCGACGTCCAGCGGGGTGTGCTCGGGGCGCAGTGGCCACAGCTTGCCCGCGATGATCGCGGGATGGTCGCGGTGACGCCCGTGGTCGTCGGCCTGGGTGAGCAGCCCGAAGAACGTCCGCTCGGCGGTGACCGTGCAGGCCGCGAGGGACTCGGAGACGAACGCCTCTGGTTTGATCGTGCGGATGCGCGCCATGATCAGCGGCCCCTGTCAGCTGCGAGGCGCTCGGCACGCAGGCCATGGCCGGCGGCTTGGTCTGCCGAGGTTTCCTGCTGGTGAGCAGGCATGTAAGAATCGCTCCTTCGAGTGGGGCCGTCCGGGATGCCTCGTCCAAAGGGTCCGGATCGGCTCTGGTTGTGACCTCCTCGCCTTTGCAGAGGCGGGAGTGTCGTTGTGGTTGGCGCCTGAGAGTTACCGCTCTCGGGCGCCAGCTCGTATCTGCGTCTGTCGTGGCGCCGAGTGAACCACCCTTTCTCCCCGGACCTCCCTGGCCGCGGGGACCAGCACCATACGGTCAGCATTCCGCCACAGTCCAGCGGTTGCTACTGCCTCTGACCAGCGGCGGAACACTCCGGTGTCGCGAGCCGTGAAAAACTTACACCCCAGTTACACCGCGTGGCCAACTGGAGTGTTCGACCTCGGGCTGGCGCTACACTGGAGTGGTGATCGCTAAGTTGACCGGTGACCCGGGTGAGGGGAGGGCGGAGATGGCAGACGGTTCGGAGAAGACGTTCGCTGAGCTTCTGGAGCACCTGTTCCAGGAGATCCATCCACCCGGGCGCGGCTCGTACACCAATGCGGAGGTCGCGGAGGCGATCACCAAGGCTGCCGCGAGCGGTGGCAAGGGCATCTCCGCCAGCGCCATCGCGCAGCTGCGCGCCGGGCAGAAGAAGAACCCGATGATGTCGACGATCAAGGCCCTCGCCGACTTCTTCGGCGTCGAGCCCGGGTACTTCTTCGACCAGGCAGCGAAGGAGCGGACGGAAGCCGAGATCGCACTGGTCGCCGCAATGCGCGATCAGGACGTACGGCGCGTCGCCCTGCGCGCGAAGGGGCTGTCCGGGAACAGCCTGAGCATGGTCACGGCGCTCATCGAGCAGGCCCGGAGCCTCGAAGGGCTGTCCGACGGTGAGTCGACGCACGGTCTGGATCTCAGCCAGTAGCCTGCCCGGGGTAAGACGCTGCGCTGGCTTATGGCCGGCTCGGTGTCCAATCGCGCATGAGCACGATGAAGCGCAGCTGCGTATTGCGCAACGGGGCCAGGGCCATGATTCTCACTGGCACCTCTTCCCTCTGATGGTAAGGAAGGCGCAGGCGCCGGATATCCCCATCAGGATGTACCTGGGTCCGGTTCTCCTTCCAGAGCTCGGCCGCCTCTGCGTTTCCAGCGAGGATGTCGTCTCGGAGCTTCGTCAGCTCCTTACTCTTCGGGTTATGCGCGATGGCCACCCGGATTTGCGCGAGAAAGGGATCCGCCCAGTCGTCCCGCCAGTTGACCAGCTGCTCGCGGGCCTCCGGGTAGAGGAAGGCCCACCGCATGCTGTTCCGCTCGTATGGAATCCAGGGGAACCAGTCCGCCTGCTGATCGTTGTGCGCGACGATGTCCCACGAGAGATTGGTGACGTAGGCCGGGTTCCGGAGCTGGGTATCCAGGAGGGCTTGCATGCTCTCGTCGACCGCCGTGTCCACGGCCAGGCGGGGCGGCTCGGGCGTCCGGCCTACGGCCAGCTGGAACAGCACCCCGCGCTCGGTCTCGTCCAAACGCAGCGTCATGGTCAGCCGCTGCAGGAAGGCGTCCGAAAAATCCGCCTGCTCGCCCTTCTCCAGCTTGCGGTACCAGGTGACACTCACCCCCGTCAGGGTGGCCACCTCCTGCTGAGTGAGTCCGGATCGCAGGCGGCGTCGTTGCGTATCAATGCCGGGGATCCTCCGCGGGTCGAGCCTTTCGCGCCAGGAGACGAGCAGCTGCCCGAGCTCGTTCTCTGACGACCTGACACCTTTGAGATGTCTGTCACCGTTTTCCATGGTGCTCCCGGTCCTCCCTCTGTACGCAAGGGCAGCGGTCATTTCTGATCGTCCCCCCAGAATGGTCGATGCGCGAGCCAACTGGCGGGGTAATGGCGAGGGTAGGGGTTAACAGATCTTGCACACGAGGAGCCCTCGAATGGTCTAACGCAGGTAGCATCACACCGACTGTCGCCACTCCGAGTGGCGATTGTGGAGGTGCAGAATGCAGGGGCTGGTCATTGAGCGATCGGCTGCCACCGAAGTTCAATTCGAGAAAGTTTAATTTGCAATGTCGCGCTCTGTTCTTGTCACGGGGGGAAACCGGGGGATCGGACTGGCCATTGCCCGCGCGCTCTCGGCCGCGGGGGACCGGGTCGCGGTCACCTATCGCAGCGGCGAGCCGCCGGAGGGACTGTTCGGCGTGCGCTGCGACGTCACAGACTCGGACCAGGTCGCCCAAGCTTTCGCGGCGATCGAACAGGAGCAGGGGCCCGTCGAGGTCCTCGTCGCCAACGCGGGCATCACCAGGGACAACCTGCTCCTACGCATGGACGAGGCCGACTTCCTCGCCGTCCTGGACGCCAACCTCGTCGGAGCCTTCCGCGTCGCCAAACAAGCGGCCCGAGGCATGCTCCGCGCCCGCAAGGGCCGCGTCGTCCTGATCGCTTCCGCCGTCGCCCTCGCCGGCGAGGCGGGTCAGTCGAACTACGCGGCCTCCAAGGCCGGCCTTGTCGGATTCGGCCGCTCCCTGGCCAAGGAACTCGGCTCCCGCGGCATCACCGTCAACATCGTCGCCCCCGGCCTGACCGACACCGACATGACCGCCGCCCTGCCGGATGAGCGCAAGCAGCACATCCTCGAGCAGATCCCCCTGCGCCGCGCAGCCGCACCCGAAGAGATCGCCCACGCCGTCCAGTTCATCGCCAGCCCCGAGGCCGCCTACATCACCGGAGCGGTGATCCCGGTCGACGGCGGCGTCGCCATGGGCCACTGACCTACCAGCGGCACCAGCGGTAGCGCCACACGGCCGCGTTACGCGCCGGTGAGCGCTGGCGACCGCCGCCTTCGAGGCGTGCAATACCCACGCGTCGTGCCTGGACCGGGAAGCCCGGAACGACGCCGATGGGCCCTGCAGAGGGGCTTGGAGGAGAACATGGACGACCGGCTCCGCATGGACTGCTCGGAGCGGCTCGAACGCTTGAACCTTCCCCACCGCTTCGGCACCCAGCAGCTATGCGACGCCGTCGCCGAACTCCGGGGCAAGCCGATCGTGCTCCGTCCGATGGAGACTACGGTCACTGGCGACCTTCCGTGCGGCCTCCGCGTGGAGACTGCCACCGCCGACGTCTTGTACTTCGAACGGGGAACTTCTGCTCTCCACCAGATGCACATCCTCGCCCACGAAATCGGCCACGTCCTGTGTGACCACCCGGGCACCCTGTCGCTGGGTGACGGCGCGGACCAGGTCCTCGGCCTCAACCCCACGCTCGTACAGCGGATGTCCGGCCGCACCAGCTATCGCAACGACGACGAGCGCGAAGCGGAAATGATGGCCACCGTCATCCGTCAGCGGATCTACCGCGGCAGGGAACTACCACCCAGCCGACCCCACGACCGAACTGAACGCTGGGAAGCCCTGTTCGCCAGCTCCTCCCAGAAGAAGCGCAAAAGCCTGTGACTCCTCGCCTCATCTTCACCACTGCGGACATCCTCATGCTGGCGGCCATCTTCTGGTTCGTCCGGGGCCGCCGCTCGAACCGGCGGCCTGTGGGCGCGAACGCCATGGTCGCCATCTTCGCCTCACTCTGGGTGGCCTTCGCTGCGTACGCTCCGGCCGACCGGTTCGTCATCGAGTCGATCGTGCCGTATGCCTCCCGGCTTGTCAGCAACTGCGCCAGCCTGGCCGCCGCCACCGCGGTGCTGGCGTTCATGTTCCAGCTCAGCGATCCTGATACGGCACGCCGACGCATCCGCCTGCGGCTGATCTATCTCACATCCGCGGTCTGTGTGATGAGCGGGCTGTTCATCGCCGGGCAAACGGACCGGTTCTCGCCCCAGCTCTACGCACTCTACGTCTTCGTCTACATCACCTATCTGGGCATCACGGTCGGCGAGTTCCTCGTCCAGACCTGGAAGCAGTCCTGCCGCTCCCGCAGGCCCAGCCAGCGCATCGGGCTTCGCATGGCGTCCGTCGGCTGCGCCTCCGCCCTGGTGTATTGCGGCTACAAGATCTTCACCCTGCTGTCCTTCGGGTTCAACCTGGGCCTGATCATGCACAACTACCAGTGCTCCAGCATCGTCACCCCCGTGCGCTGCACGTTCAGTGTCGCCGCGCCAGCCATCGGCGTGCTGCTGGTCGTCTTCGGACTGACTCTGCCGGCACTGGCCTGGCCCATCAGTCAACTGGCTCGCAAGCGCTGGGAGGCACGCTCCTTCAAGGCTCTCGCACCCTTGTGGAGCGAGCTCGTCGAGGTCAGCCCCGACATCGTGCTCACCCCCACCAGCTCCGGCGAAGTCGCCGAAGAAGACGCGGACTTCTTCCTCCACCGCCGTGTCATCGAGATCAACGACGGCATCCTGACCCTGCGGGCCTACCGCTCCGGACGCGTCCAGCAGGCCACACGACACGCCCTGGCCCAGCTCGGTGAAGCCGACACCCTCCGTGGGTATGCCACGGTGGAAGCGGCTGTGCTCAAGGACGCCGTCAGAGCCAAGCACCGCGGCCTGAAGCCGAACGGCGACATCGCCCGGCCCGCACCCGGCACTGATGAACGCGATGGCAACCTCAAGGCCGAAACCGAGTGGCTGCTGCTCGTCGCCCAGGCATACGCCAACAGCGACGTCGTCCGCGCGACCACCCATGAGACCGCACACGCAAAGGAAGCCGTCCCCACACCATGAGCGACCCGCTGTCCTGCCCCGAGTTCCTCCAGAACCCCTACCCCTTCTACGACGAACTCCGGGCGACAGCCCCCGTGACCCCGGTGACCACCGGCTCCGCAGACAGGCCTAGCTACCTCGTGACCGGCTACGCCGAGGCGAAGGCAGCATTCACCGACCCGCGACTGTCCAAGGACACCGCACGGTTCTTCGCCAGCCGCCCCTCCAACCGCAACCTGCACCCCGCGGTCGCGCACAACATGCTCGCCACCGACCCACCCCAGCACACCCGGCTACGCCGCCTGGTGACCAAGGTGTTCACCACTGGATCCGTCGACCGCCTGCGCCCGTACATCGAGCACACTGTCGACCAGCTCCTCGACGACCTTCCGGAGACCAGTGAGGCCGACCTCGTCGCCGGGCTCGCCATCCCGCTGCCGGTTACGGTGATCTGCCAGATGCTCGGCGTACCCGAGGCCGACCGCGCGCAGGTCCGCACCTGGTCGAATGACCTCTTCGCTGCCGGACAGCCCCAACGGATCGACGCCGCTTCCCACGCCGTGGCCGACTACATGGCCGACCTCATCGAGGCTAAACGTCGAGCCCCGGACGACAGCCTCCTGTGCAACCTCATCACCGTCCGCGACGGAGGAGAACAGCTCAGCGAAGACGAACTCGTCTCCCTCGCCGTCCTCCTGCTCATCGCCGGCCATGAAACCACCACCAACTTCATCGGCAACGCTATCCTCGCGCTCCTCCAGCACCCCGAGCTCCTCGACCGCGTCCGCGCCAACCCCGGTCGGATCAGCAGCATGCTGGGCGAGCTGCTGCGCTACGACTCGCCCGTGGGCATCGCCACCTTCCGGTACAGCACCCAGGCACTCACCCTCGGCGAGACCGAGATCCCCGCCGAAGTCCCGGTGCTCATCTCGCCCGGAGCCGCCAACCGAGACCCCGCCCAGTACCCGACCCCCGACCGCCTCGACATCGACCGTGATGCCAGGGGACACCTGGCCTTCGGACACGGCATCCACCGATGCCTCGGCGCGTCGCTCGCCCTGGCCGAGGCGGAGATCGCCCTCCACGCACTCCTGACCCGATTCCCTGAACTTCGTCTCGCGGTGCCGTCCAGAGAGTTTCGGTGGCGACACACGCGACTCATGCGAGGTCTGGAGTCCTTGCCGGCGCTCACGCTGTAGCCCGGCGCCTCATGCCCGGGGTCTGACGCGGCCTTGCCGTGTTCTTACCGCGGCACTGTCACGGTTTGACGACGACCTTGCCGACCGCTTCACCGGCAGCCATCCGTAGCAACCCGGACGACACCACGTCCTTGAGGTCGATGACTGCGTCGAGGGTCCCGGCGGCGATGTGCGGGTGATCCTCGAGTAGCGCGAGCGCCTCGGGCAAGTCCTGGTCGCAGATGTGTACCTTCGAGGTCGACATCCGGATCTCGTCAAGGACGAGCCGGGTCAGGTTCAGGGGCGACGGATCGCGGTGCAGGCCAACGAGCCGGATGTGACCGCCGCGGCTCACCGCGGTCATGGCAGCATCGAGTCCCTTCGGGGTGCCGGAGGTTTCGATGACGATGTCGGCACCGTCGCCGCCCGTCGCGCGCCGAATCGCGGCAGCGGCATCCTCCTGGGACGCATCGATGAGCAGAGAGGCGCCCATCCGCGCGGCGACCTCCAGCCGAGCCGTCGAGACGTCGACGCCGATCGTGTCGATGCCGCGCGCGGTGCAGGCTGCCACGACCAGCGAGCCAATCCCACCGAGCCCGATCACCGCGATGCTTGTGCCGCGTTCGGCTCCGGTGCCGCGCACCGCGTGCAGGGCGACGGCCAGCGGCTGAGCCATGATCGCGACGTCCTCTGGACAGTTCCCGACAGGCCGGCTGATCCTCGCGGGAACGTTCACGCGCTCGGCGAGGCCGCCGTCCACGTGCAACCCCACCGTGTAGTAACGGGCGCAGAGGTTGGTCCGTCCGGCATGGCACCACCGGCACGTCCCACAGGAGACGCCCGAGCCAGGCACCACCAAGTCCCCAACCGTGAAATGTTCGACGTCGGCCCCCACGGCCGCCACCCGCCCGACGATCTCGTGGCCGAGCGCCAGCGGGCCGACGTGGCCACTGGCACGATGCGGGACGGTGAGGGGCACCAGGTGCGGGCCGGAGATAAATTCGTCTACGTCGGTCCCGCAGATGCTGGCGCGCAAGACCTCCAGCTGGATGTCGTGTGCTCCGGGTGGTGATGGGTCGGCCCATTCCTGGACTCGGACGTCGCGTTGCCCGTGATAGACGGCAGCTAGCATTGGAGATCACTCGATTCCGAGAGCGTGGAGCATCGGGAGCAGTTTCGCGCAGGTTTCCGCGTATTCCTCTTCCGGGTCGGAGTCGGCAACAATGCCGCAACCTGCATAAAGGGAAGCGATGTTGTCGTGGATCAGCGCACAGCGAATGGCGACCGCGAACTCACCCTGCCCTGAGCCATCAGTCCAGCCGATCGTGCCCGCGTACCACCCCCGCTCGAGGCCCTCGTTGTGCGCCAGCCAGTCCAGCGACTGTTCGCGTGGGTACCCGCCGAGCGCGGGAGTGGGGTGGAGGCGTTCGACGAACTGGAGGATCCCCAGGTCAGGCTGGACGCCGCGTCCTTCGACTACGGTGGCCAGGTGCTGGACGTTGGCCAGCTTGAGCACCGTGGGCTCGGGGCTTGCTTCGACGTGCGCACATGTGGGGTGCAGGGCATCGCGGAGCATGCGCACCACGACGTCATGCTCGTGCCGGATCTTGGCGCTATTCCTGAGCTGGGCCTCGAGTTCGGCATCGACCTGGGCAGTTGCACCACGAGGCGCCGTGCCGGCCAGCCCGAGGGCGTGCGCGGTGCCGTCTGTGAGCCGCACGAGATATTCGGGTGTGGCGCCGACGAAGGCGTGCCTGTCGTGCTCGACCGCGAACACGGTGGCGTCGGGGTAGGTGCTTCGCATGCTTTCCACCGCGGCGGGGACGTCGAACGGACCATCGGCGGTCACGCGCAGTTCTCGGGCGAGGACCACCTTCTCGAAGGCGCCGTTGCGTATGCGGCCGACGGCCCGGCCCACCAGGTCCTTCCACCGCTCGGGGGAGGGGAGTTCCTGGCGGTCGAGGAGTGACCCGTGTTGTTGGCGCCACACGCCGTCGGCACGAGGGGCGGCGGACTCCGGCAGCAGGCACAGTTCGGCCAGATGGACAAGGTCCTTGGCGATCTGCTCGGGTTCTCCGCCCGGGAACATCACAGCATTGAGCCGCAGCTCATCCGGTGCTGTTGTGCCGGTGGTGCCCGGTACCGTGGCGGAACTGCGCACCTGAAGGGCGGGAACCCACATCAGGGCGTCGGGTAAGGCGGTGGCGCCCGGTGTGGTGGAGGGAGCGAAGGAGAATCCACCCACGAGCACGGGCCCCTGTCCGGTTGGCAGCCCGATACCGCTGCCTCCGGCCACCGGTTCTTGGACCAGCTCCTCCCATGACGCGGCGACGGAGCGGATGCGATCCTCACCGTGGCCGGTCAGATCATGCGCCGCACCGATGGCGACGAGCGAGCTGCGGTCCCATCCCGACTGCCAGTACAGGGAGCGGTCGGCGGACTCGCGTGCACGGCTCCAGAGAGCGGCCGGGTCAACGTGCGGCAACGGGGCGGCCCAGCTGACGAGTACAGGAAGCTTTCGTTGGCGCGCTGCTGCGGCGGCCTGTCGACACATCGCAAGCAGCTCGTCGCGGGAGGCTTCGTCGAGCAGTTGCTCGCCCGACACAGGGCGGAGCGACAGCCCGGGGACGGAAAGATGCGCAGACATCTCAGTACACTCCTTCGACCACGGACGGGGCGTTGCCGGATGTCAGGGGGCGGACGTCGGCCACGCCGTCTTGCGGGTACGCGGAGGTGGGCTCGATGCACAGCGCCGAGTCGCGCTCCAGGGTCCAGGGCAGCAGCAGGTCGCGCGAGATCAAGCTGATGCGGGCCTGTCCCCGTTCGCCGTATGCCACGTCCCGCGTCGTCTCTTCCGGGTCGACCAGCCGCACCCGGCTGTAGGGGTAATGCGGAATGAAGACGCAGGGTTGTCCGTCCGGTCCCACGGCCCCGGGACGCTGTGGGGCGATGCCCATCATGGTGTTGCCGTAGAGGCCGACGACCGCGGCGTTGGGGAAGAGCTCCGTTTCCAGGACGTGAAGGGTCTCGGGGCTGATGCTGGTGCCGGCCCAGATGATGCCGCGTACACGGTTCTGGACCAGGTCGAGTATGTCGTCCCGGTCAGAGATGGCCTCGAGGATCGGCGGGGTGGCGAAGAGCACGGAAACAGGCTGGGTGCGCAGCACGTCCAGGGCTTGGTCCAGGACGTGCTGCACATACTGTGCCACGTCATTGGTCTGTTGCTGTTTCGCCCGCTGCTTGACCCAGCGCGGGTCGAAGTCGATGTAGTGACAGAAGGTTTGCCGCAGCTGGGCCAGCAGGCCGATGGATCGGCCCACGATGTGAGGTCCTGTGGGTCCGATGTGCAGCCAGTGCCCGTCACCCACGCCGGGGACCTTGTGCTCGTCCAGGACAGTGCTCACCCACTGGACGCCTTCGCGCCGTGAACGCGACTCCACGATGCGCTTGGGCCGTCCGGTGGTGCCGCCGCTGTCGAAGACCCGAAAGTCCCAGTCGTTCTTGTCGATGCCGACGGGCACCAGGGTGTCGACCGGAACGTCCCGCCACTCCTCGCTGACGTCGGGGAACAGGTCGAGGTCTGCCCAGGTACGGATGTCACGCAGGGGGTCGAACGGCAACTCCGCGGCGCGTTTGACCCAGAACGGAGAGCCGGTGTCCGGCGAGAAGTGCCACTCCATGGCGGCCTGTACGAACTCATCGGGCGAGAGGTCTGCGGTGAACGGGACGGGGACGTCCTTGGACATCTCTTCCTCCAGAGGTGTAGTCAGACCTGGGTGAGGTGGTGGGATCGAGGCTGCGTCAGCGTGCGCCCGACGGCTTCCACGACCGGCTTGAGCTGGTCCATGAGCTCGGCGAACTGTGCGCCGCTGAGAGCCTGGGCTCCGTCGCACAGTGCGGCCTGTGCGTTGGTGTGGACGTCGATCAGCAGTCCGTCGGCGCCGCACGCGGCGGCGGCCAGGGACATAGGACCCACGAGATGGGGCTGTCCGGTGCTGTGGCTGGGGTCGACGATCACCGGGAGGTGGGTGAGGCGCTTCGCCTCGGCCACCGCGCTGAGGTCGAGCGTGAATCGGGTGCTGCGTTCGTAGGAGCGGATGCCACGCTCGCAGAGCACCACGCCTTCATTGCCCATGTGTATGAGGTACTCGGCCGCGAGCAGCCATTCCTCGATCGTGGCTGCCATGCCGCGTTTGAGCAGGACAGGCCGTCCGGATGCGCCGGCCTCGCGCAGCAGCGCGAAGTTCTGCATGTTCCGTGTGCCGATCTGGAGCATGTCGCTTTCCTCAGCGACACGTTCCACGTCGTCCGGTGTGACGACTTCGGTGACCACGGGTAGGCCGGTGCGCCCTCGCTGTTCAGCGAGCAGCGCCAGGCCGGCGACCCCCAGCCCCTGGAAGCTGTAAGGCGACGTGCGGGGCTTGAACGCCCCGCCGCGCAGCACCGTGGCACCGGCGTCGGCAACTGCATTCACCACGGTTGTCATCTGGAGTGGTGTCTCCACCGCGCAGGGCCCCGCGATCACCACGAATCCGTCTCCGCCGACCACCGGCCCGTCCGGGCCGCCCACGGTGACCCGGGTGTCCTCCGGGCGGAACAGACGGCTGGTCAGGCGCTGGGCTCCGGGGACCGTCACCACCCGTTCGACGCCCGTCGCTCTCGTCGCAGCCGAGGCCAGCTCCGGTGTGCCGGCTCCTTCGGTGACGAGCACTGTGGCGCCTGCCACGTGCCCGGCCACGGGAGTCAAGCCAGCGTTCCTGAGTAGTGCGTCGGCGACTTCGGTCTGCTCCCGCGTCGCCTGCGGGCTCATTACCACGATCATGGATGCCTTCCAGAGGGCTGTCATGCGCGGGGTTGCACGTCCTGCTCATCGTGCGGGCGGATGCCACCGGGCGGCTTGGCCTCAGTGCGCCTCGACGGAGCTCTAGCGATCGGTGCGATCCTCCATTGACGACAGCAGCCATGTCAATGGGGGTTGTCAACTCACGTTAATGGTGCTCAAATCGCTGTGCTCCCCCGGACGGAGAGAGCGAACGAGCCCCAGCGAGCGTGGAGGTATGTCGTGAAGATGATCGACATCAGTCAGGGTTGGTACGAGGGCATGCCGTCGTACGACGCGCCGTGGTACCCGAAGTTCGGAGTGCGTCGGGCCATGACGCCGGAGACCGACCCGGCCAAGGGCGGGCGTACCTTCTCCGACCTGCAGATCTTTCCGCACAACGGCTCCCATGTGGAGTCCGGTTACCACTTCTACGAGGACCGCGAGAAGATCGACGAGGTCCCCTTGGAGACCTTCGTGGGGCGCGTCTGCATCGCCGACCTGTCACACAAGCGCGATCTGGACCCGGTCACGGGGGAGGACCTGGAAAAGGCGCTGCACGAGTTCTGGCAGCCCGGGGACCGGCTGCTGATCCGAACCGACCACCCCAACCGCTACCTGGGGCGCGAGGATTACTGGGACAAGCCGCCCTACCTCACGGTCTCGGCGGCACAGTGGGCCGCGGACAACGGCGCCGTGCTCGTCGGCATGGACTGCATCACCGAACGCCCCGACGACCGCAGTGGTCAGGTGCATCGGAGCCTGCTCGCCGCCGGCATCCCCATCCTGGAGAACATCCAGAACCTCGATCAGATCAGTGTGCCGGTCGCCCACCTCATGGCGCTGCCGGTCAAGATCGCGGGAGTCGAGGCGGCCCCGGTTCGCGCGGTGGTGTTCGAGGGCTGGCCCCTCTGACCCCCCATCGAGGCTGCGCCGACAAGGAGCTCCTTTGTTTATCCCCATACTCCGGCAGGGCAGCGAGGGCACTTCCCGCGACACACGTGTCCTGCACGCCGTGACCGGTGCACCGCTGGGAACGCTCCACGAAGCCCCCGCGGTCGTGAATCGGCTGGCAGTGAAGGCTATGCGCACAGCACCCGACACGCCCCCGGGCGAAATCGCCGCGGTGCTGGCCCAGGCGGGTCGGCTGTTCGCCAGGGCAACGCTCGGCGGGCAGACCCCGGAGGAGTACTTCCGGCTGCAGGCACTGGCCTCCGGGGTGCCCATAGCGGTCGCCCGTCGCACCGCGGAGCGCTTGGCGGAGGAGTGCGGGCTGCTCGCGGACGTGACCGAGGAACAACGACCCGCGGGTACCGGACCCGGCCGCCCCGCCCGATGGGCACGCCGCGGATCGGTACTCGCGGTCGTGGCGCCCAGCAACCACCCAGGCACTCACATCGCCTGGTTGCAGGCCATCGCCCTTGGCTATGGCGTCGCGGTGCGTCCGGGCGCGCGCGATCCCATCACGCCGCTACGACTGGCAAGGGCACTGCTGGAGGCCGGCCTACACGCTGGTCGGCTGAGCCTGCTGCCGGGCTCCCACGCCGCAGCGGACGCGCTGGTCGCAGCCGCTGACCTGGCGCTCGTCTACGGAAGCGAGGCGACGGTCGCCCGCATGCGTGGCAATGACCGAGTTTTGGTGCGTGGGCCCGGCCGCAGCAAGATCCTGGTGGACGTCCCGCTGGATGACGACATCCTGGACTACCTCGTCGCCGAGATCGCCGACGACGGCGGTGTCCGCTGCACCAACGCCACGGCCATCTTCACATCGGGCGACCAGCAGGCCCTGGCCGATGCTCTGGCGGAGCGACTGGCCGCGCTCCCGCTGCTCCCCGTGACGGACCCCGGTGCGGAGCTTCCGGCTCGTCCCGTGAAAGAAGCGCGGGCGCTTCGATCCGCGCTCGTCGCAGCCGCGCAGGGAGCGGCGGACGTGGCGGAGCGGCATTACGCCGGCGATCCGACACCGGTCATCGACGGTGACGCCGCCGTCCTGCGCCCGGCTGTGATGTGGGTGGACAGATCCGACCACCCTGGACTGCGAACGGAACTCCCCTTCCCCTGCGTCTGGGTCGCGCCGTGGCGCGCGGGCGAGGGGCTCGGTCCGCTGGACGACTCCTTGGCACTGACCCTGCTCACGGAGAACGACGTGCTGGTGGCCGAAGCACTGGACGCCCCCACGGTCCGGACAGTCATCCACGGCAAGGTCACGGGCTGGTGGGCGGATCCGTATCTGCCGCACGACGGATACCTCGGACAGTTCCTCCGAGAAGCACGCGGCTTCGCCGTCTCCACCAAAAGGACAGCGGAATGACCCTCGAAGGCAAACGCGTACTGATCACCGGGGCGTCTGGAGACCTCGGCAAGGCGATGGCCCACACGTTCCTCGGTCTCGGCGCCGATCTGGCCCTGCAGTACCGCAGTAACTCCTCGCCGATCGACTTGCTCCTCAAGGAGGCCGAGAAGAGGGGCCGTGAGGCGTTCTCCGTCGCCGTGGACCTGGCCGAGCCGGACGGGGCCGACCGACTGGCTTCCGAGGTACTACGACGCTGGCCCTCGCTCGACGGGCTGGTCAACAACGCCGGAGGAGCACGCCCTCAGCCCTTTGACGAGATCACCCCGGACGCATGGGAACGGGCACTGCACCTCAACCTCACCAGCCCTTTCCGCCTGCTCCAACTGCTCCTGCCGGCGCTGCGCAAGCAGGGCGGGTCGGTCGTGAACATCTCGAGCGTCGCAGCACTGACGGGCGGCGCGTTCGGGCCGCAGTACGCCGCGAGCAAGGCCGGGCTGCTCGGCCTCACCCGTAGCGCGGCCCGTGACCTCGGCCGTTACGGGATTCGGGTCAACGCCATAGCACCGGGGCCGGTGGAGTCGGCGATGACCTCCTCGCTTGACGGGCCCGTGCTCGACGGCATCATCGGCGCCACCGCGCTGCGCCGACTCGTCGACCCCAGGGAAATCGCGGAAACCGCCGCCTTCCTGCTCGGCCCCGGATCGGCCGTGTCCGGACAGACCCTCGTCGTCGACGCGGGCCGCCACTTCATCTGAGGACGCATCAGCAGATCGCGTCACCGCAAACGATTCGGAGACTGTGCACATGTACGTACTGGGCATCAACCTGAGCCACGACCGGGCCGCTTGCCTGCTCAAGGACGGACGCGTCATCGTCGCGGTCGAAGAGGAGAGGCTCGACCGGCTCAAGCACTCCGAGGGCTTCATCATCCACGGGCACTTCGAGAAGCTGTCCAAGGTGCTGCCGATGAAGGCAGTCACGTACTGCCTCGACGCGGCCGGGATCGGTATCGACGACGTGGACCTGGTCGTGGGCAACCGTCCCTTGGGCGACGAAGCCGAGGAACGCATCCTGCGCGAACTGCCCATCCGCGACAAGAGCAAGATCCACAGCCTGCCGATGCCGTCGCACCACCTGGCCCATGCGTACGCCGGTTACCTGGCTTCACCCTTTGACGAGGCCGCAGTCCTGGTCGTCGACGGAGTCGGCAGCAAGGTGCCCGGCACCGGCCGGATCGAGAAGCACACCATCTTCGATGGGGAGGGCACGTCCCTACGGCGCGCCCACTCCGAGACCTACCCGGAGGACTGGAGCGAGGTCGGGCTGGGCCTCTTCTACAGCTTCTTCACCGCGAAGCTCGGATTCGTCACCCGCTGGGGACACCCCACGTTCGGTGACTTCGGCTGCGGCGGCTACACCGAAGCGGGCAAGACCATGGGACTGGCGCCCTACGGCCGGCCCCATCCGGAGTGGGAGAACCTGCTCACGGTCAAGGGAGGCAACGTCGAAGCACGCACCGAGGATCTCGAGAAGGCGTGGGCGTCCTGGCTCGCCTCCGACGGCGTGGGGTTCGACCCCAAGCAGAAGGATGCCTGGAAGCACCAGTTCGCCAAGGACCTGGCCTTCAAGGTCCAGGACGAGACCGAGGAAGCCATGCTGCAACTCGCCCGCCACGCCCATGAGGTGACCGGACGCAGCAAGCTCTGCATCACCGGTGGGGTTGCCCTCAACTCCGTCGCCAATCAGCGGATCGTTGCGGAAGGACCCTTCGACGAGGTGTACATACTGCCGCCTGCGGGGGATGCCGGCATTGCCATCGGCGCCGCCTACTACGGCTACTACGCGATCGCGGGCGGCACCGAGCGGCACGCCCTGCGCTCGGGCGCGACGGGCCGTGTCTATTCCGAGCAGGAGATCGCGCAGGCCGTGCAAGCGGCTGGAGACAAGGTCGAGTCGCGCAAGGCGACGGTCGCTGAGGTCGCGAAGCTGCTGGCCGAGCATCGCCTGGTCGGCTGGTTCCAGGGTGGTTCGGAGATCGGACCGCGAGCGCTCGGACACCGCAGCATGCTCGCCGATCCGCGCCATCCGCAGGTCCGCGACTACTTGAACGAGGTTGTCAAGCACCGCGAGGTCTTCCGGCCGTTCGCCCCCTCTGTCCTCCGTGAGGAGGCAGACAAGTGGTTCGACATGCGCGGTGACAGCCCCTTCATGCTGCTCGTACCTGATGTCCTGGAGCGTCGTCGCGCCGAGGTGCCCGCCATCACACACGTGGACGGAACAGCTCGCGTTCAGACTGTCGAGGCAGACGTCAATCCCCGCTACCACGAGCTGATCTCGCACTTCGCCGAGCTCACAGGTGTGCCGGTGGTCCTGAACACCTCGTACAACGACGCCGGTGAACCCATCGTGGAGACGCCTCAGGACGCGGTCAGGACGTTCCTGAACACAGAGCTCGATCACCTTTACATCGGCGATCTCCTGCTGACCAAGACTGGCCGCGAGCTCCCGGACCGGCACCCGAGCCGGCAGCCGCTGGCATGACGACGAAGCGACTGCTCGACGAAGTGCTCGCGGAACTGCTCGACACGACAGACCAGAGCAATCCCCTGGACTACGCCATCGTTGCCGCAGTCGAAGGCGCCGCACTGATCGCCGTGGCAGCCGAGGAAGCCGAACGCGACGCCGATGGTGGCAAGCCGGTGGAGCTGGCCCAGGAAGCTCTCGGGGCAATGCGGGCCTGTGTAGTCGCCACCACGCTGTCGGTACGGACGCTTGAGGACCGGCGCCGGTCGACGGGCAAGCGGACCGTTGACGGTCGTACAGCGGCCCTGTCGTAGGACTGGAGCAGTGACACGACGTCGGCCGCGATTGATTCAAGGAGGACCTCGCATGAGTTCACGAGCTCTCGCACATCACGAATGCCGAGACGCCTTGCCCGCCTTGAACAGGCGCCTTGATGATCCGCGGCCGGAGCTCCTGCTGGTAGGTGGGGAACCGGGTGAGTACGACGGCTGGGCCCGACGTTCCATCGAGCGCCGGTACCGCCTGCTGTCCCTGGCGAGCGGCAGCGTTGGCGATCAGCTCAGCGGCACGGCCACCCTGGCGGGGGTGTCCACCTTTCAAGAGGACAGAGTGGAACAGGCAGTCTCCCTCGCGGAGAGGGCCGGCCTTCCTGCAGGGTCTTTACTGACCGTCATGCGATGCCGCGTGGGACAGGCTGTGGAGCCTGTCCCACCGGCCTCCGTCCACCAATCCGAACTGACGGCACTGGCCGTCTCGGTGATCCGGCACGGGCGACTATCGCCCCTATTCGTCGCTCGCCCGGAACAGGAAGCCGGCGCCATGACGGATTCCGGTTATGTCGTGGATGCGGCGGATCCCCTTCTCAACAGCAGCGGGGTGGTCGATTCGCTGTGGGCCATGCACCGGAGGTTTGACATCGAGGAGGGGGTCACCGCCTCCGAGTTCCGGATCTATGGCAGGCGGGCTGTCGGCGTGGGGGTGAGGGGCCTGCTGGGATCCGACCTCTTGCTGCGTGCCGGCTCGCTGGCCACTGGTACAGACTTCGCTCTCGCCTGGGCTGACCTGGCCGTGGGCGTCGAGCCTGATCTCGCACCGCGCCGTTGCGGGGCCGCAGGAGTGCGGTTCTTCTACCCGCAAACCGATCTCACACTCGATGAACTGCGGCTGGAGACATCGACACTTCCGGGTGGAATCTGGGAAGTTCAACTCTCCGCCAAACCGGGCATGATCGTCCGGGCCCACGGCGGCACTTGCGCTGCCACACCACTGGCGTTGGCCACCGCTGTGGGCGAGGACGGCGCAGCGTGCAGACGCGCACTTGATCTCCTGCCGCAGGCACTGCACATCCGCGGTCGGCTGTAGCTCAACACACCCTTTGACGACAGAATAAATAGGAGCAAATATGCCTGAAACCCGCACACTGTTGATGATCGCCTCCTCGCTCAACCCCGACCTGCTGAAGACACCGCACGAGCTGGGTCTGGAAGTGGTTCTCGCAGCGGCCGTGCCGCCGGCGGACGACAGCCTGTACGACGTCCACCTGGCGGTCGACGAGATGGATGAGGAATCCGTCCTCGCCGCAGTCCGTAGTTATGTTGCCGATGGCGGCAAGGTGGACGCGGTCGCCACCTTCCATGAGGGCGCACTTCATGTGGCTGCCAGGGTCTCCGCCGAGCTCGGCCTTCCGGGTAATTCCCCGGAAGCCGTACGGGCCATGCGTGACAAGTACGTGACGGGGCAGGTTCTCGCCGAAGCCGGTGTGCTCACTCCCCAGACCAAGGTCGTCACCACCTTCTCCCAGGCCGAGGCCGTCGCGGCAGAGCTCGGCTTTCCTTTGGTCCTCAAGCCCCAGGCCAGTGGTGCAAGCCAGGGCGTGACAAAGGTCGAGAACGCGGCAGAGCTGAAGGCAGCCTTCGAGAACATCATCGGGCTGTACGAACCGGAGTCCTTCACTGAGGGCGAGTACTCGGTTCCCAACGTCGCTCACATCTACGCCTACCCGCAGGCGCAGGGGGTGCTGATACAGGAATACGTATCGGGCGACGAGTTCGCTGTGGACCTGGTTTACGGCGGAGGCGAGTTCCGCCCTATGGCTATTCACGACAAGCCGTACCCCTTCGCCGAACCGCACTTCATCGAGGGTGCTTATGCGACGCCGTCGGCTCTCCCCGAGGCTGATCAGATGCGGATCGTCGAGACCTCTGTGGCAGCCCTGAAGGCACTGGGCGCAAGCGTCGGCGGGGCGCACGTCGAGCTGCGGCTGACGGATGAGGGGCCGAAGATCATCGAGGTGAACGGGCGCCTGGGCGGCACCACTGCCTTCGTTCAGGAGTCGATCCGGGAGTCGACTGGGGTATGGGGGCCGCGGGAGTACCTGAGGGCAGTGCTCGGCGAACCGGTGGACTTCACTGTGAAGCCGCAACCGACACCCGCTGGCTTTACTCCGCTGCTTGCCGACCGCACCGGCGAAATAGCCGGCTTCGAAGGCATTGCCGAAGCCGAGGCCGTCCCCGGAATCATCGGGCTGCGCTGGATGGCCAAGCCGGGCGATCACGTGGTGATCAAGTATCCGGAGAACCCCGTGTCGTGCTTTGCCCTTGTGCTCGCCAAGGGAGAGTCCCGTGAAGACGTCCTCTCCGCGTTGGAAGGCGCCGAAAAGGCCCTGAAGCCCGTCTATACCAACTGACCTCCGGGAAACAGCCATGTCGAGTCCGATACAGAAGCTGCCGGAAGCATCATCGCCGGACCGCTCGGCTACTCCTCCCGCGGCCGGTTCGGGAAGTGCTGCCCCCGGTGCCGGGCTGCCGGCCAGGCTCCGGCAGCGGCACATGACCATGATCGGTCTCGGCGGAGCGATCGGCGCCGGACTCTTCGTGGGCTCGGGGGCCGCCATTGCCGTCGCGGGACCGGGCGTGCTCGTCAGCTTTGTCCTGGCCGCCCTGCTGACCGTGCTGATCATGCGCATGATGGGAGAGATGTCGGTCGCCCTGCCGGCGTCGGGATCATTCTCCACACACGCTGAGCGCGCCTGGGGCAGCTGGGCGGGGTTCACCATCGGCTGGCTCTACTGGAGCCTTATGGTCGTGGTGATCGCCATCGAAGCCATGGGTGCTGCGGTGATCGTGAACGGCTGGCTGCCAGGTGTGGACACCTGGGTGTGGGTGCTGCTGTTCATGGCCGCGCTCACAGTGGCCAATCTCGCTGCGGTCGGTACCTTCGGCGAATTCGAATTCTGGCTGGCGGTGCTCAAGGTAGGGGCGATCATCGGGTTCCTCATCCTGGGCACCCTGGCGGTTGCCGGGGCGTTGCCGGGGGAGAAGGCCATCGGGTTCAACAACCTGACGCAACACGGTGGCTTTCTCCCGCACGGCTGGAGCGGCGTTGTTTCCGGCCTGCTCATCGTCATCTTCTCGTTCGGCGGCATTGAAATCGTCACGCTCGCAGCCGCGGAGTCAACGGACCCCGTACGCGCACTGGGCAGCGCAATGCGAAGTGCTATCTGGCGGTTGCTGCTGTTCTACATCGGCTCCATGGCTGTCGCGGTGACAGTGCTTCCGTGGAACGACAGCAAGGTCGGGAAGAGCCCCTTCGTCGCGGTCCTCGAACGCATCGGAGTGCCCGGCGCCGCCCAGGTCATGAACGTTGTCCTGCTGGCCGCGCTGTTGTCTGCTCTCAACGCCAACCTCTACGCGTCCTCGCGGATGATTTACTCCCTGGCGGAACGGGGTGAAGCGCCACAGGCATTGCGGAAGCTCTCCCGCACTGGCGTACCGCGGCATGCTGTGCTGGTCTCCGTGGCGTTCGGCTTCTTCTCCGTCCTGCTGAACTTCAAATGGCCCGACACGGTGTTCCTCTGGCTGCTCAACTCAGTGGGCATCATCGGGCTCGTGGTCTGGATTGCTGTAGCCGTAACCCAGTTACGGCTGCGCAGCCAGCTGGAGCGCACGACGCCGGAACGGTTGCGGTTGCGGGTGTGGGGATTCCCGTGGCTGACGATTCTGGCATTGATGGCGATGGCCGCGGTGATAGGTCTGTTGGCAGTGGACGAGGAGAGCCGCCCTCAGGTCGTGGGGAGTGGCGCTCTGACCGCGCTCTTCTTGACGCTCGGAGTGGTGCGACACCGACGGCGCATCACTTCCGGGACTGGGTGACCGGACAGGGCTGGTAGAGGATCACCGGGTGTGCGGACGTGCCTGCAGGGTACGTCCGCACACCCACTTGAGCGTCAGGCATCACCCTCCGACGCCTCGCGTAGCTCCCGCAGCTTCTCACCGAGCCAGGCACGTTCCGCCTGCTGTGCAGCCCGAGCCATGATCAGCATGCCTTTGCGGTAGGGATCTTGAACATCCTTGATGCGTACGGGGGTGCCCGAACGGCTGAAGAAACTGGCCGGCTGGTTGAGGAAGTCCAGCCGCTGCTGCAACACGGCGGCTTGTTGAGCGGGGTCCGTGAGCTGGCTGAGGAAGGCGAGCAGGGTGAAGAAGGCGCCGCCGTCCGTGATCTCGGTCGGCTTCGGATGCGCCAGACGCTGCAACAACTCGGCTCGTCCCTCGGCCGTGATGCTCAGTATGTGACGGGCCGGAGCGCTGTCGCCGGGCTCGGACCGTCGCTCGACGTATCCAACCTGGCGCAGGCGGTTGATGGCCGGATACAGGGCTCCGTCACTCACGGGCCGGTTGTGCCCTATCAGGTCCGAGATGTGGCGGCGGAGTTCGTAGGCATGCATGGGGCGCTCGGCGAGAAAGCCAAGGACGGAGAGCGTCAGCACAGTCTTCCTGCCTTGTGGGTCGAGGTGGCGGATACGGGGCGTTCGGCCCGGTTTTCATGATCACGATTGCGACTACCTCTATTAGAGTGACACGAATCGAGGTAGCGTGTCGCGTGCTGACCGAGTCAGCAGCCGGAGGGGCCTGAGCCCCGTATGTGCTGGAGGGGGTGTCCCTTTGCGCAAGACGATGCATGCGATGACGGTGCAGCGCCCTGGCGGACCAGAGGTGTTGCAGCTGCGTGAGGTTCCCCGCCCCGAGCCGCGGGAAGGCTGGACGCTGGTGCGCGTTATGGCGTTCGGACTGAACCGTTCGGAGCTGTTCACTCGCCGCGGCATGTCCCCCACCGTGAGCTTTCCACGAGTGCTGGGCATCGAGTGCGTAGGGGTCGTAGAGCAGTCACATGACCCTGGACTGCCGGAGGGCACTACGGTCGCGGCCGCTATGGGGGGCATGGGAAGGCAATTCGACGGAAGCTACGCGGAGTTCGCACTGCTCCCAACGGCTCAGCTCATGCCCGTGAGAACGAAACTTCCATGGTCCGCCCTGGCGGCGATCCCCGAGTCCTACCTGACCGCGTATGGATCGCTGGAAGCACTCCGGCTCCGGCCGGGGCACCGTCTGCTGATTCGTGCCGCCACCTCGTCCGTTGGTATGGCGGCGCTCGCTCTGTCTGCCGGCCTGGAAGTGGAAGTGGCCTGTACGACACGTGATCCTGGCAAGGTCGAGTCGCTGCGCGAGCATGGGGCCGATCAGGTCATCCTTGACCGCGGAGGCAGTATCGGTGAGCACGTGCGCGCGATATGGCGGGACGGAGCGGACCGCGTGCTGGACCTGGTGGGCGGCGGCACGGTCTTGGACTCACTGCGCGTACTGGCTCCGGGCGGCAGCGTATGCAACTCAGGCATCCTCTCGGACACTTGGGTCATGCCGGCATTCGAGCCGCTGGAGGACATCCCTTCCGGGGCGACGCTGACCACCTTCTCCAGCAGCGCAATCAACACCGGCGCTTGGGCGCGGCTGGCCCTCCAGGACATCCTCGGTCAGGTCGAGACAGGAAGTTGCCGGTCGGTGATCGACCGAATTTTCCCTCTCGAAGAACTCGCCGCTGCTCACCACCACATGGAAACCAATCAAGCCCTCGGAAAGGTCGTGGCCGTTGTCCACCATCCCTGACACCCAGACAATGACTGAGGCCCAGAGCCTCACGCCAGCTCTCACTCGACGGGCACTGTTGGGCTTAGGCGTGCCGGTGTACTTCGAGCTTCTCTCTGGAGTGGTCGCCGGCATCATCGATACCGTCTGGGTCTCCCGCCTGGGTGAAGCAGCCGTCGGAGCGGTCGCTGTCGCGAGCACTCTCGAGAACGTGCTGCTTGGCGTGATCCTCATGGCCAACATCGGAGCCACGGTTCTGATCGCCGACGCCTTGGGCGGCGGACGACGAGCCGAGATCCCGACCATCATGCGCGCTGTCGGACTGCTCTGGTTGATCATCACGCCCATTGTCGCGATCGGCGGCTTCTTCGCACGTGACCAGGTTGCGAGCCTGCTCGTGGGCGGAGAGGGGGAGGTGCATCGGCTTGCGGCCGGCTTCTTTGCCATCGCCTTCCCAGGGATGGCAGTCTTCTTCGCCCAGAACGTGGTCGACGGCATCTTCAAGGGGACGGGCGACACGAAGACGCCTATGCGGATGGCGATCCTTGCCAACTCCTGCATTCTCGTGCTCGACCCACTGCTTATCTACGGTGTCGGCGGCCTTCCCCACATGGGTGTACGAGGAGCCGCGCTTGGGATGCTCTTGGGCCGCTCCGTCGCCCTGTGCGTGAGCTTGACGCTGCTGTGGCGCAAGCGCCTCGGCAATGTCGGTGACGCGGCGGCCACCACGCTGCGCTGGCCCAACGCCCTGCGACGCCTCCTGGGCATCGGCCTGCCGGCATCCGGAGACTTCGTCCTGCGCATGGGCATCAGCGCGACGCTGGTCGGCATTGTCGCTCGGTTCGGTGAGGACCCACTGGCCGCCTACGGCATCGGCATCAAGGTGATCCTTTTCGTCACCATGGCCTTTTACGCCCTTCGTCAGGCGGGGAGCATTCTCACCGCCCGCACCCGGGGATCGGGCGAGAGCGCGGACAGGGTGATCGGACAGCAAAGCGTCGTACTCGCCATGATGGTCGGTGCCGGCGCCGGACTCGTGCTCGCCCTGGGCGGACGGCTGCTCATGGGGTTCTTCACACAGGCATCAGGAGTCATTGACTCAGGTGCGACCCTGCTGTGGTACCTCCTGCCCTACCTGGTGCTTCTGGCTGGTGTGGTTGGCCTCGGCGGAGCGTTCATGGGCGGTGGGCGCACTCGGGCAATGTTCTGGGTCACACTGATGGGTGCTGTTGTTCAGCTGCCGCTCGCCTACGGGCTGAGCTCTCTGTCCGCGCTGGACGTCCAGGGAGTGTGGCTGTCTATGATCATCGGCACTGGCGCCCAGTACCTCATGTCGTATCTGCTCTTCCGGCGCTACTTCGGGGCGCGGGCCAGTAAGAGTTCGGCTGACTCGCGCTCGTAGCCGCGCCACCAGGGGGATGGCTAGAGTTGACAGCTGAGGAGGACAACCCGAGAGGAGGTCGGTAGATCATGAACGATGCGGGTGGTCAGAGCCCTGGAGGGCACACCGAACGTAGAAGTCTCGCTGAGAAGCTGGAGCACTTGCTGGCTATTACGACGCCAGCAGGCCAGCGTCCCCCCTCGAACGAGGACATAGCGACAGCGATCAACATTGCCGCAGGCGAGAAAACGATCAGCGCTACCTACGTATGGCAGCTGCGCACCGGACGGAAAACAAATCCGACGATGCGCCACCTTGAGTCGCTGGCTCAATACTTCGGGGTGAGCGCTGCCTACTTCCTCAGTGATGAGGAGTCCCGAAAGATCGATGACCAGCTGGCCTTGCTCGGCGCGCTCAAACAGTCGGACGCGCGCAGCATCGCCTTGCGCTCGACAGGGCTTTCCGAGTCGAGCCGCCGGGCTTTGCATAGCATGATCGACCAGTTGCGGAAGCTAGAGGGATTGCCTGACGACGAACTCGGTCAAGAGGAAACGGCGCGCTGACGGTTTCCTTCGAAATGGCTTCTGCTGCGCGAATTCAGTTTCTGAAAAGATTTTGAAACCTGCGCAAGAAGTGCGATCTCCTGTGCCAGGTTGACGCCGGCGGTTCGACGACGGGCGAGAGGCTCTTCCTGTGCTGGCTCCAGCTCCCCGGGGCCGTATAGAGCTGACCTCAGCACTGCCGCTTCACACATGGCCTCGTGCTGCATCCCGTGTGCTTGCTCGAGGCGGTGGATAGCGATCGGATCCGCTCTGTGCCGGAGAACCAGCTGTGCGTCCCTGATTTCGATGACACGTCGATACAAATGGTAGTCGAGCTGACGTCGTGGAATCCATCCGAGCAGGCGGGATGCGGGAGGTTCCAGGACCAGGTTCGGTGCCGCTTGATACACGGCGCGCCACAGGGGTGCAAGCCGTAGATAGTCACGGTAGGTGTTAAGCCAGCGGCCTGCTGAATTTAACTTCGGTCCCCAGGAGGGGGCTGTCCAGCCGAAAATTTGAAGAAGAGTTCCTGCATCTGCGATAGACCAGAAGAGGAACTTCCAGGGCCCTACCACACCTTCTGCATGTAGTGCGATGATCTGCCAATAGCGGACGGCGCAATACGCCAGAATGAGTGTGGAGCCTGCGGCAACGAACCACATGCCGAGGCGTAGCCAGAACTCGCGCACGGTGCGGGCGTAACGGAAAGAGAAGAGAACCGTCTGGAAGCGTCCCGCCGCACAAATGGCCAAGTAGTAGGCCATGTAGGCCGCATAATCCACATTTTGAATATTCAGGTATACGGTCTCTTGGGCAGATGCTTCTTTTTTCGGCTGTATGGCGAAGAATAGGAAAATGAGGGCAGTGAGTGCGGCTCCGAACCCTGCCACCTGCCATTGTGTGGACCTCTTGGCAATCTCGGGGGGTAGCGTCAGATTAACGACCGTCACTTGCTGCGCAGCCGTGAGCACTACTACGGATGCCTGAACGATGATCGTCGTGGCGTTCGGGAACCCAAGGAATCCCGAGATTTGGCGCCTGAAGATCTCCAGGTCGACGAAATATGCCACCGAGTTGCACATAAAGTATGTACATAACGCGAAGAGCGCGAGATTCTTCGGCCTGTGCACGAGTGCGGGTAACTTGTAGGAGAAAGCGGCCAGGCTTGCTACGGCGCAACTCCACGAGAGTACATTGAAAATCATTCACTGCACCGAGCCGACGCTGGGTGAGTGGCCTGCAGATATAGCTTCCTTGAGCCGTGTGATTACCTCGTCATCCGGGCACAATGGGGGCTCCGTGCCGGTGTCATTCTGCCGTCGGACTGGGGTGAGGAGAATGGAGGCAACCATTTCTGCCTCCTGCTCATTCCGTTCGGAATATTCAGTCCGCTGGAGTGCCCTGCGAACGACCATTGGGTCGATATCTGGGAACAGGTGACTTAGCACAGTTTCGCTTGTTCCCGCGTTGGCTTCGTGATCACACAGGATGTGGGCGAGCTCATGCGCGATGATGTGCTCTTGGTGAGCGCGGGTCGTGCGAACTTCGTATATGACAAAGTCGGCCGCCGGGGTGGCCATCCACATACCGTTTAGGGAATACTCAGGTATCGCCATAGGGATGAGATGGATCGGTTTCCCGCGTTGATCGCTCAACCTGTCTCTTAACGAGACGATGTCGCGACTGTCCTTGTCGAGCCCCATAGCAGTGAGGCGTGCTTCGCACTGCCGGCGGAGGCTTTTGAAGTGTCGCGATGTTGTAGAGACACCTGACACGGAAAGGGCGTGGCCTATCGCATACTCCTTCATTGGGGAATTACCGATTTCCGCTCGATCGTGTCTCTGCGCGGCATTTCGCGAGTGCGGTCTGCGAGCCTGCGAGGGAGCCGTAAGAGGGGATGCCAACCGGAGCCCCTTGCCTCGCCTTGCCTGCCTTGTCGCGCAAGGTCGATAACCCCGGTATCCCAGGCGCAGACGCGAGTGTTGCGTGCACGCAAGTAAGACCATCGGTGGCTAGCAAGTGCTTCCCCTCCCCTATGCGATAGAACGCACCTGCGTCGACCCAACCTTACTCACATGGCAAGGCTGTGCACCAGAGTGTCACGTGTGCTCTCCCTCGCTGAGGACCGGGGTGAGGATTAGAGTCAATAATTCGGATTCATGGGGCAGTCTGTGTCCTGATACTTGCTTGACGACGTCGCTGGAAACAGTGCAAGGACCTCTGGATGTCCGATTTATCCAGGGGTGAAGGGTGCCGCCGATGCCCTCGTGGAAGGGCAAGAAGTGTCCGGTCCAGCCACTGACGCGTTCCAATACGTCGGTGCCATCAGCTGATGCCTTCGTCCAGAACAGTGACCATGCCCGGGAGGGTGGCATCGGCGCGCAGGCAGAGGCACCGGCCGACAGGGGTCGCGCCGGTGCCGGAGCCGCCGATGCGGGCCTGCATGCACGCGCGAGGGCTGGGTGGCGCTCAAGCTCGGTGGTCAGCACTCCCTGTCACGTGATTTCCCCAGGAGCAGATGTCTCCCTCAGCATCGTGTGTGCCCTTTCAAGATCCTGGGGCGTGTCCACCGCGATTCCCCGGTCGGTCACGGGGAGCATCCGAACCCCGTGTCCATGCTCGATGAGCCGGAGCATCTCTATGCCTTCGGTGCGCTCCAGCGGCCCCTGTTCGAGCTGTTGAAACAGCCCGATCCCATCTTGAGTGAAGCCGTAGAGACCAAGCTGCCGTAGGTAGAAGGGGCGTTGGTTCCGCGGATACGGGATCGGCTGGCGGGAGAACATCAGGGCGTTGTCGTTCTTGCCGACGACGACCTTGACGACGTTGTGGTCGAGGACCGCTGCCGCGTCGTTCAGCCTCGTGCACGCGTTGACTGCCAGGGCGCCGGCGCCAAGGTGGGTGAGTGCTTCGGATACGGCGTCGATCGACGTGGGGTTGATGAACGGTTCGTCTCCCTGGACGTTGATGTACGCGTCGGCTTGAAGGTGTTGTGCGCACTCGGCGACCCGGTCGGTGCCGGTGGGGTGCTCGCCGGTCATGATGCAGGGGATGCCGAGCCGGCGGCAGGTGGCTTCAATGCGGTCGTCGTCTGTTGCGACGACGGCGTCGTCAAGGTGGTGCGTCTGCTGACAGCGTCGGTGGACGTGCCAGAGCAGCGGCATGTCTCCGAGTATGGCGAGTGGTTTTCCCGGGAATCGCGAGGCTCCCCAGCGGCAGGGGATGACTGCAACGTGGCGGCGTGTGGCACTCATGGTCAGCTCCCGTAGATGGGGCGTGATGGGCGTGTGCGGACAGCCGGGATGGGAGTGATCACCGGTCGAAGTGGTCGAGCCAGACTTGCGCGATGGTCTGGCGGACAGGCGAGGGCACTTCGTGCAGGCCGGGGGCGTACTCGCCGCGGCTGAGCGCGGCGGTGGCAGCGAGGATCTCGGCTTGGACGAGGTGGATGTAGCTGCCGACCGCCGCGCCGTGCACGAAGTTGACGGCTCCTCCTTCGGCGAGCACGTAGAAGTAGTGCCCGGTCACCTCGTAGCGGGTCAGGTGGTCGCCGACGGGAGTGCGCTGGTAGAGGCCGTCGAGCGCGTCGAGTTCGAGTTCGTCTTCGGAGGAGGTGACCGAGGCGACGTAGGCGCCGTTGCGGAGGGCTTCGAAGTGGCTTTGCCGCAGCGCCAGGTTACCGGTGGCGCAGAGAACGAGTTCGGCGTCGTGGATTGCCTCTGTGCGGGATGGCGGGGTGCGGAAGCCCTGGGAGCGTGCCTGTACGCGTTTGACGGGGTCGCTGTCGAAGACGGTGACACGCAGGTCGTGGGCGCGCAGGTTGTGCGCGATGGAGCGGCCGACCTTGCCGAAGCCGATGACGCAGGCGCCGCGGCTGGTGAGGATGTCGCCCCGGGTGCGGACGAGCGCATCGGTCGAGAAGACGATGGAGCGGCCGACTAGGTGGTCCTCGCAGTGCTTCAAGGGGGAGCGGGCCACGGAGAAGACCGGGCAGGGTAGTTCTTCCAGCGCTTCGTACCGCTGATGGCCGTTCTCTGTGTCCTCGACGACGCCCCGGATGCGGCCAGAGAATTTCTCGGCCAGGGTGGTGATGGCAGGAGCGAAGTAGCCGCCGATGTCGAGCAGGACGACGTCGTGGCTCGGGGCGTTCTTCTCTAGGTACTCCAGGGCCCTGACGGGGTCGGCGAACATGGCGCGGCTGAGGTCGTGCACAGCGTAGGCACGTCGGACTTCCTGTACTGCCTCGGGGCTTATGGACCTGGGCTTGGGCAGCACGGCCGCGATGGTCGACGTGCGGGCCAGCGCGTGCAGGAAGGCCGGCCGTTCGGGGAGCAGGTGGGTGATGATCAGCAAGCTGATCGGGCCGTCGACGGGGAATCGCGCGGTGATCCGACGGAAGTAGGCGTCGAGCCGGGCTTTCTCAGGGCCTTCCACGGCACCTCCTTCTCCGCAACGGGGGTCAGGCCGCGGCGCTGTAGGGGGACTGGGTGAGTGCCTGCATCTGGGCACGCATGCCGCTGTGAAGGTCGGCCGTCGCACGCCAGCCGAGGGTGGCTTCGGCGAGCCGGGTGTCGGCTCGGGTACTCAGGACGTCCCCGCTGCGTGCTGTGTCAGCACGGACGTCGATTTCCCGGCCGGTGAGGCTCTGGGCGACGTTGATCACGTCGATCAGAGAGGCATTGGCGCCGCCGCCGACGTTGATAATGCTTGTGTCGGGCGGGGTGGTGGCTGCGGCGATAGTGGCGGCGATCGCGTCGTCGACGAAGGTGAAGTCCCGGCGCTGGTATCCGTCTCCGAACAGCCGGAGGGGGCCGCCGGTGAGGGCGGCGTGGAGCGTGCGGTGGATGAACATGTCCGGGCGCTGGCGGGGGCCGTAGACCGTGAAGTACCGCAGGGCGATGACGGACGTCGGGCACGCGGCGCGGGCGGCATGGGCCAGGCACAGCTGCTCCTCGGCGAGCTTGGTGACCGCGTACGGAGAAACCGGGCGGAGGCGGTCGCTTTCGACGCTGGGTCCTCCGCTGGTGACCCCGTAGACACTCGAGGAGGAGGCCACCACCAAGCGGGGGACACGCATGCGGGTGGCTGCGTCCATCACGCGCTGGGTGGCGAGGATGTTGGAGTGGACGTACTCGCTGAACTGTGGTCCCCACGACGGGCGCACGCCGGGGATGCCGGCCAGGTGGAAGATGACGTCTGCGTCGACGAGCAGGGGGTCGATCGCGCAGTCAAGGAGGTCGGCAGTGACGTGGATGTAGCCCTGGACCCCGTGCAGCACGGTGAGGTTGACAGCCGTGGACTCGTCGCTGGCGGGATCGCGCCGGTCAACGCCGATCACAGCGGCACCTGTCTGGAGGAGAGCGTGGGCGAGGTGGGAGCCGATGAACCCGGCCGCGCCCGTCACGACCGCGCGCCGGATGACTGGTGCGGTGACGGCGGCGTGGATCTCTGACATAAGGACCTCCGAAGGGTTCGGTGTCGAGGGGCTAGCTCAGGCGTGAGAGGACGGTTCGGCCGTGGGCGGTGAGGGCGTGGTCGTCTTGTTCGTGTCCGCGGACCAGGGCGGTGGCGGCCTCGATGGCGCCGAACCGCTCAAGGAGGCGTTGTTCGGTGGCGGACGGGCGAGATCCGTAGCCGTTGAAGAAGGCGTCGCGGAGGTGTGGGGCTGCCTGCCAGCGGCGGAATTCGAGCCGGGCGAAGTCGCGCACGCGGGCATCACGTCGCATGTGCTCCATGTCGACGACCCGGAACGCATCTCCAGTGATCCAGTTATGCGGCTGGTAGTCGAGGTGGCAGACGGCGCTGTCCATCGGGGTGCCGGCCAGCTCGGTGGCGATCCGGCCGAGGAGCCGGTGCTCGGCTCCCGAGAGGAGGCCGGCTCGCTCGGCCTTGGCGATCCAGCCGCGCAGGCGGGTGGCGAGCTCGATGCTCAAGGCGCCGGCACTGCGTGCTGCCGTGGCCCGGTGAAGGGCCTGCAGGGCACGGCCGGCGTCGTGGTGCGCCTGCTCCTCCTCGGGAGATCCGGGAGGAAGGCTCTGACCTCCTTGCCCATTGACGGCAGTGAGCAGCAGCGTTCGCGTGGCGTCCTGTCGGGCGACGAGCGCTGGTGCGTGACCCTGCAGGTGGCGGACCCATGTCGTGTAGGCCCGGACCTCTTGGGCGTAACGGACGGACCGCTCGTGCTGCTTGGCGACGTAGGTGTTCCCGACGCTGTCGGCGAGGCGTAGGAGCCGTGGGGGGAGCGCCAGGTCTGCGACGACGGTGACCTTGCCGACGACTCGATGAGCGAGTTGGACGCGCGGGTCGTCGGGGTTCGTGCTCATGGCGCGGGCTCCGCCGCCGGCCCGGCGAGGTGCGCGGCGTCGTTGTGAACCTTCAGCAGCCACCGGTGCTGGCCGAGCCGGTTGAGGTGGTGCTGCCACCGGCTGATCGATGCGTGGGAGACGGCGAAGCCGGCATCGGTGCCTGGGCCGAGACCGAGCAGCAGGGTGTGGGCGGCGATCACGGTCTCGCCGTGCGCGGCGAACAGGAGGCGGTCGCCTTCGTGCGCGGCGATGAGGTTGCGGAGAAAGGCACCGGCCCGTTGCAGGTAGCCGTTCCAGGTGTCGGATCCCTCCGCCCACGGCTGGTCAGGGTGGACGTGCGGCGCGCCTCCGGCGGCGGTTTTCACCTCGGTCCAAGGTTTGCCGTCGGCTGCGCCGTGGACGGGACCGTCGAGGCCAGGGTGGGTGCCAACCGGTAGGCCGAGGGCCTGGCCGAGGATCTCGCCGGTCTGGCGGAGCCGGAGCCGGGGGCCCGTGAAGAGCGCGGTGAACGGGGTGCTTCGGTGCTCGGCGGCCAGCCGGGCAGCCGCCAGGGTCACCTGGGCCTGGCCGCGGGTGGTGAGTCCGGTGCAGGTCGCGGGCCCGCCGACGACGCCGTCGACGTTGCACTGGGCCTCGCCGTGCCGGATGAAGACGAGTTCGGTGGTGATCATGTTGAGCCTCCGAATCCGGGGACGCCGAAGCGATAGCCGTTGCGTCCGGCGTACGGGGCGGTCAGGTGCACGTGGAGGGCGAGAAAGGCATGAAGGCGCTGGAGATCGATGGCGGCCAGCCGGGTGTTGTGACGGGAGGCGGCCTCGTTGTAGAGGTCCAGGGCCTGTTCGACGCCGGGCGGTTCGATCGGGCCGTGCGTCATGATCAGCGTGGTGATCAGCTTGGCCAGGTCGTATCCGAAGGGGGCGAGCGTGAGGTCGTCGGTGTCGACCGTGAAGATCGTGCCCTCGGTGGTGATCAGGAAGTTCCGCGGGTTGCTGTCCTTGTAGAAGGCGACGGGCCCTTCAGCGGTCTCTTCCAAGAGCGCGAGCAGCATGTCCAGAACCGATGAGTCGGGCAGGTGGCCCTGTTCCAGCCGCTTGCGCAGGGCGACCTCGCGGCAGGCGACGTAGTCGGGGAAGAAGGCGCCGTCGCGGGAGGTGCACGGCACGGCGAGTGAGGCGCGGTGCAGGTCGCTGGTCCAGGCGGCGCCGTGGGCATCGCCCAGCATGCCGGCCAGTCGCGGCAGGTCGTGCGGCTCGGCATGCCGGCCATCTATCCATGCGAACGTCAGGCTGGTCGGGGCGGTGGCCATGAGCGCCGGCTGCAAGAGCGGCCGGGCGTGCGCGGCGAGCCAGTGGTAGTGCCGGGAGGCTGCGGCCGCCTGCCTGGCGCTGGCGTAGTTCTTGGTGAACCGGGCAGAGGTCATGGCTGACCTCCCCGGTGCCGGGCCACTACGTAGGTGATGACGGAGCTGGTGGTGATCGGCTGTTCGGGGAGCGCTTCGTGGAGCGCCTCGGCCAGTGCGCTCGGGTTGCCGTAGAGGCCGGGGGAGAGGTGGTATTTCGGGTTCGTGGCGAGGTACTCCGCCGCGTGATCGAGGCCGCCGAACGTGAACCGGTGCTCCTCGTGCTCGGTCTTGATCACTTCCAGGGAGGTGCCCGTCAGGCCCACGAGGTTGCCGCTGTGGGCGGCGGCGTAGAGGCTCTCGTGTTGCTCGGCGCGCGGATCGAGCCCGGCGGCGGCGATAAGGGCGTCCATCTCTCGGTAGCTGTTGAGCGATTTGGTGACCAGGACGGCGAGCCCGTCACCAGCCAGCACGCGAGCGATCTCGGCGAGGGCCCGCTCGGGCTGCGGCGAGTGGTAGAGGCAGAACGCGGCCACCACCGCCCCGGCTGAACCGTCGGCCAGCGGCAGCTGGTGGAAGTCCGCCTGGACGAACTCCGCACGAACCTCGCGCTGCCTTCCCACCCGATCGCGCGCGTCGGCCAGGAGCGCCGGGGCCAGGTCGACGCCGACCAGGCTCGTCGGCCGGAGCTGCTCGGCCAGGACCCGGGTAGTGGTGCCGCGCCCGCAACCGATGTCCACCACCAGCCCAAGCGGCGGTGCGCCCTCGCCGTGGTGCTCCGTGAGGCTGCGGACGATGACCTCGGGTACCGGCCGACCGGAGGTCTTTGCGCGCAGGAGGGCGCCGGTCCGGCGGGTCAGCCGGGCAGCTCGACCGTACAGATCGTGTTGCCGTCCGGGGTCGAGAAACGGGTTGGTGATCACGAGCCGCACCCCCACAGGGGCTGCGGCCGACTCAGCTGTGCTCGGCGGCGATCTGTCGGAGCCAGCGCCGCGTGTGGCGTCGGCTGGTCAGCAGAACCACGGTGGCGTGACCGGCGGCGAACTGCTCGATCTTGGCCATGACGCGGGGCCGCATCTTGCGCCGGTACGTCGCGACGTACTTGATCACGCCCCAGTGGATGCGGTTGTGTACCCCGTTGCCCTGGTGACCGGCGCCGTGCCGGATTTGCCGGGAGACGATCCCCCACAGGGCGGCCGGCGTGGAGACATCCATGAAGACGACCGTGTCGCAGGCTTCGAGCCGGATTTGGAGCGTGGAGTTGTAGTTGCCGTCGATCACCCAGGCCGGCTCGGCGACGAGATTCCGCTGCACCTCGGCGAACTCCGCCATGGGCAGCTCGTTCCAGTCGTCGTCGTAGAACGCGGCATCCAGGTGCGTCACCGGCGCGCCGAGCAGGGCGCCGAGCTCGCGGGCGATGTGCGACTTGCCGCTGCCTCCGCAGCCGACGACAGCGACTTTCTTCATGGTGCTCCAGCCTAGGGCTACGGGGACGGTCGGGCGGCCTGGCTGCCGGGAAAGGTCCGGATGATCCGGGACGGGCTTTTCGAGTGTGGTGATTCATCGGGCCGCTCCTCTGCAGGCACCCGCCGGGGTGCTGGCGACCGAGTCGAGGACGGCTTCCAGCGCGTCCATCTGGCGGCTCAGACCGAAGAGCTCAAGGCGGGCGAGGCAGGCGGAGATCAGTTCCGCGTGTCGGCGGGTGCCGGTGATCTTCTTCAGGTCAGTGATCTTGCGGACCACGTGGCCGCCCGACCGGACCACCAGCTCGTCGGGTACGAACCGCTCGACGTGCCGGATGCCGGACGGGGCCAGCGGCAGGCAGCCTGCCAGCACGGCCTCGAAGATCCGCTGCGTCATCTGGCCCGCCGCGGCGTACCGCTCGGGCAGCAGCAGGACGGTGGTCAGTGCGTCACCGTACAGGTTGGCGACTTCTGTGAAAGGGATCCGTCCGAGAAAGGTGACGTGCGGCCAGCGACCGGTCTGGGTCCACTTGCCGCCGACCCGGTGCTCGAAGCAGGAGGCGGCCGGGGCGAAGAAGCGGTCGAAGGCTTCGTTGCGGTCGTACTGGTTGCCCACGTAGGCCAGCGGCACCTCGCGGGGCTTCATCGCCAGGGTGTTCGGATCGGCCTGGGCGAGCAACTCCTCGTCGAGGGGGAACAGGAGCGTGTGGGCGCCGGGGGTGGGCTCCAGGGCGGCCTCGCACACCGCGACCGTGGAGCAGCGTCGCCAGATGCTGTCCGGTCGCAGCTGGCGGTCCTTGTCCCAGATCACCGTGGGCACGCGACGGTGCGTGGTGTAGTGCAGCAGCAGCTCGGACTGGCGGTGCAGATCACAGGTGTGACCCGAGGTTCCGCAGATGGTCGTGTTGCGCCCTTCGATGGGCCAGCGCCACTCGAGGAACAGGACGTCGATGTCGGGGAACCCGGCGTCGAAGGTGTAACGGCTGCCGACGGCGTCGCCAGCTTCGAGCCGGTCGCGGTCGGCCTGCAGGAAGACGATGTGGTGGCCGCGCGTGAGGAGGGCATCGATCAGGGGACGGCGGTGGCTGCGGCCTCCGTCGGGGGTGTCGGTGATGCCGTTGCCGAGGAAGCCCCAGAAGCTGTATCCGATCTTCATTTGGTGATCCACCGGCCTTCCAGGAGCAGCGCGTCCAGCCCGGAAGTCGCGAGGCAGTCGAGTGCCATCTCCGGAGTCCCGCAGATGGGCTTGCCCTTGACGTTGAGCGACGTGTTGATCAGTACGGGGACGCCGGTGCGGCGCCCGAACGCCTGGAGAACGTCGTGCATGAAGAGGTTCTGCTGCGCGGTGACGGTCTGGAGCCGGGACGTTCCATTGGCGTGGACGACGGCGGGGATCTGCTCGCGGGCCTTGGCAGTGACCTGGGAGGCCATCGACATGTACGGGGCGTCCTGGCCGAGGGTGAAGAACTCCCCGGCCCTCTCGGCGAGGGTGATAGGGGCGAACGGGCGGAACGGCTCCCGGAACTTCACCGTGGCGTTGAGCCGTTCCACGACGCCGTTCTCCAGAGGTGAGGCAAGGATTGACCGGTTTCCCAAGGCACGGGGGCCGGCCTCGACGCGTCCCTGGAACAGACCGACGATCATCCCGTGGGCCAGCTGGTCGGCGAGGAATTCCGCGGCCTCTGCGCCTAGGGGCTTCTGCTTCAGGCCCGGCCACCGGGTGAGGACCGGACGGGGCTGTGGGTAGGACGGCCCGAGGTAGCAGGCGCGAGCGACCCCTTCGAGAGGCTGCCGGCTGCCGGTGTCCGCGTGCACGGCGATCGCGGCGCCGATCGCCGTGCCGGCGTCGCCCGGCGCGGGCGGGACGAAGACCTCATCGAAGATCCCTTCCTCGACGATCCGCCCGATGCCGACGCAGTTCGTGGCCACGCCTCCGCCCACGCACAGCCTCCGCGACCCGGTGACCCGGTGAGCACGGCGGGCCAGGTGGAGCATGACCTGCTCGGTGCGTTCCTGGAGCGCTGCGGCGAGGTCCTGGTGGACCTGCTGACGCTGCTCTCCTGGGTTTCGCGGTGGGCAGGTGTCGGTGATGAAGAGGGGCGAGATCCGGGGGTAGCCGGAGTGGAGGACGCGTGGGGGAAAGTAGGCCGGGTCCACGACGAAGCCGGTGGCGGTGGTGCGGAGCGCGCGGGCGAAAACGGGTCGGAACCGGGCGGCGTCGCCGAGAGCCGCGAGCGCCATCACGGTGCCCTCCTCGTTGCCGCGTCGCCAGCCGAGATGTTCGGTGACGGCCCCGTACACGTAGCCGAGAGAGGCTGGGTCTCGGATCTCCTCCAGGGAGCGGACGCACGGGCGTTCGGCGTGGTGGCCGTGTGCGACGGTGGTGGTCTGCCGTTCCCCGAGGCTGTCCACGACGAGGACAGCCGCCTCGGTCCATCCCGAGGCCGCGAAGGCGATCAGCTGGTGGGCGCGGTGATGCAGCACGGGGACGACCCGCGCGCGGGGGAACTCCCTCCGCAGGTATTGGAGGCGGCGCTGGGTGCGTACGGCGACCTTGGCGAACCCGGTGGCGCGCGGCAGGGCCCGCGAACGGGTTGCACTCGACAGCAGCAGCCGCGCCGTGGCGGGGACCTCGGCCAAGTAGCGGGCGGGCCGGAAGTTGTACGCGACGGCGTCCACGTCGGTCGGCGCGAGGCCGGCCCGGCCGAGGAGCCAGACGATGGCGTGTTGGGGGTATTCCCGCGTGTGCTTCTGCCCGGAGAGGCGTTCCTCTTCGACGAAGCCGACCAGCTCGCCGTTCACCAGGAGGGCTGCGGCCGAGTCGTGTGTGAAGGAGCACAGGCCGAGGATGACGCCGGGTACCTGATCCATCGCGGCTTACCCTTCCGCTACGGGCGGGACGGAGACGCTGGCGCGGCGGTTCAGCTCGTCGTACCAGTGGATCAGCGCCTCGCCGAGCGGTCCGTCGACGGTCGTGGCGATGTGCTGCGCCTCCTGGCGTGCCCCGTGCTTCCACAGGCGGTAGCTGCGCATCGTTGTGGCTATGGCGTCCCAGGTGGGATGTCCGGTCTCGTCTCCGGCTTCGACGTGGCTGAGCAGTTTGTCGAAGCCCTCCCATGGGGTGGCGAGGGTGGGCATGACCTGGCTCGCGTTGACGTCGGTCAGGCCGGCGGCTTGCTCGATGTCATGTTCGTAGATGTGCAGGGAGCCGACCTGGTGGTGGTACTCCCCGAGTTCGGCGTCCAGCCATCCGGCGACCAGTTCGTGCAGCGTGGTGTAGAAGAACAGGTCGTATGGCATGCCGGTCCACACGTCCTGGCCGCGCATGCTCGTTGTCATGTGCAGGCGGCCGGCGCGCAGGTGGAAGCGGAAGCCGAGGGTGCACGGGACGTCCTTGTGGCCGGCGGCATCCCGTGCCGGGTCGTAGAGCTGGATCAGGGCCCGGCGGGAGTCGGGGTCGTCCTTGAGGATCTCGACGACCCTGTGGAGCTGGTCGATCCTCCCGGCCCAGTTGCGCATCCGGGGCCCGTACGCGCCCTGGAGAACGCCGTCGTCGGCGTAGTGGCGCAGCCGTCCGTTGAATTCGTGGATCCACGGGGCATCGGTGCCGGACAGGTACCAGACCGTCTCGGCCACGGCGAAGGCCGGGTTGATGATCCGGGCCGGCGGAGCGCACAGCAGCCGCGCCCTGGGCTGGGTCAGCCGCATGGTGACGTTGAGGACCTCGCGGGTGGCCATGCCACGAGGGCTGACTTTGTCGCCGTTCTTGGCCAATGTCACGGCTCCAACGAAGAGTTCGGCGATGCTGTCGGCGGTCAGATGCGTCATGGTTGCGTCTCCTCACCTTGCGATTCGCCGGGACCAACGCCCCGGCACGGTGGTGAACGGGGCTACGCCGGGCCGGTCCGAGACCGGTCGACGACGAGGCGGGCGATGTCGCGGGCGCTGGTGCCGTGCCAGTGGCACACCGCATCGGTGGCCCTGCGCGAACCCTGCGATTGGGGCGGTGTGCTCAGTGCGTTGGCGATGTCGTCCGCCGAGCTGCAGCGCTGGGCGAGGCCATGGTCGGCGAGGCCCAACGTCCGCCCGCCGGGATGAGCAAGTTCGAGAACGGGGATGTTCAGCAGCACAGCCTCGATGCCGCAGGTGGAGTAGGCGCTCAGGACCGCGTCGGCGCCGGCCAGGCACCCGTGGGCACCGACTCCTGGATCGGCAGCCGCCACCGGCAGCCTGCTTGCCCTTTCGAGGAAGAGGCCGAAGGAGCCAGCGGTCTGCGCAGGGTGGGGTGCGATGATCAGGCCCCAATCCCCCTCGGCCTTCCGCAGGCCCTCCAGGACGAGGCTTCCCTGGGCGCGGAGAAGGTCGGGGCCGAAAGGCTGACAGGCCCATACCGCGATCTTCTCCGGGCAGCGGTCCACGCGGGCCGCCAGAAGTTCGTCGAGGTAGCAACGCTGCTGCTCTTGATCGAGGCCGCCGAGGGCATCGAACCGTGGTTGCCCCAGGACGTGGATCTCGGCGTCCGGGTGCCGTGCCCAGGCCCTCGCGGGCGTGACGTCCCGTTCGCCCATGACGACGATGTGACGGCTGTGCAGGGTCGGCCACGCCACCGATTGCGGGGTCCAAGCTCCGTGCTGAACGTAGAACGTGGTGATGCCGTGCCGTTCGGCCGCATGAACCGCGAGCGCTCCCAGCGGGCTGGTGTCGTTGCAGAGCAGGACGGTGTGCGGTCGGGTGGAGGTGAACACGCCGTCCAGCCAGGTCTCGGTGCGGAGCACCGCGCGCCACGATGGCTGAGTGCTGCCGCCGCTCGTCTCGACGACGGAGGCAGCAAGGCGCTCCAGCCGGTCCAGCCACACGGCCAGCTCGCGGACACGGATCGTCTTGCCGTAGCCGCCAGGGCCTTCGTCGGTGGTGGCGGGACCGGGGATCGTACCGGTGGGGGAGAGGAGACTGGGCAGCGCTGGGCACAGGCGGGTGGACGAGGTCGTCGGCTCCGGGCATCGGTCCGCGGCGTCCGTGGCCAGATCGACCAGGACGCCACGGTGGCCGTCTCGAGCCAGTTCCTCAAGAACCGGCAGGAGGGTCTCGGCGTGGCGGGACGACCACGACAGCGCTACGACCTCGGACTGCGGAAGCGTCGAAGGTGACGGGCTGGGCGCGGTCGAAGCGTCCACGGGCGAGGCCGTGAGCTGTCGGAGCTGAGCGGACCGCATCGGATCGCCGGCAACCGGAGCGCCCAGGAGGTAGGCGACACCGGACCAGGTGACGGTGTAGAGGCGGTACTCACGGGAGCTCGTCTCACGCGCGCCGATCAGTGCTTCGCCCGCGGCGGGGATGATGCAGCCGGGGTTCCGTGCGAACGGCTCCCACGCGCTCAGGGCAAGCAGCTTACGAACGAGTTGACCGACGAGGCGGCGCACGGGGACGTGCTGCACGTGCAGCCATGAGGCCCCGCCGGGCGTCAGAGCCCGCTGTGCGCTGTGCGCCTCCAGCTCGGACATCACGGCCTGGATGTGGGAGTCCAACTCCTCCCGGTCGGTCGTCGGAACGTCGAGAGCCGTCGTGGCGATCCACTCCGCCGTCGGCTGGTCCCGCAGGGCGTCTTCTGGGACGAGCGCCCACCGGTACGCAGCGTCCGCCCACACTCGGGCGAGGGCGAGCGGACCCGCGTCCACCGGGTTCACAGCAGGCTTCCTTCGAGGAAGGGGCCCGAGTGTCGGCCCTCACCGAGGATCTGCAGGAGATCGTGCGGAGCATGCGCCGTTGGAGGTACCGGGGTACCGGGGGAGCCGTAGCCCCAGGCCGCGTGGACGTAGGCAACTCCAGCCCGCTGCGCGGCTTCATGGTCAACCGCCATATCGCCCACGAAAGTGGCTTGCGCCGGATCAGCACAGAGATCGACGAGCGCGAGCAGCAGGGGGTCGGGGGCCGGCTTGCCGCGGCCAGGACCGCCGGCTGCGCGAACCGAGCCGAACGGGCACCCGAGCTGCGCCAGCAGAGGGGCCGCACGATCCAGTGGCTTGGACGTGACGACACTGAGCAGCCATCCGCGGGCGACGAGGGTGTGGAGTACTTCCTCCACCCCCTCGAACGGCCGGGCCAGATGGGCGAAGGCCTTCGATGCCTCCGAGTACGTCTGATGCACCGCCTCGACATCGGTCACGGCCAGACGCCTCATGATGTCGTTGAACGGGCGGCCCAAGTGCTGTTCGTACTGCTCGAACGGCAAGTCGATGCCGTGGTGCTGCTGGACCGCGTGCCATGCCTCCTGCATCACCGGCCGTGTGTCGAGCAGGACCCCGTCGAGGTCAAGGAGCAGCGAGCGCTGTGCGCCGCAGTGTGCCGGATGGGTGTGGGAGCTCTGTATCGCGGAGCAAGGCGTTGAGGTCATGCTTTTCTCCCTCGAAAGCGGAGGTGGGAACGCAGTGGGCCGAAGGGCGTGCCGAGTTCCGAATGCCCGTGGGAGCAGCCCTTGGTGATCACTCCTCGGGAGGCAGATCGGGCACGCTGACCGGCGGTGGGCTCGGTATGGCGTTGTGGTGGTGCTCAAGCTGGACGAGCTGTGCGAGCAGCCAGACTGTGGCGACGACACCGGCCCCGTACGTCCACTTGCACATGGTGCCGACCGGGTCGTACCAGACGAGGCGGCGTCGAGTTCGCGCGTGGCCCCTCATGACACGGCCGCCAAGTGGAGCTGCTCGGCTTCTTCGTTGGCGAGTGCGAGGAGGTCGCGACAGATGCAGGCCAGTTCCTGGGCGTACACACAGCGCACGACCGTGGGCCCGGATTTCGGCTCGTTGTTCAGCCTGTCCCGCATGGAAGCGGCCACGTGACGGATCTGGTCGCCCTGGCCGTACTGCGCCCAGTCCTTGGTCTCGACCTCGGGCAGGAGCAGCTGGATGTGGCCACGTAGGCGCAGCAGCAAGTGATCGACGTTGGCGGCCGGCGGCAGCCTGTCGAGGGTGGCGCGGACCGTGCCCATGATGCCGTCGATGTCGATGGGGTACTCGTCCGGTCTGACCTGAGGGACTCCCCGGCAGGTGGCGCGCAGGCGGCGGCCGACGATCTTGAGGGACCTCATAGCACGGTCACCGGGCAGGCCGTGGTCGGCGTAGTCGTGAACGGAGAGGCGGGGGAGAAGCCTTTGAGGAGGGGGACGTGGGGATCGCCGAGGACGCGCCAGCACAGGCGGGGGCCGGTGAAGGTGGCGCGGGCGTGGAACCAGCGTTCGTTGTCGAGCAGGTAGCCCTGGCTGGCGGCCAGCGGCAGGCGGATCTGGTAGGTGGTGAGCGCGCTTCGGAGGTCGGGCAGGTAGCTCTGCACGATGGGGCTAAAGCGGGCGAGGCCGTCGAGCCGAAGCCGTACGGACACCCGGCCGTCGGGGTGTTCGGTGAGCACTTGAGTCGGGTGTCCGTCGCCGCCGCCGAAGAATGCGGTGCGCGGTTTGCTCAGTGCCACGATCGCGTCGCGGCGGCGTGCCGCGATGTCGGTGTACACCGCGCGGCCGTCGGTCAGCAGGCACTCTCCGCCGACGTAGGCGGGGGTGCCACAGACCAGCAGCATGAGACGGGGCGGCTCGGGAACTCCGGAGCGTTCGGTGTGCGGGGCCAGCTCGCCGTTGCCGAAACCCCCGTATCCGGCAAGGTGCGTGTGGCGGCGGGTGTCGCGGATGGTGGTGAGTCCGTCGGGGTCGCTGTCCCGGTGCGGGGCGATGTCCATGATCCTGGAAGCGAAGTCGCGGACGGCGGTGCGGGAGGAGAAACCGCCGAGGGTGATCATCCCGGAGTCGCGTAACCGTTCCCGGACCACCTCTTCGACCCGCGGCGACTGGATGTCGACGAAGTGGGCCGAGAACAGCTTGGCCTCGCGCATCGGCGTGCTCCTCTCATCGAAGGGAATGCGAACAGAGTCGGAGGCAGAGACTGGCGGGGTACAGCGACGGATTGTCGACTCGGACAATTCGCTTACAGAAGCGGCAGGTTGATGAGGTCGTGCTATGTTCCGCACGCCCCAAGGACCCGCGATGCCCCGCGAAGGACAGCAGCGATGACCTACACGCCCCCGACCTGGCCCGTCTCCGTCAAAGCCGTCGCCCTCGACATCCACCAGCGCGTACTGCTGCTGAAGAACGAGAGGCAGGAGTGGGAACTGCCCGGCGGCCGCCTCGAGCAGGCAGACGACAGTCCGGAGACGACGGTCGAGCGGGAGCTGCTGGAGGAGACCGGCTGGGAGGTGAAGGCCGGGCCGATCATCGACGGTGGCGTGTGGATCTACGAGCCGATCCCTGGCCGGCGGGTCCTGATCGTGACCTACGGCTGCACCGTGCTCACCCCGGACCGGACGCCGGTCATCAGCCACGAGCACAAGGAGATCGGCCTCTTCACGGCCGACGAGGTGCCAGGGCTGAACATGCCGGACGGCTACAAGCGGGCGATTGCCACCTGGTACGGGCAGCGGCAGAGCTGACGGGCTGCCGGGAGGCATGACGTGATGCTTCCGGCGCCACGGCCGGCCGCCCGCCATGTGGTGTGGCACTGGGCGACCCCGCAGGCCGAGGCCGTCCTCGCCACGCGCGACCTGGGGACGATCCTGAGGTTCCACCGGGCCGTGCACCGGCTCAACCAGACCGAACTCGGCGAGATCCTGGGCTACGACAAGACGTACGTCTCCGCCCTGGAACTGGGCAAACGCTCGCTGGACGACGTCGGCTCCCGACGCCGCGTCGCGGAACACCTCGGCCTCCCGCCGCACGTCCTCGGCGTGACCGACGTCGCCGACACCGACCACCGGGCCATGCTCCAGTTCGGCGCGTCCACCGTCCGGCTCGCCGAGATCGCCCGCCAGACCGGCCATGCCTCCGAAGCCGTCGCCGAACTGTGGCCGCTTGTCGCCCGCCTCGAAGCCCGCGTCGAAGACGGACACAGCGAACGCGATGTCGTCCGCCTGCTGGCCCACGCCCGCGTCGGACTCGGCGTCGCCCTCGGTAATGTGCTCCCCGAAGAGCGCCTGGCCACCGCGGCCCGCTGGACCGCCCGCAGCCTGGAAGCGGCCCGCCACCTCGGCAACGACCCGGCCTTGCTCTCCGGCATCCTGCGCATGCACGGCAACGAACTGCGCAAGGCCGGACTCCGCGGCGCCGCCGTCGAACGCCTCCGCCATGCCGCCGCCATCGCGTCCACGACCGACGGCCGTGTCGCCGTCCTGCCGCTCCTGGCCCGCGCCGCCGGCGCTCTTGGCGACCGCACGCTGTTCGACGCGGTGATGCACGAGACCGACGGTCTTCTCGACCGTGCCGTGCACACCTCGTTGTTCAACCCCTACTCGCTCCACGAGATCCGCCTGCGCGGCCTCCTGGCGACGGGCCGTGCACCAGCGGCCATAAGGCTGGTCGAGGATCGACCGACGCTGACGACCACGGTCGCGCCGCAGTGGCGGGTGATCGAGCTGGTCACCGTTGCCCAGGTCCTGCTGCTCGGCGGCGACAGCACCGGGGCCGCCGAGACCCTGGACGCGGCGGTGGGCGAAGCGGTGGTGCAGCGGCTGCCGCACCAGTTGCAGCGCATCATCCGCGCCGCCGGCCAGCGGCTGCCGGACACCCGGGCCGCGGCCGACGAGGCGCTGGGCCGGATGCGACAGGAGATGGCCGCGTAGGACAGGGGCTGCGGCCCCGCTCATCGCGTCTCCTCCGGGCCGCTGTCGGGGAAGGGCACCGCGCGGGCGAGTTCCCAGTAGACGTCGTAGTCGTGGGCGCCCCAGCTGGTCACGTCACCGTGCGCCTGCCGGTAGCGGGCACCAGTGGGGGATTCGGGGGCGGTCTCGCGATTCCGCACGATGGGCAGGGCGGGTCCGGACATGGAAGTGCCGGGGGAGCAGGGCATGGGAGCGTTCTCCCGTTCTCGGGGGGATGTGCGAGAGCGCGGGCCCGTCAGGGGCGGCGGCCCGCCGTGTGTCCACTTCACTGCTGGACCGATGGCCGTACGAGGAAACCGAGCGGCCATTGAGCGGCCATTCACTGGCCTCGAACACCGAAGATCAGCGTGATTCCCGCCACCGCATACCGTCCGCGGCGGTTACCGCCTACGGTGAGTCCGAGCTGAGATCAGGGAGTAGTCGGATGAGGACGCCGGCAAATAAGGAACTGTTCGCCGCCCGAGTGGCGAAAGGCTGGTTCTCCCAGGAAGCAGCAGCCGAGGGCATCAGTGAAGCTGGGCAGCAGGCTTTGCGAGAGCCTCGGTACGTGATCAGCGTGCGTACCTACCGGCGGTGGGAGTCGGTCAATCCCGGGTGGCCGAGGCCGGACCAGGCAACTGCTCTGCGAGCGGCGTTCGGGCGTGGCCCCGAGCACCTGGGGTTCGTGATCGATGCCGAGCAGATGTTTGACAGCCCCGACGAGGGGACCGCCATGATCCCACCTATGAAACGACGCAACGCTCTGACTGCCGGAGCCGCCGTCATCGGCCTGCCCTGGCTCAGCTCCTCGCCCTCCCGCCCTGCCGAGGTGCGCGTGGGCCACGACGAGGTCGTCCTGCTCCAGGCTGCCGCTGCCGACCTTGATGCCATCGACCAGCGTTTCGGCGGTGACCGGCTGTGGCGAACTGCCACCATGCACCTGAGCTGGATGCACCACGTGATCAATCACGGCACCTACAGCGACGCCATCGGCCAGGAACTCCACACCATCACTGGCCAGCTCACCACCAGCCTGGGCTGGTTCTGCTACGACGCCGGACAGCAGACCGAAGCCCGCGTCTACTTCTCCGAAGCGCTGAACACAGCGATGATCTCCGAAGACCACGCGCTGGCCACGCGAACACTGTCGAACATGGCCCGCCAGTCCGTTGATCTCGACAAGCCCCGTGAGGCGGTGCGCTTCGCCCGCACCGCCGAACAGTACGCCGCAAAATGGGATGCCCCGCCTCGTGTGACCGCGCTATTGGCCATTCGTGCGGCCCAGGGATACGCGCGGTTGGGAGACGAGATCAACGCCTCTCACACCATCAAGCGGGCGTGGCGGTCCTTCGACCAGGGCTCCACGGACCGTGACCCTGAGTGGACCGGGTTCCTCAACGAAGCGGAACTCGTGTGCCTGGAAGGCATGTGCCGATCCGACCTGAAGCAGAACCGGCGTGCCGTACGGCTCCTGGAGCGCTCTGCTGGCCTACAGGACATCGAACACTCCCGTAACCGGGGCATGTGCTTGGCCCGCCTCGCGCAGGCAGCCGTCCACGACCACGATCTCGACCGCACAGCAGAAGCCGCCAAGGAGTCCCTGCGCCTGATCGAGGGCGGCCAGTCCTCCACCCGCAACCGCCATCAGCTCGCGGCCGTCCGCGACAGCCTCACCCCGCACGCGTCCAGCGCACAAGCCCGCGAAACCATTGAGCTGTTGAACGCCCACATCGCCTGACCAAGGAGCCGCCTCCGCATGCCCCACCTCACGTTCGCCCGGCACACCCCCGACGCCGCTCGAAAGATCATCGACGAACTGACCGACGTTTACGCAAAGGTCTACGACGTGCCTCCGTACATCGGCGACCCCTTCTTCTCCGTCGCCACTTTCGTCGAGCGACTCACTGCCGCATTCGACATGAAGGGCTTCGAAGTCGTCACCGCGCACCTCGACGACGGCACCCTCGTCGGCTACGTCCATGGCGTCACGCTCACCACCGACCGGCCTTGGTGGGCCTCCCTTACCGACACGCTTCCCGCGGACGCGAAGGACGCCGCACAGGCTGGCGACATGTTCTGGCTACGCGAGCTGATGGTCCTCCCACAACACACCAACAACGGCATCGGCCGAGCTCTCCACAACGAAATGATCAGCGGCCGCGCGGAACCCTGGACAACCCTGACCTGCATCATCGACAACGAGCCCGCCCGCAGTGCCTACCCCCGGTGGGGGTACGAGGTCATCGGCCGCATCAAACACGCTCCCGAGTCTCCCGTCTACGACGCCATGATCCTTCGCCCTGACGTCGTGCCTTCCTGAACCCTGCCCAGGAGGTGCCCTTGCTGATCGTCCGCCGCGCGGTACCCGGCGGCGGTCGGGCTGTGCCCTGTACGCACGCCGTCCCTGCTGACGGACACCACATGGCCCGCCTTGCTGGACCGTAGATCCCTGTCACCCCGACTGGTACATCGTCGGAGAACTCCGCGCGTCCGGTGCGACTACCGCACGGGTGATGACGACCGCAGTCTGCCGTCGGCTTCTACCTTCCTTCGTAATGCCGTCTTTGGCCTCGTCGTCCGCGTGCTTCTTACGTCCGAATGATCCGCCGTACATGCCCCATTACCCCAGTTCGCCTACGGCAGACGGCGATCGGTGCGAACGGGCTGGAGACCTGCTCGCCACCCATGTCAACGTACGGGTGTCCGGAAAACCGCAGGTCAGGGAAGGGATTCACCGTGATGATCACCGCCACCACGCCCCACGTCGGCTCGCCCGCCACGCTCTCCACTGCACCCCACGCCGGGGAGCGGGAATGGCTGACGGGGGATGGCTGCGCGGAACCGGTCATCGACCTTCTGCGGGGGCAGGGCTGGTCGATCGTCTCCGACGATCTCGCCAACGTCCACTGTGGAAGTCCGGACGGTAGGGCGTACGTCGGTTTCCTTCCGGAGACGCCGGACGCCTTCCACAACGACGTCGTGTGGCGCGTGAGCGTGAGCGCGCCGCGCGGAAGCCGAGGGCGGGAGTAAAGCTTCGGCTCGGGTACCCCCGCCGAGGCCATCGCTCGGTTCCTCACCGCTCTGATCGCTGCTCAGCCCCAACCCGAGCCTGATGCCAGTGGTGGCCTCTGTGGCCATTTACCACAATCCACAGAGCGAACTCACGGTCTTTTGTTGCCTCATTTAACGGCCTGCTGCTGACGCAGGCAAGGCCAGCCGTCGGGGGCCACGCTTGCGGGCTCCTGCTTATAGCGGCAAACCTCCGGTTAACCAAACCGGTCCTCCTCAACAAACTGAGTGTTGTTCGCGCTGACTACTTGGCGGTGGCTTCGGCGCGGGCGTAGAGCTGCCCAGTTTGAGAGTGCCGGCTGCGTAACGGCTCGTGGAACGTCTATGAGTTCCGCGAACCCGATCTCGAGTCACTCCCGCAGCGGCGGCAAATTTGCAGCGCTATGAGGAGTACGAAGCATGAGTGACCGACTTCTGTCCGTGCCGACCGTGGCTGGGCTTCTTGACGTGAGCCGTCGCACGGTCTACCGGTTTGTCGCTTCCGGTGAACTGTCCATTGTCGACCTTCGGACCGGTGTCGAACGCTCGCGGGTGCGGATCCCGAGCGCCGATGTCGAAGCGCTCATTAAGCGCCGCACGGTCGGCCTGCCCAAGCGTCGCGCTGCTTGAGCTGCAGGCTGTTCGCGCATTTTCAATCTCAAGTTTTCCTGAATTGCCCTCCTGAAAGAGATCATGGCGTACCTTCGCAAGCTGAAGTCTGGAAAGTGGCAGGCCACCGTCCGGAATCCGGGTGGCGACCGGTTCGCAGAATCCTTTCCTCTTAAGACGCAGGCCAAGGCTTGGGCAGCCGACCTCGAGATGAAATTTGCTCGCGGTGTCTTGCGTGACCCGCGCGCTGGCGAGATCAAGTTCAGGGACTGGCACGACCGGTGGTGGGAGGCTCGAGTCGTCGAACCTCACACTCGTCGGGGAGATGCCTCGAGCATCAAGACCCACGTCATGCCGCACTGGGCGGACTGGGAGATACAGGCCATAGCCCGCATGGACATGCAGGCATGGATCAGCAAGCTGGTGAAGGACGACAAGGGCGTCTCGGCGATTCACCGTGCGTACAACCTCACGAAGTCGATCATGCGTGCCGCCGTTGACGAGGACTTGATCGCCGTATCGCCGTGCCGGCGTATCGATCTGCCGACCATCGCGGAGAAACCCCCGCAGTGGTTCACCCTCGACCAGGCGCAGGCCATCCTCGACCAGCTCGCCGATCCCTGGCGGACCATGGTCTTGCTCGGTTTCTACACCGGGTTGCGCTGGGGTGAGCTGTCTGGGCTCCACGGACACCGGATCGACTGGCAGCGCTCGCGTCTCTTCGTCGTCGAGGTCAACACGAAGTCGGGAATCAAGGAGTACCCCAAGAGCTCGAGGAGCCGACGGGAGGTGCCCATCCCGCCGCATGTTCTGGAAGCACTCGAGCACCACATGCACGGCCGGGACCGGGACGGCGTGGTGTTCACCACGGTCACCAAGGGGCGGTCCGGGAGACTCCTCGATGACGGGAACTGGCGTCGGCAGACCTGGTGGCCGGCCGTTCGTGCCGCGACCTACCTGGACCCGACGACCAACATGCACGTACTCGTGCCGGAGTACCCGCCGCACGCCACCCGCCACACCACTGCGTCCTGGCTAGTGCAGAATGGGGTGTCGCTGTACGAGGTGCAGCACCTGCTCGGTCACGAGAGCTACCAGACCACGCAGCGGTACGCGCACCTCCAGCCTGACGCTCATCAGGCGGTACTCGGAGCGTGGCAGCGCCTTGACGCTCAATTGACGCTCCAGGGTCCTGATGATCTCGCTCTGGCGACCTAAAACGGCCTCTGACCTGCGATTTCTTCGGGAAGATGTTGCTTCGACATCTTCCCGATGACGCACCACGTGGAGTGCGTGGCCATCCTGAAGCCGGTGGCCAAGGACGCCTGACCGGGCCCAGGGCTCCCGGGCCCGGCCGGCGCGGTCCTGCGGGTTACTGGGCCGGCCGCCCCGCAGGCGTGCGGAATTCGCGCTGGTGCCACAGCAGGGGCTCGTCGCCGGGGCCCGAGCGGGTTTCCAGGAGTTCGCCGAGGAGCAGATCGTGGTCGCCGGCGGGGAGGACGTCCGCCCGGCGGCACAGGAAGGCCGCGTGGGCGTTCGTGAGGAGCGGGAGGTCCGAGCCCGGCCACGGTTCGAAGCCGCCTGCCGCGAAGCGGTCGACGCCGCTGCGGGCGAACGTTCTCGCCGTGGCGGCGTGTTCGGCGCCCAGGAGGTTCACCACGAACTCGGGGGCGGACGTCAGGGCCGGGTGGCAGCTGGACGTGCGGGCGATCCCGACGAGCAGCAGCGGCGGTTCCATGGACACGGAGGTGACCGCGCTGGCGGTGAACCCCCAGCGGCGCCCCGTCCCGTCCGTGGTCGTGATGATGGTCAGCGGCGCCGCCAGGTGCGCCATGGCGTCGCGGAACTCGGCCGCACCGATCGGTGCCCGGGCCGTCTGCGTCGGCGTGGTCACGGGGTCTCCTCCCAGCGGAACGTCATGTGAGAACTCACCGCAGCAGCTCGGCCGGGGTGACCCTGCGCGTCGTCCCGTCGGCGAACGCGAAGTCGTAGGAGAGGGCGGACAGCGTCTTGTCGTACAGCGCCGCCATCTCCGCGTGGTCCGCGCCGCTGCCCCACACCAGGTACAGGATCTGGGTGTTGACGCCGCCGGGCAGTTCCTCGCCGATGCGCGTGAAGCCGCGGTAGCCCGCGATGCCGTCCAGGGCGCGCACGTCGTCCTCGCCGTGGACGGCGACGAGCCGGGCCGGTTCCACCGGCGCGAGGCCGATGAACACGAAGTGCACCCGGTCCGGGCGGAGCGGGGGGAGCCGCACCTGCTCACCGAGGGCGAGGAGCGCGGCCACCCGGGCCAGGTCGACGCCGGACGATTCCTGGCCGAGCTGGTGCATGTGGCCGCCGATACGGCCGTTGACCTCGATGATCCGCGGCCCGTCGGGGGTCAGTTTGACCTCGGTGTGGGTGAGGCCGTTGGTGACCCCGAGGGCGCGCAGCGCGTTCCCCGTCAGGGTCCGGATCTCGTCCTCCAGCCCGTCCGGCAGGGCCGGCGGCCAGAAGTAGCCGGTCTCGCGGAACGGCGGCGCGAGCGGGAGCTTGCCCGTGACCGCCAGGTGCGTGATGCCCTGCGGCCCGCACAGGCTCTCCACCGAGACGTAGTCGCCGAAGTCCAGGTCGGTCCGGCCCTGCAGCAGTTCCTCGGCGACCACGGTGGTGCCGGTCGCGTCCGCGGTCACGAACACCTCGGCGACCAGGTGCTCCACTTCCTCCGGGTCCGCGACCACGAAGACGCCCCGGCTGCCCTCGCCGCGCAGCGGCTTGACGATGGCGGGCAGGCCCACCTCGGCGGCCACCCGCGGCCACTCGTCGGCCGAGGTCAGCGCGATGCTGCGGACCCGGTCCACCCCGGTCTCCGCGAGGCGGGCCCGCTGGCGGGCCTTGTCGATGAGCATCAGCATCGTCTCGGGGGAGTGGCCGGGCAGGCCGAGCGCCGAGGTCAGGGCCGAGGTGGTGGCCAGCTGGGACTCGGCGAAGGTGAGCACCGCTGCCGGGTTCTCGGCCCGGACGGCGGCGATGTCCGTCTCCGGGTCGCCGGTCAGCCGGAGGGTGCGCCCGACCTGTTCGAGCAGGGGCCGCATCTCCTCGTTGTGCGCCGAGTCGGGCAGCAGGAACAGCAGCTCGCCGAGGCCGGACAGGCCCGCCGCGAACTGGGCGGGCGCGACCGCGCCCTTGTCGTAGACGACCGCGATGGTCCGGTCCGTGCTCATCGGGCACCCTCCGCGCAGTATTCGAGCGCGGTGACGCCGAAGCTGAAGCCCATGCCGCTGGACGCCACCAGAATCAGATCGCCGTGCTGCAGTTGCTCACGCGCAGCCAGCTCCTTCAGACAGATCACGGTGTCGCTGCTCGCCATGTGGCCGATCCGCCCGTACGTGAAGACGCTCTGCTCCTCGGTCAGGCCGAGCGCGGTGAGCAGGCGCGACTGGATGTTGCGGTCGCCCTGGTTGGTGAGCAGGTAGGCGATGTCGCCGCGCTTGCGGTCGATCGCGTCGAGGGTCTGCTGCGCGAGGGCCTCGAAGTTCTCCATGTAGGCCGTCGACAAGCCCGTGCGTCCGCCCTGGTACCGGAAGTAAGGCCCGTCCGGGCCCTGTTCGCCGCCCCAGAAGTCGGCCCAGCTCGCGTCGGTGCGCATGGCCGCGTGCAAGTGGCGGTACGCGTAGCCTTCGGGTCCGACGAGGACGGCGCCGCCGGCGTCGCCCGCGTTGAACAGGGGCAGGGTGTCCGCGTCGCGGTAGTCGACGAGACGGCTCAGCCGGTCGCCGAGCAGGACGAGCACGTACCCGCCGTGCGACCGGGACTTCTCGCAGGCGATCTGCAGCGCCGTCATGCCCGCGTTGCAGAAGTTGCCCACCTCGAAGCAGTGCGCCCGGTCGATGCCCAGCTCGTGCGCGATCTTCGCGGCGGGGGACCAGGCGGGCCGGTCCCAGACGCCCGAACCCGCGTACAGGACGTGCCGGATCCCGGCACGGTCCACGCCGGTCCGGTCCAGGACCGCGGCCGCCGCGTCCCGGGTGATCTCCCAGGCGGTCTCGTCCGGACCGAGGACCGGGATCTCCTCGCTCAGGGTGATCTTGCGGATCTCCTCGGCCGGCAGCCCGGAAGCGAGCTGCATCTGCTCCACCGTGGCGCGGCCGCGGGGGAATCGCACATCGAGATCGACGATTCCGCTCATGGCCGCACCGCCTCGGGCGCGGCCGTGTTCGTGCGGTTGCGCACGGTGTCCTCCAGGATTTCTTCGAGTGCCGCGGCCGGGCCGGTGACCCGGTCGCCGAGGTAGAAGTGATGGCCCGCGAACACCCGCAGGGTGAACGGGCCTTCGGTGTGGGCGCGCCAGGCCGTCGCGTCCGCCACCGTCGTCGTGGGGTCGGAGGCCCCGGTGAAGGCGGCGACCGGAGCGGCCACGACGGCCCGGGGGTCCGGGCGGTGGGTCAGCGCGGCCCGGACGTCGGCCCGCAGGGCCGGCAGGACCAGGCGGAGCAGCTCCGCGCTCTCCAGGACGCGTGCGTCGGTGCCGTGCATGGCCCGGATGTCGTCGAGGAGCTCGTCGTCGCCGGGCGGCGTCTCCTCGCGGTGCACGGAGGGGGCGCGCCGCCCCGAGACGACCACGGCCGCGGGGCCCGGCCCGCCCGAGGCCTCCAGGCGCAGTGCCAGCTCGAAGGCGAGTACGGCGCCCATGCTGTGCCCGAAGAGCACCAGTGGCCGGCCGGCGGCGTCGGGCACCTCCCGGCCGAGCGCGGCGTGCAGGGCGTCGGCGCAGTCGTGCAGGGACGTGAACGCGGGCTCCGCGAGCCGGTCCTGACGGCCCGGGTACTGCACGGCGAGCACCTCCGCCGCGCCCCGGGCCGCCAGTTCCCCGGCCAGCGGCCGGAAGAAGCCGGCGGACCCGCCGGCGTGGGGCAGGCACAGCAGCCGCGGCGCGTCCGCGGCCGCCGTGCCCAGGGTGCGGATCCATCGGCCGGTCACGGGGAGACGAGCTCCCACAGAGCGGCCTCCAGGGCGGCGGCCAGCTCCTGCGCGGCCCCGGCGGCCACCTTCGCGGGGTCGGTCGTGATGTCGAGCCTCCACTGGTCGCTGCCGGTGTGACGGCCGATCTCCACGGAGACGGGGAAGCTGTTGCGGTCGCTCAGCCACCAGTCCGCCGTCTTGAGGAGCAAGAGATCGTCCAGGGCGTCCACCACGCCGAAGCTGGTGAAGTTGAACAGGACCTCGAACGGCGTGGCCTTGACGTCCCGGGTGATCCGGGACAGCGGGTAGCGGCGGTGCGGCAGCATCTCCTGCTCCGCGGCGAAGGCCGCCCCGACCAGGCCGGCGGGGTCCTTGCCCGCCAGGTCCACGCGCAGCGGCACGCTGTTGAGGAACAGGCCGAGGGTCGCCTCCGCCGAGGCGGCTTCGGGTCTGCCGCCCGACACCACACCGGTGACGACGTCGTCGGTTGCGGCGACCCGGCCGAGGGCAAGCAGGTGGGCGGCGAGGAAGACGCTCTTGACCGGGGCGCCGAGCGCAGCGGCCCGCTCGCCGATCCGAGCCACCAGCTCGGGCGGAAGGACCACGGTGACGTCCCGCTCGGGCGCGCGGCCGCCGACGGCGGATGCCCCGCCCGCGGCAGGTGCCCCGGACGGGGCGGGCAGCCGGGTGGCGGTGGCCCCGTCGAGCAGCCGTGTCCAGTACTCCCGGGCCGTGTCCGACCCGGCCTCGCGGGCCTCCAGCGCGACGAACTCCCGGTAGGGGAGGGGGCGCGCGTCGTCGGCGTACGCGGTGAGGCCCATCATTTCCCGGTCGTATCCGGTGAGCAGCTCGGTCATCAGGAGCGCGAAGCTCCAGCCGTCCAGGATGCTGTGGTGCGTGGAGACCGCCAGGTGGAAGTCCTCGTCCCCGTGCCGGAGCACGTGGCAGCGCAGGAGCGGCGCCCGGGTGAAGTCGAAGCGTTCCTGCCACTGCTCCTGCCACCAGCGGCGCAGTGCGGTGTCCGGGTCGAGTCCCGCGGCGGGCGTGACCACGGTCAGCGGGATCTCCGCCGCGGCGTGCACGTACTGGACGACTTGCCGGTGGCTGCCGAGGTCGAAGGACGTGCGCAGGATCTCGTGCCGGCCCGCGAGGGCGTCCAGCGCGCGCCGCAGCGCTCCGAGGTCGAGCGGTCCGTGCACGCGCACGCTCTCGAGGTCGTGGTAGAGCGTCGGATCGCCACTCATCTTGGAGTGGAAGATGATGCCCTGCTGGAGCGTGGAGGCCGGGTAGGCGGCCTCCACGCCGTCCGGGGCACCGGCGAGGAAACGGTCCTCGGCGGCTTCGGGAGCGGTACCTCCGGCCTCCCCGGCGCTTCCGCTCTCCTCGGCCTGCGCGGCGGTCGCTTCCTGGGCGCGGCAGTACGCGGCCAGTGCGCTCACGGTCGGGTGCGCGAAGAGCGCCACCACCGTGACCGGCAGGCCCGCCTCCTTGGCCCGCACCACCATCGGGATGGCGCGCATGGAGTCGCCGCCGATGGCGAAGAAGTTGTCGTCGGTGCCCACCGCGGGCACCCCGAGCGCCTCGGCCCAGATCGTCGCGAGCTGTGCCTCGACGCTGTCCGCGGGAGCCCGGAGCGGGCCCGCGGGGGGCGTGACCCGCGCCTCGGGGCGGGGCAGTGCGTCCCGGTCCAGCTTGCCGTTGGGGGTCATCGGCAGCGCGGTCATCGGGACGAAGGCGGACGGCACCATGTGGGCGGGGAGCCGCCCGGCGGTGAACTCCCGCAGAGCGGCGGGGAGCCCGTCCTCCTGCCCGGCGCCGCCGCGCCCGACCCAGTAGCACACGAGGCGCTGCTGCCCGGGCTCGTCCTCGCGGACCACGGTGACGGCCTCGCGGACGTCGGGGTGGCCGAGCACGGTCGCCTCGATCTCGCCCAGCTCGATGCGGAAGCCGCGCAGCTGGACCTGGCCGTCGGCCCGCCCGTGGTAGTACACCTCGCCGTCGGCGCCCGGCTCGGCCAGGTCGCCGGTGCGGTAGAGCCGGCCGCCGGGTGTGAACGGGTCGGGCAGGAAGCGCTCCCGGGTCAGCTCGGGACGGTTCAGGTAGCCCCGCGCGACGCCGGCCCCGCCCACGTACAGCTCGCCCTGCACGCCCGGGGCGACGGGCCGCAGCTCCTCGTCGAGCACGTACAGGGTGAGGTCGGCCAGCGGGGTGCCGATGGGGCTGCGCCGGTCGTCGAGGTCGGCGCGGGTGATGCGGCGCAGGGTGACGTGCACGGTCGTCTCGGTGATGCCGTACATGTTGATCAACCGGGGCCGGTCGTCGCCGTACTGCTCCACCCAGCGCCTGAGCGTGGCCGGCTCCAGCTTCTCGCCGCCGAAGACCACCGTGCGCAGCGCCGTCCCGGGGAAGCCGAGCGCCTCGGCGGCCGTGGCCAGCTGCCGGAACGCGGAGGGCGTCTGGCTGAGCACGGTGACGCGCTCGGCCACGAGCAACTGCACGAACGCCTCGGGGTCGCGGCTCAGCTCGTACGGCACCACGACGACCCGGCCGCCGTACAGCAGGGCGCCCCACAGCTCCCACACGGAGAAGTCGAAGGCGATGGAGTGGAACATCGTCCACACGTCGTCCGGTCCGAAGCCGAACTCCGCCTCGGTGGCGGTGAACAGGCGGGCCGCGTTGGCGTGGCTGACGACGACGCCCTTCGGCCTGCCGGTGGAGCCGGAGGTGTAGATCACGTACGCGACGTGCTCGGGCCGCAGACCGACGGCGGGTGCGGTGTCCGGCTCCCCCGCGAGGTCGTCCTGCGCCGGGGCGACGACGGTCAGGCCCAGCTCGGGCACCTCGTCGCCGACCGCGAGGCGGCAGCCCGCGTCGGCCACGGTGGAGCGCAGCCGCTCCAGCGGGTAGCGCGGGTCGAGCGGCAGGTAGCCGGCGCCTGCCTTGAGGATGCCGAGCACCCCGACCACCAGGTCGACGGTGCGCGCGCACGAGAGGGCGACCAGCTGCTCCGGGCCCGCGCCGAGCGCCACGAGCCGGTGGGCGAGCCGGTTGGCCGCGCGGTCGAGCTCGGCGTAGGTCAGCCGGCGTTCGCCGTCGCTGACGGCGATGCGCCCGGGCCAGGCGGCCGCGGCGGCGGCGAAGGTCTCGTGGAGGGGGCGCACCGCGTGCTCCCCGCCGTCGTGCGCGGTGGTCATCGCGGTCCCTCCGTGTCGTCGCTGCTGAGCCGGCGCAGCCGGTCCAGGTGGCCGAGGCCGCCGAGGACGTCGGCGGTGGGCAGGCCGAAGTCGATGAGGCAGGCGATCTCGTCGACGCCGATGTCCCGCAGCCGCTCCACCACCGCGCGGCACTTGTCGACGCCGCCGAGCAGGCCGCCGTCGTCGTAGTAGCGCTCGAAGGCGCGCTCCACGAGGAAGTCGATGTCCTTCTCGCGCAGTTTGGACGGGTCGATCTTGCGCGCGTTCTCCAGCTTCGAGCCGCCGAGGATGAGCCCGAGCGAGCTGCGCAGGTACGCCGACATGGGTGCGCGCACCAGCTCGCGCGCCGCGTCGTCGTCCTCGGCGAGGAAGGTGTGCACCATGAGGGCCACGTGGCCGGGCCAGCCGTCCGCGCCGGGGCGCTCGGCGACGGCCTTGCGGTACAGGGCGATCTTCTCGGCGAGCTGGTCGAGGTCCTGGCCGAGCAGGTGGGTGAGCAGGCCGTACCCGCCCTTGCCGGCCTCCTGCACGGTGCGGGCGTCGCCGCCGCTGGTGATCCACACCGGCAGCTCGGGCTGCACCGGCGGCGGGAAGATCCGTACGTCGGCCTCGTCGCCGGTGCCGCCCGTGACGGTCATCGGCTCGCCGCGCCACAGCTTCCGGACCTGTGCCGCCTGGTCGAAGAGGCCTGCCCTCCGGTTCTCGTACGCCCCCGGGTTGAGGCAGAAGTCCGTGGCGTGCCAGCCGGACGCGACCGAGATGCCGGCGCGGCCACCGGAGATGTTGTCGACGACCGACCACTCCTCCGCGATGCGCAGCGGGTGGTGCAGCGGGGCCACCACGCTGCCCGCGCGGATCTTGACGCGCTCGGTGATCGCCGCGAGGGCCGCGCCGGTCACCGAGGGGTTGGGGTAGGTGCCGCCGAAGGCGTGGAAGTGCCGCTCCGGCGTCCACACCGCGGTGAAGCCGTTGCGGTCGGCGAACCTGGCGCCCTCCAGGAGGAGCTCGTAGCGGTTGCCGCCGTCCTCGCCCGCGCTGTCGTTGGCGAAGTAGAAGAGGCTGAAGTCCATCGGTTCCGTCACCCTTCGTCCCGGGTAGCGCGCTCGGCGAGCATCCGGACCAGTGCCGGACGGTCGGCCTTGCCGCTGGTGTTCAGCGGCAGCGCGTCGAGGTGCTCGTACTGCTGCGGCACCATGTGCACCGGCAGCTTCTTGCGCAGCCAGGTGCTCAGCGCGCCGCGGCCGAACTCCTCGGGGCCGGTGTGGAAGGCGACGAGGCCCGCGCCCGGGCCCTGCGGCGACACGACGACGACGGCCTGGTCGATGCCGGGGTGGCGGCGCAGCACGGTCTCGATCTCGCCGAGCTCCACGCGGTAGCCGCGGATCTTGACCTGGTCGTCGAGCCGGCCCAGGTGCACCCACGCGCCGTTCTCCAGGCGGACCCGGTCCCCGGTGCGGTAGTAGTGCGCGTCGGTCAGTTCGCCCGAGCCGTCGAACACGGTCGCCACCGGGCCGCCGGGGGTCTCCTCGACGGACATGAACCGGCCCGCGTCGTCCTCCGGGGCGTAGTAGCCGGCGAACCGCTGGGAGCCGCGCACCACGAGCTCGCCGTCCTCGGCGGGGCGGCCGTCCTCGTCCAGGACCAGCCACTCCAGGAAGGGGTACACCGGGCCGATGGGCACCGTGTCGTTGGAGGTCGACGGCCACTGCTCCGGGTCCGCGGGCAGCTCGTAGCCGGCGCAGGCCACGGTGAGCTCGGTGGGGCCGTACACGTTGCCGATAACCGCGCCGGGGGCGATCTGCCGCCATGCCGCGGCCTGTTCGAGGGTGAGCTGCTCACCGATGAAGAGGCTGTAGCGCAGCGTGTCCGACACGCCGGTGAACAGCTTGCCGAGGCTGCGGCTGACCGTCACCACCGAGGGCACGGAGAACCAGTGGGTGATCCGGCGGCCGATGAGGTAGTCGACCGGCGCGAGCAGCTCCGTGCGCTGCGGCACCACGAGCGTCGCGCCCGCCGCCCAGGTCACGAAGAGGTCGAAGACCGAGGGGTCGAAGGTGAGGTCGAACGTGTGCGAGACGCGGTCGCCCGGCCGCACGTCGTAGCGCTCCACGGAGTGGGCGACGTACGCGGAGGCGTTCCGGTGCCGGATCGGCACGCCCTTGGGGCGGCCCGTCGAACCCGAGGTGAACAGCAGGTAGGCCACGTCGTCCAGGTCGCCGCGGTAGGCGGGCAGGCTGCCGCCGGCCTTGGCCTCGGCCACGTCGGCGGCGGTGAGCGTGATCACCTGGTGGTCCGACCAGCCCTCGGAGTCGGTGACCTGCGCCGCGCCCGACTCGTCGACGAGCACCACGTCGATCCGGGCGAGGTCGCAGGTGGCCTGGTTGCGGGTGACGGGGAAGCGCGGGTTGAGCGGGGTCACCACCGCGCCCAGGCGCAGCGCGGCCAGGTAGCCGGCGTAGGCGACGTGGCTGCGCATGGCGAGCAGCGCGACCCGCTCGGGAGCCTTGCCGTGCTCGCGCACCAGGAGCTCGGCCAGGGCCTCGGCCTGGGCGTGGAGCTCGCGGTAGGTGTACGAGGCGTCCTGCACCTCGACGGCGGTGCGGTCCGGGTACCGGTCCACCGCCTCCTGGAACCAGGCGTAGAGCGTACGGGCGGTCATGCGGGTTCTCCTTGTGCTGAGTGGGGGCCGGACCCGCCGCCCGGCGGCAGGGGAGCGGCCGCCGGGCGGCCCGCCTGCGCGGGGAAGTGGTCGAGGGCCCAGTAGCGCTCGCGCGGGAAGGGGTAGGTGGGCAGCGGCACGCGCCGGCCGCGGCGGCCCGCGAGGGCGGCCCAGTCGACGTCGGCGCCGTGCAGCCAGGCCTCGTGCGCCAGTTCCTCGACGGCTTCCGCGAGGTCCGCGGGCCGGGCGGCCAGCTGCACGACCGGGCCCGTGCGCCCGCCCCGGTCGAGGCCGTCGCCCACCAGGACGGTGAAGGCCCGCTCGGGCACGTCCGCGACGGCGTCGTAGCGGGCGCTGCGGCGCGGGAAGACGGCGGCGAGCAGGTCGAGGAGCGCGGTGGCCCCGGGCGCGTCACCGGCCGCCACGACGACCGCGAACAGGCCTGCGGGAGCGGCCCGCCGTGAGCGCACGGCCGGGTCGGCGGCGTCGCGCAGGGCGGCGGCGAGGCGTGCGGGGCTGTCTGCGGGGACGGCCACCACGCGCCGCTCGGGGAAGGCCCGGCGGCCCGTGCGCAGGGTGTGGGCGAGGTCTTCCGGCCGTACGGCGCCGGACTCCGCGACGTCGGCCAGCCGCCGTGCCACGGAGTCCAGCTCGGCGCCGTTGCGGGCCGAGAGGACGAGGCGCACGACGGGCCGCTCCGGCGCCGGGGGGCGCACCGGTGCGGGCGGCGCGGCGACCACGGCGACCGCGTTGTTGCCGCCGAAGCCGATGTTGTTGACCAGCGCGAACCGCTCCTCCCCGGCGAGGGGACGCGGCTCGGTCGTCACGTGGAACGGGCTCTGCGCGAACGCCCGGGGCTCGCGGGGCTCCTTGAACAGCGGGTGCGGCACGAGCCGGCCGGTGCGCACCACATGGACGGCGCCGAGCAGCGCCGCGAGGCCCGAGGCGGGCCCGGTGTGCCCGATGTTGGCCTTGACCGAGCCGAGCGCGATCCGGCCGGCCGGCACTCCGGGGCCCAGGCCCGCGGTGAGCCCGCGGATCTCCAGGCGGTCCCCGATGGGCGTGCCGACGCCGTGCCCTTCGACGTAGCCCACCTGGTGGCCGCTCACCCCGGCGACGTCCAGGGCCTGGCGCACGACGGAGGCGATCCCCGCCGCGCTGGGAGCGGTGAAGCCGGCGCGATCCGAGCCGTGGTTGCCCACGGCGGTGCCGCGCAGGACCGCGAGGACCGGGTCGCCGTCGGCCAGGGCGTCCGGCAGCCGGCGCAGTGCCACCGCGCCGACGCCCGAACTGTAGAACGTGCCGGTCGAACTCGCGTCGTACGAGCGGCAGTAGCCGTCCGCGGACAGGCTGCCGTCGGGGCGGCGCCGGTATCCCGTCTCCGGTTCGAGGACCGTGGCGCCCCCGGCCAGCGCGAGGTCGCACTCGCCCGCGAGCAGGCTCAGGACCGCGTAGTGCACGGAGTACAGGGCCGAGGCGCAGGCCGCCTGGACGCCGGCGGTGGGGCCGCGCAGGCCCAGCTTGTAGGCCACGCGCGCGGCCATGAAGTCCCCGAGGCCCCCGAGGTGCAGCGGCAGGTCGCCGAGCGCCGTCGGCCAGCCGTCCCGCTGCGCCGTGGCGGCCAGCAGCCGTGCCGAGTACGGCCCGGCGTGGCTGCCCGCGAAGACGCCGGTGGCCGTGCCGGAGCGGGCTCCGTGACCGGCGGACTCCAGGGCCTCCCAGCACACTTCGAGGAAGAGCCGCTGCTGCGGGTCGACGGCCTCGGCCTCGGCGCGGGAGTAGCCGAAGAACTCCCCGGCGAAGTCGGCGGCCCCGGACAGCCGGGCGGCCTTCCGGACGAACCCGGGATCGGCCCAGGTCTCCGGCTCCACCCCGGCGGCGAGCAGGTCCTCGTCGGAGAGCTCCCGCACGGAGACGGTGCCGTCCTCGAGGTTGCGCCAGAACTCCTGCGGATTCGACGCGTCGGGGAAACGGCACCCGGCGCCGACGACGGCTATGTCGGTGTCGCGGCTCACGCCTTCGCCACCCTGCCTCAGCGGCCGCGGGCCAGGAGCCGGCCGCGTCCCCCGGCCGCGTCGGTGGCGGTGTCCGCCCCGGCCTCCGGGGCGGCGAGGCCTGCGAGGAACTCGGCCTGGGCCTCCACGGTGGCGTGGTCGAACAGCTCGGCGGCCTCGATCTCGCGGCCGGTCAGGCGGTTGATCCGCTCCAGGAGGACGATGAAGAGCAGGGAATCACCGCCGGCCTCGAAGAAGTTCGCGTCGACCGGGACGTCCTCCTGGTCGAGCACCTCGGCCCAGATCAGCCGGATCTCTTCGAGGAGGTCGTGTGCGGCGGTGCTCATGGGATTCCTTTCGGGGGCGTGCCGGTCCGCGCCCGGGCACCGGTGGCCGGTGTTCAGGGCGGCTCGGAAGGCCGTGGACTCCGCCCGTGCGGAGCCGGAGGATGCATGGGTGACGGCGGCCCGGCGGGCTCGCGCGGTGCCGGCTCGCGCACAGCACTTGCTCGTGCGGTGCGCGGGACCACGCGGCTGAGTGCCGGAGCCGACCGTGAATGCATACTCCGAGGTGCGCCATTTCCCGTCAAGGAATCCCCGTCGAACGGGAGTTAGGCGGCTCGCGGCTCAGGCGGGCGCCTTGGTGCCCTCCCCGCTCTCCCGGACGTTCTCGGCACCGCCCCCGGCCGCCGCGCCGGAGGCCGCCGCCGCGCCGGCTTCCTCCGCCGCCGGCCCGGAGCGGGCCGGCGCCTCACGGTCCAGCCGCAGGTTCCGTACGCCGGGGACCGCGGCCGTGCCCACGCAGACCACCGCGACCAGGACCGCGGCAGCCGCGAAGGGCACCCGCTCGCCCCACAGGGACAGTGCGACCGGAGCGAGGACCACGCCGAGCGGCTGCGCGGCCAGCGACACCAGCCAGTCGTAGGAGCTGACCCGGGCGAGTACGCCCTGCGGGATGACCGTCTGGACGGTGGTGTCCCAGGTGGGGTTGAGGAAGCCGAGTGCGGCGAGGGCGACGCCGTAGCCGGCCACCAGCAACGGCACCGGGGCGCCGGCGGCGAACAGGGCGAGCGGCAGCGCGTAGCTGGCGAGGGCGATGTTGCCGACGAGCACGGGCCGCTTCGGGCGGGCCCAGCCCGACAGGAGCGAGCCGGCGAGCAGACCGATACCCCCCGCCTGGGTCACCGCGACCCAGGCACCCTCGCCGCCGAGCCGCTTCACCGCGATGAGCGGGCCGAGCGTGAGCAGGATGTTGGCGACGAAGTTCCACACGGCGTGCGCGATCAGGCTGGTCCAGTACCAGTCCCTGGCCCGCACCTCGGCGAACCCCTCGGTGAGGTCGGCCCGGATCGAGGTGCGCGCCCGGGGGGCGGGGGCGGCCTCGGTCAGGCGGACCGTCAGCATCAGGGCGGCGCTGATGCCGAAGGCGGTCGCGTCGACCACGAAGACCCAGCCGTAGCCGACCGCGAAGATCAGGGTGCCGGCCAGGGCGGGACCGGCCAGCAAGGAGACGCTCTTGGCCACGCTCATCAGGGAATTGGCCTTGATCCGCTGCTCCCCGGCGGCGGGCACGATCTTGGTGACCAGGGGCGAGAGGTTGGACAGGCCGACCGCCGACGCCGCCCCCGCCACGGCCTGGGCTATCGCGATGTGCGTGACGCTGGGGTCGTCGCCGAGCAGTTCCACGGCCACCACGGCCTGGGTGACCATCCGCGTGAGGTCCGCGACGAGGGCGACCAGGCGGGTGTTGAACCGGTCGGCGACCGCACCGGCCACCGGCAGCAGCACGAGCCGGGTGCCGAGGGCGCAGCCCAGGACGACGGCCAGCAGCGTGGCCGAGCCGGTGACGTGGACGATGGCCAGGCTCAGCGCGGTCGGCACCAGGGCGTCGCTGAGCGTGGACATGGTGCGGCTGACGAAGAGCAGCCGGAAGTTGCGTAGCCGCAGGGGATGGGTCATCCGGCGAGATTAATTCGACGTCGCAATATTTGACAACGCACTTTATGGCGACGAAGTAAAATGTGTCCATGGCTGAGCGCGACTCCGTGGACGAACACGTCACCCGCTGGCAGGAGATCCTGCCGACCCTCGATCCGGTGGTGGAAGGCGCGGTGACCCGGATGTCGGTGCTCGTCAGGCACCTGGGCCGGGCCAAGGAGGCCGCCCTCGCCGAGCACGGCCTGCAGAGCTTCGAGTACCTGACGCTGCACGCCCTCGCCGGTCGCGGCGGCCGGGCCACGCCGTCGGAGCTCGCGGCCGCGATCAAACTCTCCCCGTCCGCGATGACCAGCCGTCTCGACGGCCTGGAGCGGCGCGGCTTCGTCCGTCGAGAGGCGTCCGCGGCGGACCGCCGCAAGGTGACGGTCGAGCTCACCGGCCCGGGGCGGACCGCCTGGCAGTCCGCCCTGGAGACCGAGGGGCGCGAGGAGCACCGCATCCTGCAGGCCCTCGACCCGGCCGAGCGGGAGCTCCTGGTTGACCTGCTCCGCCGCGTCCTCGTCGAGGCCGAACGCGAACCGCGCTTCGGCGGCTGAGCCGGCCCGGCCCCTGATGCCCCCGGCCCCTGCCACCCCCGCTATCCGGCGCGCCAGGCGCCCGCAGACTCCTGTGCACGGCCGAGCTCCCTGGCGAACCGCTCCCACTCCTGCGCGTAGGACCGGGCCAGGTCGGCGACGGTGACCGCGCAGTGCGGCGGCACGGAGGCGAGCAGCTGCTCGCCGGCTTCGATGTCCAGGGCCTGCGTGCTCAGCCAGCGCAGCAGCGCGCGCCCCGACTCGGTGAGCTTGAGCGAAGGGTCGTTGACAAGCCTCCGCAGCACCGTCGCCCGGCTGCGGCGCACCTCGTGCGGCCCGGCCGCGGGTCCGGCCGGGGCTGCGGCCCGGCGCGCTGCGGCCGGCTCGGGCTCGCCGCACTGCATGCGCCGGTGCACGTCATGGGCGGTGCTGACGGAGATCCCCGCATGGGCCGCCACCTCGCGCAGCGGGACCCCGGGGTGCGCGGCCAGCAGGGCCCGTGCGGCCTCCCGGCGCCGGGCCGGGTCGAGCGGCCGGGTCCGGCCGTCCTGGCCCACCCGGGTGTTCGGCTGAGGAATTTCCTCGCACGAACGCCTGCGGGCCGCGCCCACGGTCTTCGGCGACAGGTCCGTGATCCGGGCGATCGCCCGGTCCGACCAGGTGGGATGCGTGCGCAGGATCCGTTCGGCCGCCGCCTTGCGGTCCTTCAGGGTCAGCGGCAGGCCGTGGTCGACGTTCGCCGCGACGGCCCGGACGAACACCTCGTCGGCCGGCCCGTCCAGGTAGCGGACCGCGATCTCGCGCTCGCCGCGCAGCACCGCCGCCCTCAACCGGTGCATTCCGTCGACGACTTGGCGTGTGCCGCGGTGCACCAGGATCGGGGTGAACTCCCGGGGCGACTGGGCGAGGGCCTCGACGTGTTCCTGGTCGATGCCGCCGAGTCGTGGAGAGTCGCCGCTGCGCAGGGAGTCCACGGGGACCCTGCTCACCGGGTACGACACGGACCGCAGTCCTGGCCCTGACATCACTGACAGTTTCTCCGCCCCTGCGTGCGTCTTCGACAACGCAGGCCCCCCTTCGCTCACGTGCGGCAGCGCCCCACGCCTCCCCTGTCGGCCCTCACCCAAAGATCAATTGCCAGGTTTGTCAAGCGTTGGCCGGGCTGGTTGCCGGCGTACGGATCGAGTAGGTTCCCTCACGGCTCGGCCGGCGTCGGCGCCCGTGTGTACCAGCGGCAGAACAGCGGAGTGAGGGAGGGCGACTGCCCGGCAGCGGCACCATGACGGCCATGCGACAGCGAGCTAGGTATCTCCCGGAACAGCCGGGATTCGGCGCCCGGTTGAGGGAGATCAGACAGGCCCGCGGCATGATGCAGGCGGAGCTCGCCGGCCCGGGCATGTCACCGGCGTACCTCTCGCGCCTCGAATCGGGCAACCGCCCGCCGACGGAGCGGGCCCTCACCTACCTCTGCGACAAGCTCGGCGTCCCCGCCGAGGTCTTCCGGCAGGAGTACCCCGACGAAGCGGCGCAGCGGCTCGCGGTGGTCCTCTCGGGCAGTGTCGCCGAGGACGCGGACGTCGTGCCGCTGCTGCTCGAAAGCCTGGAGCGGCCCGCCGAGATGGACCCGGCCGTGCGCTGGCAGGCGCTGTGGGTCCTCGCCGAGGCCTACCGCACGCAGGGCGACGGGGAGCAGGAGGAGCAGACCCTGCGGGCCCTGATCGCACTCGGCGCCGAGATCGGCAACCCCCGCCTCGAGGTCCGCGCCCGCGTCCAGCTCGCGCGGTACCTGCAGGCCTGCGGCCGGAACAGGGAGGCGCTGGATGCCGCCGGCAGGGCCCATGCCGTCACCGCCGAGCGGGCGATGCCTCAGTTGGACGCGGCCCGTGCACTCCTGGTGCTCGTCTCCCTGGAGGCCGACGCCGGACGGCTCGCCGAAGCCGCCGCGCACACGGACGAGTTCCTCGCCCTCATGGCGGAACTGCCGGCCGGCCTGAGGGTCGAGGCCCTGTGGACGGCGAGCACGGTGCGCGTCCGCCAGAAGCGGCACGCCGAGGCCGTCCTGCTCCTCGAACAGGCGATGTCCGAACTCACCTGTACCAGCGGCGATCTGACGCTCTGGCTGCGTCTGCGCCTGGCCGCGTCCTGGCTGTACCTGCAGATGGCTCCGCGCAACCTGGGCGGGGCCGAGCGCCGGCTGCGCGAGGCCGGACCCGCCGTCGAGCTCCTGGGCTCCGCGAAATACCAGCGGGAGTTCCTCGCCCTCTGCTCGTACCTCGCCTTCTACCGAGGCGGCGGAGCCCACCCCGGTTCCTGACGGCCGGGGCCGTCACCCATCCGCGCCCTTGCGTCTTGCGGCCGTGCCGGGGCCCCTCGGCGGTCCCCATCTTCGGCAATCTTCAACGAACACCGTTTCGATGTCTCCTATACCCTGAAACGACACCTTGTACTGCAGGAACGGAGCACCTCGCCATGTCTCGGCCTCGGCCTGACGTCACGGTCATCATCGCCGCGTACAACGCCATGCCGTACGTGACCGGCAGCGTCGGTTCCGTTCTGGAGCAGTCGCTCGGGGCCGACCGGATCGAGCTGATCGTCGTCGACGACGGGTCCACGGACGGTACGGCTGCCGAGCTGGACCGGATCGCGGAGCGGGCCGGGGCGGGGATGCGGGTCGTTCATCAGGCGAACTCCGGGGGGCCGGCGGGGCCGCGGAATCTTGGGCTCGAGCAGGCCACCGGGCGCTACGTGTACTTCCTCGACGCGGACGACCGGATCGGGCCCGAGGCCCTGGAGCGCATGGTCGCGGCGGCGGACGAGAACGGCTCCGACGTCGTGCTCGGGCGGATTGTGGGGGAGGGCGGGCGGCGGGCGCCTCAGTCGATGTTCCGGCGGAACCAGCCCAAGACCGATGTTTTCGCCTCCCGGGTCTACTGGACGCTCAACCCCATGAAGCTGTTCCGCCGCGAGCTGATAGACCGGCTCGGGCTGCGCTTCGACACCGGGCTGTCGATCGGCGAGGACCAGCCGTTCGTCGCCACCGCCTACCTCCAGGCCGCCGCGATATCCGTCGTCGCCGACTACGACTGCCTCTACTGGGTCGCGCGCGAGGACGGCAACAACATCACCGCGCAGGAGCACGGCGCGCGGATGCGAATAGACCTCTTCCGGATGATGGCGGGCCTCGTCGCCGAGCACGTGCCGGCCGGCTCCGACCGCGACACGCTGATGCACCGGCACTTCGCCGTCGAACTGCGCGACGCAGTCCTCCAGTTGAGCCGCGAGCCGCAGCGCGAGGTCCAGGACAAGCTGCTGCACGAGCTGTCCGACCTGGTCACGCTGCACTGGAGCGAGGGCCTGGCCGCGCGCCTGCCCGCCGTGGTCCGCCTGCGCTGCCACCTCATCCGTCACAGGCTCCTCGACGAGCTCCTCACCCTCGTCCGCTGGGAGCTCGACCGGGGCGCCGCCAGCTACGGCATCACCACCCTCGCCGCCACCGCCGCCGCCCTCCCGGACCTCCTGGTCGAGGGCGGCCGCGCCTACGCGCTCCACCCCTACTTCCGCGACTCCACGCTCAACATCCCCGACGACTGCTACGACATCACGGACGAGCTGCGCGCCCGCCACCGCGTCGACTCCGCGGAGATCAACGCCACCGGGCTGCGCCTCACGGGGCACGCGTACATCCACCGCATAGCCACGCGCGACGTCACCACCGAGCTCGTCCTCCGCAAGCGCGGCACGGACACGGAGCGCCGCCTTCCTGTTCATCACACCGCCACCCCGGGCCTGGGTACCGAGGAGGACGGCGGTCTGCACGACTACGACGTCGCCGGGTATGACGCGACGATCGATCTCGCGTCGCTGACGGCCGGCATGTGGGACATCTCGCTCGCCGTGGGCGCCCAGGGCATCGTCAAGGAGGCCCGCCTCGGCAGCAGCCGCGCGGAGTCCGTGACGACCGCGACGACCACGCTCGTCACGGACGCGGGCACGGCGGTCGCCCTCTACACCACCAAGCCCTACGGCAATCTCACGCTGGACGTGGGCGAGACCCGCCACCGCGTACTGCCGCGCCTGCGCGTCACCGGCGCGACGTGGGTGCCCGGCGGCGGCCCCGCCACCCTCGCCGTGAGCGGGCGCTGCACGCTGGAAAGCTGGCCCCAGGGTGCGCTGACGGTGCGGGCCAAGGGCCCGAAGGGCGCCGAGCAGACGGTCCCGGTCCAACCCTCGGCCTCCGACGGCTCCTTCACGGTGCAGGTGCCCTGCACGACCGCCGGCGAGTGGGAGCCGGCGCTCCGCCTCGCCGTGGCCGGCAAGGAGTGGTCCGTCCCCGTACCGCCGCAGCCGTCGCTGAAGCCGGCGCGCTGGCAGCGGCTCGGCCTGCCCTGGTACGCGAAGCCGCTGCCGGGGCGGGACGTGCTGACGCTGCGCGTCGGGCGCGTGGAGCTTCTGAAGGCTGTACGGGGGCGGCTGAAGCGGTGAAGCGGTGACGTGGTGGCGTGGGTGGAGTGGTGAAGCGGTGAAGTGGCGCCAGGAGGTGCCAGGCGGCGCCGCGGGCCGGATGCCTCCGGCGGCTCGGTTTTCGCCCGCAAACCCCGACCCCATCCGCTGACCTGCGGATCTTTACAGTTCTTTGCTGCTCCCGGAGGCCGCCCGGGCCTCGGTCACCCTCCGTGCTCACGTAATGTTGATCTTGGTCGTGCGGTCCTTCGGTCGCGGCCCCGCCCTGTGCCTCGTGCCGGGCGAGGGGCGGCCGGGACCGCGTCGTGTCCAAGAAGGGGGAAGCACGTGGGGGAGTTAGGGCCCAAGCTGCGGGCGGCGCTGGAGGGGGTGCCGGCCGGCAGGCCGCGGAGCTCTGCGGGAATTGCTGCGGCGCAGCCGGTGTACAAGCTGTCCGCGAACGAGAATCCGTATCCGCCGCTGCCCGGCGTGATCGAGCGGGCCGTGGCCGGGGCGCAGGGGATCAACCGCTATCCGGACCTGTGGTGCGGGGAGCTGACCCGCGAGCTCGCCGCGCGCTTCGACGTGCCGGAGGCGCACATCGCTACCGGCACCGGCTCGGTCGGCGTCACCCAGCAGCTGCTGCAGATCACCGCGCAGCCCGGGGACGAAGTCCTCTACGCCTGGCGGTCCTTCGAGGCGTACCCCGTCCTCACCCACATCGTGGGCGCCCGCCCCGTCGAGGTGCCGCTGGCCGCGGGCGAGGTGCACGACCTCGACGCCATGGCCGCGGCCATCACCGGACGCACCCGCCTCGTCTTCGTCTGCAACCCCAACAACCCGACCGGCACCATAGTGCGCCGGGCGGAACTGGAGCACTTCCTCGACCGGGTGCCCTCCGACGTCCTCGTCGTCCTGGACGAGGCGTACATCGAGTTCGTCGCGGACGAGGACTTCCCGGACGGCATCGAGGTCTACCGCGACCGTCCCAACGTCTGTGTCCTGCGCACTTTCTCCAAGGCGTACGGCCTGGCAGGCATGCGCGTGGGCTTCGCCGTCGCGCACGAACCCGTGGCCACCGCCCTGCGGAAGACGGCCGTCCCCTTCGGCGTGACGCAGTTCGCGCAGGATGCGGCCGTCGCGTCGCTGCGCGCCGAGGCCGGGATGCGGGAGCGCGTCGCGGTCCTCACCGCCGAACGGCAGCGGGTGAGCGCGGCATTGGCGGAACAGGGCTGGGCCCTGGAGCCGTCGCACGCCAACTTCGTCTGGCTGCGGACGGGGGAGCACACGGACGGCTTCGCCGCGCTGTGCGAGCAGGAGGGGATCCTGGTGCGGGCCTTCAGTGGCGAGGGCGCGCGCATCAGCCTGGGGGAGCCCGCTGCGAACGATCGGTTCCTTTACGTCGCCGAGCGTTTCCGTAAGGAGTCGCAGGGCCTGTAGCAGGCCCGCATTTCCGGGGAATTATTTCCCTTCTCCTTGGTTCCGGCCTGCTGCCCGCATTATTTGCCGCAGGCCGGAACTCGCCTGCCCGAAATCAAAAGAAACGCCTTCCCTGTGACATCCGACACCGTTGACTGATTCCGGCAGGTCGATCAAGGATTGGCGAATACAGGTGCGAATGCACGGAGATTGGTACGGGAGGATTCCTTGGGCACCCACCAGGATGTGCGCCGGCAGCGGAACGTGATTCTGGTCGACAGTTATGAGACTGCCGAGCACGGAGTTCCGCAGACGGCCCGTCACATCGCCCCGGCTTTCATCCGCGCCGGATATTCGTGCGTACGCGTCCAGAGTTCCGCGCAGCCGCCCGCCGTCTACGCGTCCTCGCGCCCCGCGCTGGAGAACTACGTCGCCAACCTCGTGCACGACGGCGACCTCGCCCGGACGGTCGCGGAGCTGCGCGCGTACGACCCGGTTGCCGTGGTGCCCGGCGGCGAGTACGGCGTGGCGTTCGCCGACGTGCTGAGCGAGGCCCTCGGCCTGCCCACCAACGGGACCGCCCTCAGCCGGGCCCGCCGGGACAAGGGCGAGATGGCGGAGACCGTACACCGGGCGGGCCTGCGCACGGCGGAGCAGCTGCGGGCGGAGAGCGAGCAGGAGCTCGTGGACTGGCACCGCAAGCTCGGCGGCCGGATCGTCGTCAAGCCGCTGTCCAGCGCGGGCGGCGACGGGGTCGCGTTCTGCGACACCCCCGAGCAGTCGGCGGCGGCGTTCCGCCGCATCGTCGGCGCGGACGACATCTTCTCGCGCCCCAACACCGCCGTGCTGGCCCAGGAGTACCTGGTCGGCACCGAGTACATCGTCAACACCGCGAGCCTGGACGGAGCCCACCACGCCGCCGAGATCTGGCGCAGCTCGCGCTTCAGCGTCAACGGCATCCGTGACCTGTCGGGCGCCTGCTACATCGTCCCGCGCCGCGGCGAGGTGCAGGACCAGCTGGTCGAGTACGCCTTCGGGGTGCTCGACGCGCTGGGCATCCGGCACGGTCCGGCCCACGTGGAACTCAAGATGACCCCGGACGGCCCGTGCCTCATCGAGGCCGGCGCGCGGCTGTCCGGCGGCGACCTGCCGCACTACGCGCGGCTGGCGGCGGGGGAGTCCCAGCTCGACTGGGCCGTCGACGCCTACGTACGGCCCAAGCGCTTCCTGGCGCGCCGGGGGGAGCCGTACGAGATAGACCGGTACTTCGCCTGGGTGGCGCTGATATCGCCCGCCGCCGGCCGGCTCAAGAAGTACCGGAACATCGAGGAAATCCGTTCACTGGAGAGCTTCCGTGAAATGTGGGAGCTGGTCCGGCCGGGGGAGGAGATTGTGCCGACCGTGGACGACACCACGTACCCCGTCATCATCAATCTGATGCACGAGGTGGAAGAAGTAGTGCAGCGCGACATGGGAACGATCCGATATCTGGACGGGGCGGGATTCTATGAACTCGAGGGATGACCACCGGTTCCGTCCGCCGGTTCGCCCGACGGTTCACCTGAACGACGTCCCCGAGGAGCGCACGCCGTGACCACGCAGACCGTAGACCTGAATGCAGCTGTAAATGCAGGCGCAGGCGCAGAGGCAGGCGCAGGTGCAGGCATTGACGTTGACGAACTGATGGCGGCGGCTCCTTTCAGCGCCTACATCGACACGGCCACCCGCTACGCCTCCGTGGCCACGCTCGCCGACGATCCCGCCGGGCTCACGTGCAGCGTCACCGTGGGTACGCGCTGGGCGGCGACGGGCAAGGCGAGCAGGCTGCTCGGCTACCCCTCCTTCGAGGAGGCCGCCGCATCGGTGAAGGACGGCCGCAACGACGCGCTGCTCGTGGCCGGCGCCTACCCGGAGATCCGCACGTTCTTCTTCGACCCCGAACTGCGGGCCGTGGAGGCGTTCGTCGGCCCGCTGCCGGACATGGTCTTCGCCGCCCCGCCGCAGGACGCGGACCTGGAGCGGTTCGACGTCGTCCACTACCACCCGGCGACCAGGAAGCTCTTCGAGTCGCGCGTGGACGACCGGACCGCGGAGTCCTTCCACGCCACCTCGAACAGCGCCGCCTGCAAGGCCGCCCTGGCCCACGGCGGCCGTGCCGCCGCCATCACCAACGCCACGTGTGCGGAGCACTACGGGCTGAAGGTCATCGAGGTGCTCTCCGTGGGCACCCCCATGAGCTTCGTCGTCTTCGAGCGGAGAAAATAACCGGATGTCAGAACTCCTCCGTACGGTGATCGCCGTCGACAAGTCCCTGGAAGCGGGCGCCGTCGCCAACGCGGCCGCCATCGTGATGGGCCAGCTGGCCCGTGTCGACGCCAGGATCTACGCGGACGACGTGCGGGACGGCGACGGGGTGCACCACGCCGGCATCCGCTTCAACACCGTCGTCCTCTCGGGCCGCACCGGTCACCTCCTGCAACTGGCCGAGTCCGCCCGTGCGGAGGGGCTCGCCCCGGTGGTGTTCACCACCCGCGGCCAGGCGCTCAGCAACAGCTTCGACGACTACCGGGCCATGGTCGAAGGGGCCTCCTCCGGGGAGCTCGGCATCTGCGCGGTGGGCGTCGTCGGCGAGGACGCCGGCATCCGGGCGCTGACGAAGCGCTTCAGCGTCTACAAGGGCTGAGACCAGAGCTGAGGCCAGAGCTGAGGCCGCAAGCTCACGCACGGCGCCGGACGGGTCGCTCGGGCCCTCCGGCGCTCAGGCGTGTCATTGGTCCCGACGGGTGACGATTGTCCCTAGGATTGTGGGATGCATATAGCGAGCACGTTCCCCGGAGGGGTGAGCCGGTGAACAGGTCCGAGGCCACCGACGAGCAGTGGGAGGGTCTGGCCGAGGTCGTCCCGCTCCGTGGTCACCACGCATGGCCGTCATGGCCCAACCACAGGGCTCTGCCCGAGGACGAGCAGCAGCCCGATCCCAACCAGCGGCGCATGGTCGTGCTGCGGGTCCAGGTCTTCGCGGACGCCCGCGAGGTCGCCGAGCACCTGATGGCCCGGGTGCCGGTCCTGCTGGACCTCACCGGCGCCGACACGGACGTCGCCAAGCGCATCCTCGACTTCTCCAGCGGCGTCGTCTTCGGCCTGGGCAGCGGCATGCACCGGGTCGACACGAACGTCTTCCTGCTGGCCCCGGAAGGGACGGAGGTGGCGTCGGGATACCCCGATCGTAGGAAAAGTGATCAGCCGAAACGGTTTGGCTGAATATCTGTCACATACGGTCCGGGCATGGACACACGCTGTGCCCGACCGGACGCCCTTCCCGCCGTCGCTTCCGTCGACCCCTCCGCCGACCTCTCCGCCCCTGCCCCCATCTCCACCCCCACCCCTGCTCCCGCCTCTGTCCCTGCCCGTGTCCCCGCCCCGCCGGGTGGGCAGCGGCCCGCGGTGACCGAGTTACGGCTCTCCGCCTTCAAGTCCCACCGCAACGCCGTCTTCGCGCTCGGCCCGCTCACCCTCTTCCGGGGCCCGAGCGGCAGCGGCAAGTCCAGTGCCCTCCAGGCCTACGGGGCCCTCGCCCGGCTCGCCGGAGGCGACACCCTGGAGGAAGCCCTCGCCGGCGTCGACGGCGGCCCCGAGGCCTGCGTCCCGCAGCAGGCCCGCCCCGACGCGCAGGGCAGGCGCGGCTTCCGCATCGGCTGCATCGTCGGAGGGCCCCTCGGTCCCGTCCGCCTCGACGTCGCCGTCCAGGCCGAACCCGAGCTGCGCATCGTGGGCGAACGGATGACGGCCGCCGGCCGGACCCTGCTCTCGACGGCCCTGCGCGATCCCGGCCGCCGCGCCGTCGAGGCCGCCTGGCACACGGCCGGCGCCGTCCCCGTCACCCGTGCACCCCTGCCGGACGACCGACTCGGGACCGCTCTGCTGCCCCTGCGCGTCGCGGGCAAGACCGCCGGTCAGCGCCTCGTCCTCGACGCCGCCGAACAGGTCGTCGTGGCGCTGCGCTCCGTCTTCCCCTGCGACCCCCGCCCCGAGCTCATGCGGATGCCCGCCGCGGCGGGCGACGGGCTGCTGCGCGGCTCCTGCGACAACGCCGCCGCGGTCCTCGGCCGTACGCGCCACGAGTGCGCGACCCGCCATGCGGCGCTCGTGGCGGCGGTGGGCGCGGGGTGCCGCGTGCCCGTGGACGAACTGGCGGTACGGGAGCTGGGCGACGGTCTCGTACGGGCCCTGCTGGAGCGGCGGTCCGGGGCGGCGACGCCCCTGGAGCGGCTGGGGGACGGCGAGTTGCGCTACCTCGCCCTCTGCCTCGTGCTGATGACCGGCCCGGGGGTGCTGGACATGGATTCGGCCGCCGAGGTGCTGCAGGCGCGGCAGACCCTCACCGTCCTGGCGGACGGCTTCGACCGCTGCCTGGATGCGCGGCAGGCGCGCGAGCTGCTCTCCTTGGCCGTGCGAATGGGGGAGCGGGGGCACGTCCGGCTGGTGGCGGCGGTGCAAGGGGGCGCGGATCCTGCAGCGGATCCGGCTCTGCCGGGAATCTCGGTGGTAGATCTTGGGGGTGAATCCTGAACACCGAGAAGAGGGACGCGGCGGCGGAGAGGGCGAGCTGCAGGTGCTGCAGCGCCGCCTGGCCGACTTCGCGGCGGCGCGCCGCTGGCTTCCCTACCACACGCCCAAGAACCTCGTCGCTGCCCTGAGCGTCGAGGCGTCCGAACTCGTCGAGATCTTCCAGTGGTTGACGCCGGAGGAGTCGGCGCAGGTGATGGACAGCCCGGGGACCGCCGCCCGGGTCGAGGACGAGGTCGCGGACGTGCTGGCGTATCTGCTGCAGTTCTGCCAGGTGCTGGGCATCGACCCGGCTGCGGCCCTCTCCGCGAAGATCGAGCGCAACGAGAAGCGGTTCCCGCTGCCGGATTCGCCAGATCGTCACTCTCCGGAGTGATTGAGTTATCCACACCCCATCTGGTATCCACAGATTTCTGAATTCCCCTGGCGTTTCCGGCGGTTAGTCATCACTCTGGGTAGTGAGCAGGTGTGAGCACGGCGCAGTCGGAAGCGCAGTCGAGGGCGCAGTCGGGAAGATGGGGGATTCAGGCCATGGATGCAGTGCGGCTCATCGGAGCCACCCGGACGGCCCTGGCGCAGGCCAGGGCCGTCCATGACATCGTCACCGAGGCATGGCAGACCCAGGCGCTGGCGGGAGCGGTCGGCGGCCACCTCGCGGTGCACGGGCCCTTCGAGGCCCGCGCCGCCGCGGGAAGTCTGAGCGAGGCCGGCACCCGTGCGTCCGGCGCGCTGCGTCATACGCTGCGCGCCGGAGCGGTACGGGCCGGGCAGCTCACCGAAGTGCGCGACCCCTGGGGCGCGTTGGCGGGGCTCTGCGGGCTCCTCGGCGAAGTGGGCATCGCCCTGGTGGGCGTCGCCTGCTCCTCCGGCGAGGAGGCCATGTACTGGCAGTGCATAGAGGCGATCGACGCCGCCGACGAGACGAGCGACAGAGTCCGCTGGTTACAGAGACGGCTCGCGTCGCGCGAGCGGGAGGGTGGTGCCGCGTGAGGCGCGGGCGGTCAGCGGGCATCCCCTCCGTCGACGGACGCCGGGCGTCCGTCGCGCGGCTGCAGATCGGCGTCGAGCTGCGACAGATCGGCGTTGAGCGCGGCCATCAGCTCCTCCATCTGCTGCAGCAGGCCCTTGGGCGCGCCGGGCTGCCGGGCGGCGGGCTGGGCGGGCACCGTTTCGTCGGGCACGGCTTCCTGGGTCATCGCGGCCTCCTCGGCCCCGGCCCTCCCGGTGCGGGAGAGCGGTGTTGCGGTCGTCGCCTCCGGCAGAGCACACCGGTGCGCGGGCCGGGCGGTCCGGCTCCGCCCGAGCAAACGACCACCGGCCGCGGCGGACACTGGCCGGGGCTCACCCGTCCGGCGGGGGCGGCGGAATTTCACCCGACCGGGGTGGGTGGACCGGGGCAGGGCACGGTCGGTTGACGCGCGTGCGGCAGTGCAGGATGGGAGGCATGGATCTGCGAATCTTCACCGAGCCCCAGCAAGGGGCGAGCTATGACACCCTGCTGACGGTCGCCAAGGCCACCGAGGACCTCGGCTTCGACGCCTTCTTCCGCTCCGACCACTACCTGGCCATGGGCTCCGCGGACGGCCTGCCCGGGCCGACGGACGCCTGGATCACCCTGGCGGGGCTCGCCCGTGAGACGCGCCGCATCCGGCTCGGCACCCTGATGACCGCGGGCACGTTCCGGCTGCCCGGCGTGCTGGCCATCCAGGTGGCGCAGGTGGACCAGATGTCGGGCGGGCGGGTCGAGCTCGGCCTGGGCGCGGGCTGGTTCGAGGAGGAGCACAAGGCGTACGGCATCCCCTTCCCCAAGGAGAAGTTCGGGCGTCTGGAGGAGCAGCTCGCGATCGTGACGGGCCTGTGGGAGACGGAGGCCGGGCGGACCTTCGACTTCGACGGCACCCACTACCAGCTCACCGACTGCCCCGCGCTGCCCAAGCCCGCACAGCGGAAGGTGCCCGTGCTCATCGGCGGCCACGGCGCGAAGCGCACGCCGCGGCTCGCCGCGAAGTACGCCGACGAGTTCAACATCCCCTTCGCCTCGGTCGAGGACAGCGAGCGGCAGTTCGGCAGGGTGCGGGCGGCCGCGGAGGAGGCCGGCCGCAAGGGCGACGAGCTCGTCTACTCCAACGTGCTCGTCGCCTGCATCGGCAAGGACGACGCGGAGGTCGCGCGCCGTGCTGCGGTCATCGGGCGCGATGTGGCCGAGCTCAAGGAGAACGGCCTGGCCGGCTCGCCCGCCGAGGTCGTCGACAAGATCGGCCGCTATGCGGCCATCGGATCCTCCCGGGTCTACTTCCAGATCCTGGACCTGGACGACCTCGACCACCTGGAGCTGATCTCCTCGGAGGTCCAGTCCCAGCTGAGCTGAGCTGACGCCGGCCCGGCGCCGCCGTACGACCGAGGAGCACCCGTGACGCCCGCCCCCACCACCCCTCTCGCCGACGCGCTGGAGCGCGGCCCGCTCGTCCTCGACGGCGGACTGTCCAACCAGCTGGCGGCGCAGGGCTGCGACCTGTCCGACGCCCTGTGGTCGGCCCGGCTGCTCGCCGACGACCCGGGGCAGATCGAGCAGGCCCACGCCGCCTATGTGCGGGCGGGCGCCCAGGTGCTCATCACCTCCAGCTATCAGGCCACCTTCGAGGGCTTCGCGCGCCGGGGCCTGGGCCGTGCCGAGGCCGCGGCGCTGCTGCGGCGCAGCGTGGAGCTGGCGCGCGGCGCCGCGGAGCGCGCAGCCCCCGGGAAGGAGATCCGGGTCGCCGCGTCCGTCGGCCCCTACGGCGCCTTCCTCGCCGACGGCAGTGAGTACCGAGGGCGTTACGGCCTCAGCGTCGCCGAGCTGGAGCGCTTCCACCGGCCGCGGATCGAGACCCTGGTGGAGGCAGCGCCCGATGTCCTCGCGCTGGAGACCGTGCCCGACGTGGACGAGGCGGAGGCGCTGCTGCGGGCGGTGGAGGGCTGCGGGGTGCCCGTGTGGCTGTCGTACAGCGCGGAGGGCGAGTGCACCCGTGCCGGTCAGCCGCTGTGCGAGGCGTTCGCGCTGGCTGCCGGGAACGACCAGGTGGTCGCCGTCGGGGTCAACTGCTGCACGCCAGCCGATGCCGGCCCTGCGGTGCGGCTCGCGGCGGAGGCCGCGCGGAAGCCCGTCGTGGTCTACCCCAACAGCGGCGAGCAGTGGGATGCCGCCGCCCGGTCCTGGACGGGCCGGCCGGCCTTCGCTCCCGGTCGTGTCACCGAGTGGTACGAGGCGGGCGCCCGCCTCATCGGGGGCTGCTGCCGCGTGGGCCCGGCCGGGATCGCGTCCCTGGCCCGCACCCTGTCCCGGTCCCCGGCCCCGTAGAGCCCGTAACTCCGCTTCAGGTCCCGTCAGTTGGCGCAACCGCGGGTCCGGGCCATGGGTTCACCACTAGCGTGGAAGCGGACGTGAGAGATGCGTCGTAGGGGATCCAGGACCGGGGGTGGGGAATGTCCCAGGAATCCGCTGAGACGACCGTCAGAGTGAGGCCGCCGGACCTGGCACCCGGCGCGGTGATCGCCCAGTCCCTGGACAACCAGTGGGCGACCGCGGAACTGACCAGGGAGATGGTCGCAGGAGAGAGATCGCTCGGGGAGGTCGGAGGCGAGCGGGAGAAGGAGGTGCGGGCCGAGTACTTCCGCAGTCTGATCAACACCCGCCAAGTGGTGGCCAACCGCGTGTTCTTCTACAACAACGCCGCCGTCAGCCGTGACCTCGTCGAGGGCGGCACGGCCCGCCGCGCGCACCAGAAGCTGCTGGCGCAGGCGGCCCTCGTGCCCTACCTGCTGAACGAGCGCGATCCCGCCGAGCGCCCGAGCACCGGCCTGGACTTCGACGAGCGGGCCTTCACCGCCTGGCAGGAGACGCTCGAAGGGATGCCGTCCGGCGAGCGCGTCAAGTGCGTCCGGTTCTCCTGGGAGGACCAGGAGAACCGGGACGCCGCCAGGAGCGCCCTGTTCAACGCCTTCGCCGCGCGGGTGCAGGGGCTCACCGCGAAGGACATCCCCCTGCTCGCCGCGCAGGTCGGCGTCCCGCAGCGGCGGCACGAGGCGTTCGCCGCCCGGATCGGCGAAGTGGTCCGGCTCAGCAACGAGCGCAGCGTCCGCGGCGACCTCGTCACGCGCAACGTGCTCTACGAGGAGTTCGTGACCGTGCCGGGCACACCCGTCTCCGAGGGCAGGTACGACAGGAACAAGCCCTTCGCGGGGGAGATCAAGCAGCTCCTCGACCTCATCTACAACGTCAACCTCGCCGACGCCCTCGGCATGTACCCGCTCACCCCGGCCGGCAGCCTGCGGAGGGTGGCCCTCCAGGAGTGGCGCGACGTCCGTACGACACCCGCCGGGACGGTCACCGACCCCGAGCAGCTCCTGCTGTTCCTGCAGCGGCAGGCGTTCTCCACGGTCCAGGACCGGCTCGCCCTCACCCCCGCCGCGGTCGACGCGCTCGCCCTGGAGGACATCTGGAGCCTGCGGCAGAGCGACCCGTGGAACGCCTACATCAGCGCCTTCGACGAGCTGACCGCCGATCCGGCGTCCTTCCACGAGCGCGTCGGCCCCGTCTTCGACCGCTACGTCGGGCTCAACTCCGAGATCGTCCGCCTCGCCGGGGCCCGCGGCGACAGCCGGGCCCGCGCCAACAAGTGGCTGCCCGTCATCGAGGTCGTCGTCACCGTCGGCGGCGCCGCCTTCACCGCAGTCACCGGGGACGAGAGCTGGAGCGTGGCCGGCAGCCTCGGCGGGATCTCGGCCAAATACGGCGGATCCGTGCAACTGGTGCTGCGCAACAGGCTGGAGGGCCGGCGCGAGCAGAAGTTCGCACGGGAGATGGCGGCAGTGCGGTTCGACGGCACGCGGGAGTGGGAAAGGTTCCACGACATGGTGCGCAAGCTGCCCGGGTACCGGGAGGAGGGCGGCTCCCCGGCCGCCACCGGCTCCGCCACCGTCCAGGACGAACTCCCGGAGTACTGAGCCAGTGCGAGAAGAGACCCCCGCCACCCCCTACGACCGGCTGCGCGCCACCCGTCCCGAGCTGTTCGGCAACACCCCGGGCGGGATCGACATCCTCTTCGACCCCGCCGACGTCGAGGAGGCCCGGCGCACGGCGGACGCCGGGGCGGAGGGCGCCACGGCTCCGGTCGGCGTCGTCTACGCCGACCGCTTCGTCACCCTCGTACGGGACGCGGTCCGCTTTCCCGGCGGCGCCCCCGGGCTCTACGTCCGCATGCTCTCCACCGTCGCGAGCCCCGGCGCCGTCGTCCTCCCCCTCACCCCCGCGGGAGACGTCGTCCTCGTCGAGCACTACCGCCACGCCACCCGTTCCTGGCACTGGGAGGTGCCGCGCGGCATGGGCGCCCCGGGCGCCACCGGAGCGGAAAACGCCGTGCGGGAACTGGCGGAGGAAATCGGTGCAGAGGTCACCGAATTGATTTCCCTGGGCCGTATGCATCCCGACAGCGGACTGATCGGCGATCACGTCGAGCTGTTCGTCGCCCGAATCGACGACTTCGGTTCTCCGGAGACGGCCGAAGGCATCCGGCGCATCGTCCCCCGGCCTTGGCCGGAGGTCGCGGAAATGGTTGCCGCAGGGGAGATCACCTGCGGTTTCACCATCGCGGCCCTCACCCGCGCCCTGTTGAACGGCCTGCTGGAGAACGGCATGCCGGGGAAGGGCATGCCGGGGAACGGCCCGATGGGGAACGGTCTCCCGGGGAGCAGCCTTCCGGTGAATACCGCCGAGGGCACCGGCGAAAAGCATTAGCAGAAGGCGCGCACCCCCGGGGATACTCGACCGCGTGTTCCTGACGATATCCACCACCGGCACGAGCGGATCCCCTGCGACCGACCTCGGATTCCTGCTGCACAAGCATCCCGACAAGGCGCAGCGTTTCTCGACCTCCCACGGCACCGCGCACGTCCTCTACCCCGAGGCCACGGCCGAGCGCTGCACCGCCGCGCTGCTGCTGGAGATCGATCCGGTGGCGCTGGTGCGCCGCTCCAAGGGCAAGGGACGCGGCGGCGCACCCGACTCCGCCCTCGCGCAGTACGTCAACGACCGCCCGTACGCGGCGTCCTCGCTGCTCGCCGTCGCCCTCAGCAGCGTCTTCTCCACCGCCCTCAAGGGCCAGTGCGCCGCCCGGCCCGAGCTGCCCGGTGCGGCCCGCCCGCTGCGCATCGAGGTGCCCGTGCTGCCCGCCCGCGGCGGCGCAGCGCTCGTGGAGCGGCTGTTCGCCCCGCTGGGCTGGACGGTGTTCGCAGAGCCCGTCGCGCTGGACGAGCGGTTCCCGCAGTGGGGCGACTCGCGCTACGTACGGCTGGTGCTGGAGGGCGAGCAGCGGCTCGCCGACGCCCTGCGCCACCTCTACGTCCTGCTGCCGGTGCTCGACGACTCCAAGCACTACTGGGTGGCGCCCGACGAGGTGGAGAAGCTCCTGCGCTCCGGCGAGGGATGGCTTGAGGACCACCCCGAGCAGCGCCTGATCGCCGGCCGCTACCTCGGCCGCCGCTGGTCGCTGACGCGGGACGCCCTGGAGCGCCTGGCCCTCGCCCGCCTCGCCGAGTCCGACGACACCGAGGCCGAGGAGCTCGACAACGCCGTCGACGAGGAGACGGACACCGAGGAGCGGCCCGTCCCGCTGGCCGTGCAGCGCCGCGAGGCGATCCTGGGCGCCCTGCGCGCCTCGGGGGCCGCGCGCGTGCTCGACCTCGGCTGCGGACAGGGGCAGCTCGTGGGCGAGCTGCTGACGGACCCGCGGTTCACCGAGGTGGCCGGCATGGACGTCTCGGCGCGCGCCCTCGCGGTGGCCGCGCGGCGGCTGCGCCTGGACCGCATGACCGAGCGTCAGGGCGCGCGGGTCGCGCTGTTCCAGGGCTCGCTCGCGTACACCGACCGCAGGCTGGCCGGGTACGACGCGGCGGTGCTCAGCGAGGTGATCGAGCACGTCGACCTGCCCCGGCTGCCCGCCCTGGAGCACGCGGTGTTCGGCGCGGCGCGCCCCGCGACGGTCGTCGTGACCACCCCGAACGTGGAGTACAACGTGCGCTGGGAGACCCTTCCCGCCGGGCACGTGCGGCACGCGGACCACCGCTTCGAGTGGACCCGCGAGGAGTTCCGCGCCTGGGCGTCGGGCGTCGCGGAGCGGTACGGCTACGAGGTGGCGTACGCGGCCGTGGGGCCGGACGACCCGGAGGTGGGGCCGCCGACCCAGATGGGTGTGTTCACGCGTACCGAGAACGACAGGAACGACAGGAACGACAAGAAGCAGGAGAAGGCCGCATGACCACAGCAACCGCCCCCGCGGCCGCCAAGCGCACCCTCGCCGTCACCGACCTCTCCCTCGTGGTGCTGGTCGGCCCGACGGGTTCGGGCAAGTCGACCTTCGCCCGGAAGCACTTCAAGCCCACCGAGGTGCTCTCCTCGGACTTCTGCCGCGGCCTCGTCGCCGACGACGAGAACGACCAGAGCGCCAGCGGCGACGCCTTCGACGTGCTGCACTACATCGCGGGCAAGCGCCTCGCCGCCGGCCGCCTCACCGTGATCGACGCGACCAACGTCCAGGCCGAGGCCCGACGGCAGCTGGTCCGCGTCGCCCGGGAGCACGACGTGCTGCCCATCGCGATCGTCCTCGACCTGCCCGAGGACGTCTGCGCCGCGCGCAACGCCGCCCGCCCCGACCGGGCCCACCTGCCCCGCCACGTCATCCAGCGCCACCGCCGCGAGCTGCGCCGCTCGCTGCGCGGCCTGGAGCGCGAGGGCTTCCGCAAGGTGCACGTCCTGCGCAGCGTCGAGGAGGCCGAGGCCGCCGAGGTCGTCCTGGAGCGCCGCTACAACGACCTCCGGCACCTCACCGGCCCCTTCGACATCATCGGCGACGTCCACGGCTGCAGCTCCGAGCTGGAGACCCTGCTCACCGAGCTCGGCTACGCCGACGGCGTCCACCCCGGGGGCCGCACGGCCGTCTTCGTCGGCGACCTCGTCGACCGCGGCCCGGACAGCCCCGGCGTGCTGCGCCGCGTCATGGGCATGGTCGCCTCCGGCAACGCCCTGTGCGTGCCGGGCAACCACGAGAACAAGCTCGGCCGCTGGCTCAAGGGCAAGAAGGTCCAGCCGACCCACGGGCTGGTCGAGACCATCGAGCAGCTGGAGCGCGAGGACGCCCGCGACCCCGCCTTCCGCGCGCAGGTGCAGGAGTTCGTCGACGGGCTCGTCAGCCACTACGTCCTCGACGGCGGCAAGCTCGTGGTCTGCCACGCCGGCCTGCCGGAGAAGTACCACGGCCGCACCTCGGGCCGCGTCCGCTCGCACGCGCTGTACGGGGACACCACCGGCGAGACCGACGAGTTCGGCCTGCCCGTGCGCTACCCGTGGGCCGAGGACTACCGCGGCCGCGCCGCCGTGGTCTACGGGCACACCCCCAACCCGTCGGCCACGTGGCTGAACAACACGATCTGCCTGGACACCGGCGCGGTCTTCGGCGGGAAGATGACCGCGCTGCGCTGGCCCGAGCGCGAGCTGGTGGACGTACCGGCCGAGCAGGTCTGGTACGAGCCTGCGCGGCCGCTGGCGAGCGAGGCGCCCGGCGGGGAGGACGGCCGCCCGCTCGACCTGTCCGACGTCACCGGCCGCCGCGTCGTCGAGACCCGGCACATGGGCCGCGTCGCCGTGAAGGAGGAGAACGCCGCGGCCGCGCTGGAGGTCATGAGCCGCTTCTCCGTCGACCCGCGGCTGCTGCCCTACCTCCCGCCGACCATGGCGCCGTGCGCGACCTCCCAGGAGGAGGGCTACCTGGAGCACCCGGCCGAGGCGTTCGCCGCCTACCGGGCCGACGGGGTGCGGCAGGTGGTGTGCGAGGAGAAGCACATGGGCTCGCGGGCCGTGGCCCTCGTGTGCCGCGACGCGGACGTGGCGCGGGAGCGCTTCGGCGCGACCGGCGGGGTGAGCGGCGCGCTGTACACCCGCACCGGCCGGCCGTTCTTCGACGACCCCGCGATGACCGAGCGCATCCTCCGCCGGCTGAGCACGACGGCCGGTGCGGCCGGGCTGTGGGAGGAGCTGGAGACCGACTGGCTGCTGCTCGACGCCGAGCTCATGCCCTGGTCGCTCAAGGCGCAGGGGCTGCTGCGCCACCAGTACGCGGCCGTGGGCGCCGCGTCCGGCGCGGTCTTCCCGGGTGCGATCGCCGCACTGGAGTCGGCGGCGGAGCGGGGCGTGGACGTGTCCGGGCTGCTGGACCGCCAGCGCGAGCGGGCCGCGGACGCGGCTGCCTTCACGGAGGTGTACCGCCGCTACTGCTGGACCACCGGCGACAGCGCGCAGGGCTGGCCGGGGGAGCAGGCGGAGACGCAGTCCCTGCGCCGGGTCGGTGTCAGGGGCACGGACGGCCTCGACGGCATCCGGATGGCACCGTTCCAGATCCTGGCGGTGCAGGGCCGCAGCCTGGCCGCACTCCCGCACGACGAGCAGCTCGCCCTGATCGACCGGATGATCGAGGCGGAGATGTACGGCTCGGAGTCGAACAACGGCCTCTGCGCGTACACCCCGGTGTACATGAACCGCCTGCTCGCCCCGACCCGTCGCCTCGTCGTCGACACCGAGGACGAGGCGTCCGTGGCCGCCGGCGTGCAGTGGTGGCTGGACCTGACCGGCGCCGGCGGCGAGGGCATGGTCGTCAAGCCGCGGCAGGCGCTCGTACGGACCGCCGGCGGGCGGCTCGTCCAGCCCGGCGTCAAGTGCCGCGGCCGGGAGTACCTGCGGATCATCTACGGTCCCGAGTACACCCGCCCGGACAACCTGACCCGGCTGCGCGCACGCCACCTCGGCCACAAGCGCTCGCTCGCGCTGCGCGAGTACGCGCTCGGGCTGGAGGCGCTGGACCGGCTGGCGGCGGGCGAGCCGCTGTGGCGGGTGCACGAGGCGGTCTTCGGGGTCCTCGCCCTGGAGTCGGAGCCGGTGGACCCGCGGCTGTAGGCGCCGCGGGCCGGGTCCGCTGCGCACGTGCCGGTGCGGGCTGCGGCGCGCGACGCCCCGGGGCGGGCGCGGCACGGGCCGCCGCCCGTACGGGCGGCTCCCGCTCGCCACTGCGCAGGGGCGGCGGCATGCTGGCCGCATGAGTACGCAGCACTGGGGCGACGACTACGCGCACGGTGCGCCGCCGCGCGTCCGCCACCGGGGGCACCGGAAGTGGCCGTGGGTGCTGCTCGCCGCCGTGCTCCTGCTGGCCGCCGGGTGCGCGGCGATCGTCGTCGTGCTCGCCGGGCAGAGCGAAACGGTCCGGGTGCGGTACGAAGTCACCGGCGATGCGAAGGGCGTGTCCATCGCGTACAGCACCTGGCGGGACGGGGCCGTCGTGACGCAGAAGGAGGCCCCCCGGGACCTGCCCTGGCGCAAGGAACTGGAGACGACGGAGTTCGAGAAGGGCGGCCTGCTGGCCGTCACGACCGGGAAGGGCGGCGGTACGGTCACCTGCTCGGTGACGGTGGACGACCGCCGGCCGTGGACCGCCACGGCGTCCGGCCGGGAGGCGACGGCGACCTGCAGCGGCTTCTGATCCCCTCGCCCCCTCCTTCCGCTCATGGCAGCATCGCGATCCCGTCCAGTTCCACCAGCGCCGCCTCGTCCCACAGGCGCACCGCGCCGATGACGGCCATCGCCGGGTAGTCCCGCCCGGCCAGCCGCCGCCAGATGCCGCCCAGTTCCCGGGCGTGCGCGCGGTAGGCGGCGACGTCGGTGGCGTAGACGGTGACGCGCGCGAGGTGCTGCGGCCCGCCGCCCGCGGCGCGGAGGGCGGCGAGCAGATTGCCCAGGGCCCGCTCGAACTGCTCCGGCAGCCCGCCGGGCACGATCCGGCCGGCGCCGTCGAGGGCGGTCTGCCCCGCCAGGAGGACGAGCCGGCTCCCGGTTGCGGTGACGGCGTGGGAGAAGCCGGTGGGCGGGGAGAGCTCCGGCGGGTTGATCCGGCGCACGTCGGCGCCCCCGGCCCCGTCGGCGCCCCCGCCTCCATCGGCGCTTCCGGCCTCGCGGGTGTCCGCGCCTCCCGCCGTCTCGTGGGTGTTCACCGGTACAGCTCCTTCGCGATGATCGTGCGCTGGACCTCGCTCGCGCCCTCGTAGATCCGCGGCGCGCGCACCTCCCGGTACAGGTGCTCCAGCAGGTGCCCCCGGCGCAGCGCGCGGGCGCCGTGGAGCTGCACGGACGCGTCCACGACGTACTGCGCGGTCTCGGTGGCGAACAGCTTGGCCATCGCCGAGCGGGCCGCGATGCCGGGCTCGCCCGCGTCGTACGCCGCGGCCGCCGCGTACACCAGCAGCGCCGCGGCCTCCGTGCGGGTGGCCATCTCGGCGAGCTGGTGGGAGACGGCCTGCAGGTCCTTCAGGGGGCCGCCGAACGCGCGCCGCTCCCCGGCGTGGGCGACGGCGGCCGCGAGCGCGGCCCGGGCCATGCCGACGGCGAAGGCCCCCACGCTCGGCCGGAAGAGGTCGAGCGTGCGCATGGCGACGCGGAAGCCGCCGCCCGGCACCCCGAGGACGTCCCCGGCGCCGACCGGCACGCCGTCGAACGTCAGCGTGCCGATGGGGTGCGGGCTGAGCATGTCCAGGCTGCGGCCGGACAGTCCCGCGCTGTCGCCGGGTACGAGGAACGCCGTCACGCCCCGCGAGCCGGGCGCCTGCCCCGTACGGGCGAAGACGGTGTAGACGTCGGCCTCGGGGGCGTTGGAGATCCACGTCTTCTCGCCCGAGAGGCGCCAGCCGTCCCCGGCGCCGGACGGGTCCGGCTCGGCGCACAGCTCCAGCGCCGCCGCGTCGGACCCGGCGGCCGGCTCGCTCAGCGCGAACGCGGCCACCGCCCGGCCCGCGACCACCTCCGGCATCCAGCGGGCGCGCTGCCGGGCGGTCCCGGACTGCACGACGGGGTAGGCGCCGAGCCCCTGCAGGGCGAGCGCGGTCTCGGCCTCCGTGCACTCCCGCGCGAGGGACTCCCGCAGCAGGCACAGGTCCGTCGCGCGCACCGGCCCGTCGGCGGGGAAGAGCCGGGCCAGCAGGCCGAGTTCGCCGAGGGCGGCGACGAGGGGCCGGTCGACGCGGCCCGGCTCGCCGCCGGCCGCGAGCGGGCGCAGCCGCTCCGCCGCGAGGGTGCGCAGGTCTTCGCACCAGGCGCGCTGCTGCGGGTGGAGGGCGAACGGGGTGACCATGGGCGGCCCCTTCGTGATATCGCGCTGTGTTGACTGCCGTCACCAAGTCGCTACGCTGACAGCGGATCCGCACGGCTGGCAAGACCCCCGTTCACCTCCATGTCACCGGCGCGAGGGGGCGCATCAGCGATGGCAGCGACCGAGCTTCAGCCGTCGGCCCACGTCGACACCTTCCCGCGCGACCACCTCCCGCCCGCCGGCCACTGGCCCGGCCTGCCGTACAAGAGCGGCGCCCTGCCGGCCTACCCGCCCCGCCTCAACTGCGGCAGCGAACTCCTCGACGCCACCGTGGCCCGGCTGGGCCCGGACCGCCCCGCCGTGCACGACGACACCGGCTGCCGGTGGACCTACGGCCAACTCGCCGCCCACGTCGACCGCATAGCCCACACCCTCACCGGCGACCTCGGCGTGGTCCCCGGCAACCGCGTCCTGCTGCGCGGCCCCACCACCCCCTGGCTCGCCGCCTGCTGGCTCGCCGTGATGAAGGCCGGAGCCGTCGCCGTCACCGTCCTGGCCGCCCAGCGCCCGCACGAACTCGCCACGATCTGCGAACTGGCCCGCATACGGCACGCCTTGTGCGACGCCCGCTCGCTCGACGGCCTCGACGCCCTCGCGCAGGCCCCGGAACCCCTGCGCATCACCCCGTACGGCGGGGACACCCCCGGCGACCTGCTGCGCCTGGCCGCGGACAAACCCTCATCGTATGCGGCGGTGGACACCTCCGCGGACGACGTCGCCCTCATCGCCTTCACCTCCGGCACCACCGGACGCCCCAAGGGCTGCATGCACTTCCACCGCGACGTGCTCGCCATAGCCGACACCTTCTCGGCACACGTCCTGCGGCCGCGCCCCGACGACGTCTTCGCCGGCAGCCCGCCCCTGGGCTTCACCTTCGGCCTCGGCGGCCTGGTGATCTTCCCCCTGCGGGCGGGCGCCGCCACCCTGCTGACCGACTGGCGCGGCCCCGAGCACCTCCTCGCCGACATCCGGCGCCACCGCGTCTCCGTGCTCTTCACCGCCCCCACCGCCTACCGCTCGATGCTGGAGACCCTGGAGCAGCCCGGCCCGCACGACGTCTCGTCGCTGCGCCGCTGCGTCTCCGCGGGCGAACACCTGCCCGCGGCCCTCTGGCACGCCTGGCGGCAGGCCACCGGGCTGCGCGTCATCAACGGCATCGGCGCGACCGAGATGCTGCACATCTTCATCTCCGCCGCCGACGACGCGATCCGCCCCGGCACCACCGGCCTGCCCGTCCCCGGCTACGAGGCGCGCGTCGTCGGCCCCGACGGCCGGACGGTGCCGGACGGCGAACCCGGCCTGCTGGCCGTGCGCGGCCCCACCGGCTGCCGCTACCTCTCCGACGCACGGCAGCGCGAGTACGTGCGCGACGGCTGGAACCTCACCGGGGACACCTACGTCCGCGAGCCCGGCGGCCACTTCCGCTACGTCGCCCGCGCCGACGACATGATCATCTCGGCCGGCTACAACATCGCCGGCCCGGAGGTGGAAGAGGCCCTGCTGCGCCACCCCGACGTCCTGGAAGCGGCCGTCGTCGGGCGACCCGACGAGCGGCGCGGCGAGATCGTCGTGGCCCACGTGGTGCTCCGGGCGGGGGTTCCGCGCACCGCGGAAACGGCGGCGGCGCTGCGGGAGTTCACCAAAAAGGAGATCGTTCCCTACAAGTGCCCTCGCGAGATCGAGTTCCCGGAGGCCCTTCCCCGCACGCCCACCGGCAAATTGCAGCGCTTCCGGCTGCGTCACGGCGCTTTACAGTTTCCCCGTGACTGACCAGCAACCACTCCATACTCCTCGGTCCCTCATCGTCACTTTCTACGGCGCGTACGGCCGCGGGGGCGCCCGCCATACGGGCGGCCGGCCCGTACCGATCGCGGCCCTGATCCGGTTGCTGGGTGCCGTCGGCGTGGACTCGCCCTCGGTGCGGTCGGCCGTCTCGCGCCTCAAACGACGCGGCCTGCTCGTCGCGGACCGCACGCCCGACGGGGCCGCGGGCTACGGCCTCTCGGAAGCCGCACGGCAGCTCCTCGACGACGGCGACCGGCGCATCTACGGCCGGGCCTCCACGCGGACGGCCGGCGGCTGGCTGCTGGCCGTGTTCTCCGTACCCGAGGAGGAGCGGCACAAGCGGCACCTGCTGCGCTCGCGGCTGGCCCGGCTCGGCTTCGGGACCGCCGCCCCCGGCGTGTGGATCGCTCCCGCGCACGTCCACGACGAGACGCGGCACACCCTCGAACGGCTCGGACTGGCCTCCTACGTCGACCTGTTCAGGGGCTCCCACCTCGGCTTCGAACCGACCGCCGAAGCCGTGGGCCGCTGGTGGGACCTCGAATCCCTCGCCGCGCAGCACCACGCCTTCCTGACCGCCCACGAACCCGTGCTGCGGCGCTGGGCGCGGCGCCGGGTGGTGCCGCCACGCGACGCCTACCGCGACTACCTCCTCGCGCTGGACTCGTGGCGGCACCTGCCGTACGCGGACCCCGGCCTGCCGGGCGGCTTGCTGCCGGCCGACTGGCCCGGGGTGCGGGCGGCGCGGGTGTTCGGTGCGCTGCATTCTCGGCTGCGGGAGGCGGGGGCGCGGTTCGTGGCGGGGGAGCTGGCCTGACGGCCGGCCCACAGGAATCGAGGGGGCTCAGAAGAAAACAGAGCCGTCCGGCGATTGAGGACCGGGGTCCGGGGCGGAGCCCCGTGCAACGGCGGGGTCACCCGGCAGCGTCGCTAAGCCCCGCGCCCGGTCGGCGGCCTCCGGCTCCCGGCCCGGTACGGCGCAGGCCACGACACCCCCGGCCCCGCGTACTCCTGTTCGGCCGCCGCGTGCAGCGTCCAGTGCGGGTCGTACAGGTGCGGCCGGCCGAGTGCGCAGAGGTCGGCGCGGCCCGCCAGGATCAGGGAGTTGACGTCGTCCCAGGAGGAGATGGCGCCCACCGCGATCACGGGGACGCCCGCCTCGTGGCGGATGCGGTCGGCGAAGGGCGTCTGGTACGAGCGGCCGAACGCGGGCCGCTCGTCGGCGACGACCTGGCCGGTGGAGACGTCGAGCGCGTCGGCCCCGTGGGCGGCGAAGGCGCGCGCGACGGCGACGGCGTCCTCCGCGGTGGTGCCGCCGTCGGCCCAGTCGGTGGCGGAGATCCGTACGGTCATGGGCCGGTCGGCGGGCCACACGGCCCGGACGGCGTCGAAGACCTCCAGGGGGTAGCGCAGCCGCCCGTCGAGATCGCCACCGTAGGCGTCGTCGCGGCGGTTGGTCAGGGGGGAGAGGAAGCCGGACAGCAGGTAGCCGTGGGCGCAGTGGAGTTCGAGGAGGTCGAACCCGGCGCGGGAGGCGGCCTGCGCGGACCGTACGAACTGATCGCGTACGGCACGCATTTCGGCGACCGACAGGGCGCGCGGGGTCTGGTTGACGCCGGCCCGGTACGGCAGCGCCGACGGCGCGACCAGCGGCCAGTTCCCCTCCGGGAGCGGCTGGTCGATGCCCTCCCACATACGGCGCGTGGAGCCCTTGCGTCCCGCGTGCCCCAGCTGGAGGCCGATCGCCGTGCCCGGCGCCCGGTCGTGCACGAAGCCGGTGATGCGGCGCCACGCCCGCTCGTGTTCCGGGGCGTACATCCCCGAGCAGCCGGGCGTGATCCGGCCCTCTTCGCTCACGCAGACCATTTCGGCCATGACGAGCCCGGCTCCGCCGAGGGCGCGCGCGCCGAGGTGGACGAGGTGGAAGTCGCCGGGGGTGCCGTCGGCCGCGGAGTACATGTCCATGGGGGAGACGACGACCCGGTTGCGCAGGGTCAGGCCGCGCAGCCGGAAGGGGGTGAACATGGGCGGCGTGCCGGGCGGGACGCCGGCCTCGTCCTCCACGGAGGCGACGAAGTCCGCGTCGCGCAGGCGCAGGTTGGCGTGGGTGACGCGGCGGCTGCGGGTGAGGAGGTTGAAGGCGAACCGGCGCGGGGGCTGGTCCACGTGCACGGCGAGGTCCTCGAACCACTCCAGGCTGGCGCGGGCGGCACGCTGGGTGGAGGCGACGGCCGGGCGCCGCTCGTCCTCGTAGGCGGCGAGCGCCGCTGGCACGTCGGGGTGCCGCTCCAGGGCCTGTGCGAGGGCGAGGGCGTCCTCGACGGCGAGCTTGGTGCCGGAGCCGATGGAGAAGTGGGCGGTGTGGGCGGCGTCGCCGAGGAGGACCGTACGGCCGTGGTGCCAGTGCCCGTTGACGACCGTGCGGAAGGCGGTCCAGGCGGAGTGGTTGGAGCGCAGGGGGCGGCCGCCGAGGGCGTCGGCGAAGTACTTGCCGCAGGCCTCCAGCGTGGCGTCCTCGTCGGCGCGGTCGAGGCCCGCGCGGCGCCAGACCTCCTCGCGCATCTCGACGACGACGGTGCTGGCGTCGTGCCGGTACGGGTAGCCGTGGAGCTGCATCAGGCCGTGCTCGGTCTCGGCGATCTCGAAGCGGAAGGCGTCGAAGGCGAAGTCGGCGGAGAGCCAGATGTAGCGGCAGCGGTGGGTGGTGAGGGTGGGCCGGAAGCGTTCCGCGTGGGCTTCGCGCGTGCGGCTGTGGACGCCGTCGGCGGCGATGACGAGGTCGTGGGTGCGGGCGAGCTCCTCGGCGGGCGGCGCCTCCGTGCGGAAGCGGAGCCGGACGCCGAGCGCGTGGCAGCGCTCGTGGAGGATCTCCAGGAGCCGGCGGCGGCCGAGGGCGGCGAAGCCGTGGCCCCCGGAGCGCAGCGCGGTGCCGCGGTGGACGACGTCGATGTCGTCCCAGCGGACGAACTCGCGGCGCAGGGCGGCGTAGACCTCCGGGTCGGCGCTCTCGATGCCGCCGAGGGTCTCGTCGGAGAGGACCACGCCGAAGCCGAAGGTGTCGTCGGGGGCGTTGCGTTCCCAGAGGGTGACCTCGCGCTCCGGGGCGAGACGTTTCAGCAGGGCCGCGGCGTAGAGGCCGCCCGGCCCGCCGCCGATGACGGCGACCCGCGCGGCGGCGCCCGTCATCGCCCCCGCCACTTCGGGGTCCGCTTCTCGGTGAACGCGGCGTGGAACTCGGCGTAGTCGGCGCTGTTCATGAGCAGGGCCTGGGTGGCGGCGTCGAGCTCGACGGCGGCCGCGAGGGGCATGTCGAGCTCGGCGGTGAGCAAGGCCTTGGTCTGGGCGTGGGCGAGGGCGGGCCCGTCGGCGAGACGGCGGGCGAGGGCCTGTGCCGCGTCGGCGGCCCGCCCTTCGTCGGTCAGCTGGCTGATCAGGCCGATGCGTTCGGCCTCGGCGGCGCGTACGGGCTCGCCGAGCATCAGCAGCCGGGTGGCGTGCCCGAGGCCGACGACGCGGGGGAGCAGGTAGGCGGCGCCCATGTCGCCGCCGGAGAGCCCGACCCGGGTGAAGAGGAACGCGAAGCGGGCGGTCGGGTCGGCGACGCGGAAGTCGGCGGCGAGCGCGAGGACCGCCCCGGCGCCCGCGGCGACCCCGTGCACGGCGGCGACGACCGGGAAGGGGCACTCGCGCAGGGCCCGTACGGTCTGCCCGGTCATCCGGTTGAAGTCCAGGAGCTGCCCGGTGTCCATGGCCAGGGTCGCGCCGATGATCTCGTCGACGTCGCCGCCGGAGCAGAACCCGCGGCCCTCGCCGCCGAGCACGAGGGCGCGCACGGAGCCGTCGCGGGCCAGCTCGGGCAGGAGGTCGCGCAGGTCGGCGTAGGCGCCGAAGGTGAGGGCGTTGAGCTTGTCCGGGCGGGCGAGGGTGACGGTCGCGACGCCCGCGTCGAGGGTGAGGCGCAGGTGCCGCCACTCCTCGGTACGGGACGCGGAGCCGGTGAACGGACTCATGGAGCGCGGCCTCCTTCAGCCGGGGGGCTGGTGCGTGCCTGCGCTGTGAAGTTATCACCGGTGCGTGACTGTCGTCACGAGTGCGCGATAGAAGGGGAGTTGCCCCGGACGGCCGGCCGCCGACCGCCCGGGGCGACTGCGCCGTCAGCCGGCCAGCGTCGCCACCAGCACCGCCTTGATCGTGTGCATCCGGTTCTCGGCCTGGTCGAAGACGACGGAGTGCTGCGACTCGAAGACCTCGTCGGTGACCTCCAGGGAGGTCAGCCCGTGCCGCTCGTGGATCTCGCGGGCGACCGAGGTCTCCAGGTCGTGGAAGGCGGGCAGGCAGTGCAGGAACTTCACCGCCGGATTGCCCGTCGCGCGCAGCACGTCCATGGTGACGGCGTACGGCGCGAGCAGGGCGATGCGGGCGTCCCACACCTCCTTGGGCTCGCCCATCGACACCCATACGTCGGTGGCGACGAAGTCCGCGCCCTTCACGCCCTCGGCGACGTCCGGGGTGAGGGTGATCCGCGCCCCGCTCGTCTCGGCGAGCCGCCGCGCCATCGCGATGACGTCCGCGTCGGGCCACAGCTCCTCAGGGGCCACGATGCGCACGTCCATGCCGAGGAGCGCGCCGGTGACGAGGTAGGAGTTGCCCATGTTGTAGCGGGCGTCGCCGAGGTAGGCGAAGGCGACGTGGTCCAGGGACTTGGCGGTGTGCTCGGACATGGTGAGGACGTCGGCGAGCATCTGGGTGGGGTGCCACTCGTCCGTCAGGCCGTTGTAGACGGGCACCCCGGCGTGCTCGGCCAGCTCCTCCACGACGTCCTGGCCGTGGCCCCGGTACTCGATGGCGTCGAACATGCGGCCGAGCACGCGTGCCGTGTCCCTGACCGACTCCTTGTGCCCGATCTGGGAGCCCGCCGGGTCGAGGTAGGTCGTGCGGGCCCCCTGGTCGCCCGCGGCGACCTCGAAGGCGCAGCGGGTGCGCGTCGAGGTCTTCTCGAAGATCAGGGCGATGTGCCGGCCGAGGAGCCGCTGCTCCTCGGTGCCGGTCTGCCGCGCGGCCTTGAGCTCGGCCGCGAGCTCGACGAGGCTGTGGAACTCCTCGGCGGTGAAGTCCGTCTCCTTGAGGAAGTGACGGCCCTTGAGGTCTGTCGTCATGGGGATGGACTCCTAGCTGGCTCTGGCTCGCGGGGCTCACGACTGCGGAAAGATGGAATTCTATACACGCTTCCGCATTGCTATGCAATCAGATGTGCGAAGGACCACCCGGGGCGGAGGCGGCGGAGGGCACCGCGACCGGGCTCGGGACGGGCGGTCCGGCGGGCGGCCCGGACACCGGATCCCGCTCGATCGGACAGCTCATGCAGCGCGGCCCGCCCCGCCCCCGGCCCAGCTCGCTGCCCGGGATGGTGATCACTTCGATGCCGTTCTTGCGCAGGTGGGTGTTGGTCGTCACGTTGCGCTCGTAGGCCACCACCACGCCCGGCTCGATGGCCAGCACGTTGCAGCCGTCGTCCCACTGCTCCCGCTCCGCCGAGTGCACGTCCTGCGTCGCGGTCAGCACCCGCACCGAGTCCAGGCCGAGGGCCGCGGCGATCGCCCGGTGCATGTGCTCCGGCGGGTGGTCGGTGACCTTCAGCTCGCGCTCGCCCGTGCCCGGCTCGATCGTGTACGAGCGGAGCATCCCCAGCCCGGCGTACTGGGTGAAGGTGTCCCCGTCCACCATGGTCATCACGGTGTCCAGGTGCATGAACGCGCGCCGCTTGGGCATGTCCAGCGCCACGATCGTGCGGGCCGATCCGGCGGCGAAGAGCCGGTGGGCGAGCATCTCCACCGCCTGCGGGGTGGTCCGCTCGCTCATCCCGATCAGCACGGCGCCCTCGCCGATGACGAGCACGTCGCCGCCCTCGATCGTGGACGGGTAGGCGGCCTGGCCCTCGGACCAGACGTGGAAGCCGCCGCCCGAGAAGAGCGGGTGGTAGCGGTAGAGGGCCTCGTAGTGCACGGTCTCGTGCCAACGCGCGGGCCAGCGCATCGCGTTGACGCACACCCCGTCGTAGACCCAGGCGGAGGTGTCCCGGGTGAACAGGTGGTTGGGCAGCGGGTTGATGAGGAAGTCGTCCAGCTCCATGGCGTGGAAGCGCACGGAGACCGGCTCGCTCCAGCGCTCCAGGAACTCGCGCTTGGTCATCCCGCCGACCAGCCACTCGCCCAGCTCCGCCGCCGGCAGCCGCTCGAACGCGGCCCGCAGGTGGCCGGTGGCCAGCGGTCCGTACTCCTTCTCGTCGAAGACCCGGTCCAGGACCAGCGCCCGGGCCTCCGGCACCGTCAGGCTCTCCTCCAGCAGGTCCTGGAAGAAGTGCACCTCGACCCCGCGCTCGCGCAGCACGTCCGCGAAGCCGTCGTGCTCGGCGCGGGCCCGCCGCACCCAGAGCACGTCGTCGAAGAGGAGAGCGTCCTTGTTGGAGGGCGTGAGCCGCTTCAGTTCCAGGCCGGGGCGGTGCAGTATGACGCGGCGCAGCCGCCCGGCCTCGGAATCGACATGGAATCCCATCCCCCCATCCTGTCCCGGATCACTCGTGATGACCCGGTTCACCACGGCGAAACGTCCACCGGCGGTTCGCCGTGGCCCCTGACGGGAGGGGGGAAGGGGGGATGGTGAGGGCCCGCGGGGTCAGATGTCGCGGAAGATCTCGATCTGGGCGCCGATCGAGTTGAGGCGCTCCGCCAGGTCCTCGTAACCGCGGTTGATGACATACACGTTGCGCAGGACCGACGTGCCCTCGGCGGCCATCATGGCCAGCAGGACGACCACGGCGGGGCGCAGGGCCGGCGGGCACATCATCTCCGCCGAGCGCCAGCGGGTCGGGCCCTCGACGAGGACGCGGTGCGGGTCGAGGAGCTTGACGTCCGCGCCGAGGCGGTTGAGGTCGGTGAGGTAGATGGCGCGGTTGTCGTAGACCCAGTCGTGGATGAGGGTCTGGCCCTGGGCGGCCGCGGCGATGGCCGCGAAGAAGGGCACGTTGTCGATGTTGAGGCCCGGGAACGGCATGGGGTGGATCTTGTCGATCGGGGCCCGGAGCTTGGAGGGGCGGACGGTCAGGTCCAGCAGGCGCGTGCGGCCGTTGTTCGCCGGGTACTCGGGGCTGCGCTCGTGGTCGAGGCCCATCTCCTCCAGGACCGCGAGCTCGATCTCCAGGAACTCCACCGGTACGCGCCGGATGGTCAGTTCGGACTCGGTGACGACGGCGGCGGCCAGCAGGCTCATGGCCTCCACCGGGTCCTCGGACGGGGCGTAGTCCACGTCGCGGTCGATGGTGGCGACGCCGTGCACGGTGAGGGTGGTCGTGCCGATGCCCTCGACGCGCACGCCGAGCTCCTCCAGGAAGAAGCACAGGTCCTGGACCATGTAGTTCGAACTGGCGTTCCGGATGACGGTCACGCCGTCGTGCCGGGCGGCCGCCAGGAGGGCGTTCTCGGTGACGGTGTCCCCGCGCTCGGTCAGCACAATCGCCCGGGTGGGTGCGACCGAACGGTCGACCTGTGCGTGGTACGTGCCGTCGGTCGCGGTGACCTCCAGGCCGAAGTGGCGCAGGGCCGTCATGTGGGGCTGGACGGTGCGGGTGCCGAGGTCGCAGCCGCCCGCGTACGGAATCTTGAAGTGGTCCATGCGGTGCAGCAGTGGGCCCAGGAACATGATGACGCTGCGCGTCCGGCGGGCGGCCTCGGTGTCCATGGCGGCCAGGTTGAGCTCCGCGGGCGGCACGATCTCCAGGTCGTTGCCGTCGTTGATCCAGCGGGTCCGGACGCCGATGCTGCCCAGCACCTCCAGGATCCGGTAGACCTCCTCGATCCGGGCGACCCGGCGCAGGGTCGTGCGGCCGGCGTTGAGCAGGGTGGCGCAGAGCAGCGCGACACACGCGTTCTTGCTGGTCTTGACGTCGATGGAACCGGAGAGCCGGCGTCCGCCGACCACCCTGAGGTGCATGGGCCCCGCGTAACCGAGGGAGACGATTTCGCTGTCCAGCGCCTCACCGATCCTGGCGATCATATCAAGGCTGATGTTCTGATTTCCTCGCTCAATGCGGTTCACGGCGCTCTGGCTGGTGCCAAGGGCCTCCGCGAGCTGCGACTGGGTCCAGCCTCGGTGCTGACGGGCATCGCGGATCAGCTTGCCGATACGGGCGAGGTATGCGTCTGTCATGCCGTAGACGTTATCTCACATATGAGATTTCATCCGCATGGCGGTTCTGGCCATTGGTTGTTCTATTACGATGCGTACAACTCGGAGGTGCCCCGGAGGTGCCATGACTGTGACCCTGCGCCCGGTGAGCGGCCTTCGTGCGCCCCTCGTCGTGGCCGCCGCCCATCTGCTGGCCTGCGTCGCCTTCCTGACGGTCTTTCTGGTACGCCGCGACGGCCTGCCCGACCCCGTCGCCACGCACTTCTCGGGCTCCGGCGGCGCCGACGGGTTCACCGCGCTCGGCTCCTTCCCCTACCAGGCGCTCGGCCTCCTGCTCGTACCGGCGCTCCTCTTCGGCGGACTTGTGTACGCGACGCGCGGCGCGCGGGTGCTCGTCGCCCTCGGCTGCGGCGTCGCGGGGTTCCTCGGCGCCGTCACCGTCTGCGTCGTCCTCGGCAACGCCCGCGCGGAAACGGCCGGTCAGGCGCACCTCACCCCGGGGGCGTTCGGCGCCGCCGCGTTCGTCGCCGCCGTGGCCGCGGGCATCGGCGCCCTCGCCGGAGGGCGCGGCGCCCCGGCGCCGGCACCGGCAAAGGCGGCCGCCGCCGTGCCCCGCCTCGACCTCCGCGAGGGCGAGAGCGCGATCTGGACCCGGAGCGCGGGCTCGCGCCCCCTGCTCGCCGGCGGCGGGGCGCTCCTGGCCGCCGGCGCCGTCCTCACCCCGCTCGCCGGCTGGGCCGCGGGCGCCGGCCTGATGGCCGGCGGAGCCGTGCTGTGCGCCTGCTTCGGCGTCCGCGTCACCGTCGACCGGCACGGACTCACCGTCAACGTGCTCGGCCTGCCCCGCCCCCGCGTCCGCATTCCGCTCGACCGGATAGAGGAGGCCGTCCACCGCGACGTCGACCCGCTGCGCGACCTCGGCGGCTGGGGCTACCGCGCCGTCCCCGGCCGCAGCGGCTTCGCCCTGCGGTCCGGCGACGCCGTGGTGGCCCGCCTGACGACCGGCAGCGAATTCGTCGTCACGGTCGACGACGCCGCCACCGCCGCCGCGCTCCTCAACGCCCTGACCGAGCGCGCCCGCACGACGAACGGCGGCGGCTGACATGCTCTTCCGCCTCGACCACGGCTCCCCGGTGCCCCTCGGCGACCAGATCGCCGCCTCCGCACGCGGCGCCATAGCGGACGCCACCGTACGCCCGGGCGAACGCCTCCCCGCCGCCCGCGCCCTCGCCGACTCCCTCGGCGTCAACGTCCACACCGTCCTGCGCGGCTACCAGCAGCTGCGCGAGGAGGGCCTCATCGAACTCCGGCGGGGCCGCGGCGCGGTCGTCACGGCCGACCCCGCCGCCCCCGGCCGCGCCCGCCTGACCGACGTCGTCCGCACCCTCATCGCGGACGCCCGCGCCCTGGGCCTGACGGACGAGGAGATCGTCGACACCGTGCGGGGCGGGCTGGCGGCGCGGTAGGCCCGCCCGGGCGCGCGGCCGACGGGCGCGCGCCCGCGGAGGGATCCCCCACCCGCAGCCCGCGATCCGCCCCCTGCCATGATCGAACACAGGGCGGCCGGGGGTGCCGCCGCAGGGGGAGGTCGCCTCATGGGCGCTCGGGTCAGTTCCTTCGCCGACGACGCCGCGCGGGCGCGGATACTCGGTGCCTACGACGCGGCCATGGCCTTCTGGCCGGAGCCGCGGGGCCGGCAGGACGTCGCGACGTCCTTCGGGAGCACCCGCGTCCACACCTACGGCGGCGGCCCGGGCACGCCGGTCGTCCTGCTGCACGGCCAGAGCGCGACCCCCGCCGAATGGGCGCCGCACGTGGCCGCGCTCGGCGAGGGCCGCCCCGTGCTGGCCGTCGACCGGGTCGGCGAGCCGGGGTACAGCACGCAGAGCGCCCCCATCGCCACGGCGGAGGAGACCGCGAGCTGGCTGGAAGAGGTCCTTGCGGGCCTCGGCCTGGAGCGGGCGCACCTGGTCGGTCACTCGTACGGCGGCTGGGTCGCCCTCAATCACGCGGCCCGCAAGCCCGCCCGCGTGGCCTCGGTCGCCGCCTACGATCCGCCCCGCGCCCTGGCCCCGCTGCGGGCGGGCTTCGTCCTGGGCGCCGTCGCCTCGATGCTGAGCGGTTCGGAGAAGTTCCAGCGCCGCTGGTTCACCGCGCTCATCGGTGACACGGGTGCGGACCCCGAGGAGGCCGAGGCGCAGACGCACCTGTCGCTGGAGGCCATGCGCGGCTTCCGCGTACGCCTGCTGCCGCCGCAGCGCATGAGCGACGAGGAATTGCGCTCCGTGACCGCCCCCGCCCTGATCCTGCTCGGCGGGGCGGACCGGGTCATGGACTCGGAGCGTGCCCGGGAGCGGGCGGGCCGCCTGATCCCGGACGTGCGGGCGGAGATCGTGCCCGGTGCCGGGCACGGCATTCCGGTGAAGGCGCTGAACAGGCGCGTGCCGGAGTTCTGGCGCGAGGTGGAGGCCGCGCCGGGCGGGCAGGCGTGAGGAGGCGGGCACCGGCCGCGGAGGGTGCGGGCCCGCCAGGACATGACCGTTCCCCGGCGATGTACTAGAGTTATCTCGACATCGAGATATCTGCCGAGAGGCGTACCGCTGTCGCGCCAGTAAGGCATGCCTAACTAAGGCACACCTTATCGGATCGGCGGGACCGTGGGGCGGCAGGATGGCCGCAGTACGCGAATTCATGCATGAAGGAGACTGTCGTGTCGGCGAACAGCTTCGACGCCCGCAGCACGCTGCAGGTGGGCGACGAGTCGTACGAGATCTTCCGGCTGGACAAGGTCGAGGGCTCCGCACGCCTTCCCTACAGCCTGAAGGTGCTGCTGGAGAACCTGCTCCGCACGGAGGACGGCGCGAACATCACCGCCGACCACATCCGTGCGCTGGGCAACTGGGACTCGCAGGCCCAGCCCAGCCAGGAGATCCAGTTCACGCCGGCCCGCGTGATCATGCAGGACTTCACCGGCGTCCCCTGCGTCGTCGACCTCGCCACCATGCGTGAGGCCGTCAAGGAGCTCGGCGGCGACCCGGCGAAGATCAACCCGCTGGCCCCGGCCGAGCTGGTCATCGACCACTCCGTCATCGCCGACAAGTTCGGCACGAAGGACGCCTTCGGCCAGAACGTCGAGCTGGAGTACGGCCGCAACAAGGAGCGCTACCAGTTCCTGCGCTGGGGCCAGACCGCCTTCGACGAGTTCAAGGTCGTCCCCCCGGGCACCGGCATCGTCCACCAGGTGAACATCGAGCACCTGGCCCGTACGGTCATGGTCCGAGGCGGCCAGGCCTACCCGGACACCCTCGTCGGCACCGACTCGCACACCACCATGGTCAACGGCCTCGGCGTGCTGGGCTGGGGCGTCGGCGGCATCGAGGCCGAGGCCGCGATGCTCGGCCAGCCGGTCTCCATGCTCATCCCGCGCGTCGTCGGCTTCAAGCTGACCGGTGAGCTCCCGGCCGGCACCACCGCCACCGACCTCGTCCTCACGATCACCGAGATGCTGCGCAAGCACGGCGTCGTCGGCAAGTTCGTCGAGTTCTACGGCGAGGGCGTCGCCGCCACCTCGCTGGCCAACCGCGCCACCATCGGCAACATGTCGCCGGAGTTCGGCTCCACCGCCGCGATGTTCCCGATCGACGGCGAGACGCTGAAGTACCTCAAGCTCACCGGCCGCTCCGAGCAGCAGGTCGCGCTGGTCGAGGCGTACGCCAAGGAGCAGGGCCTGTGGCTGGACCCGGCCGCCGAGCCGGACTTCTCCGAGAAGCTGGAGCTGGACCTGTCGACGGTCGTCCCGTCGATCGCCGGCCCGAAGCGCCCGCAGGACCGCATCGTCCTCGCCGAGGCCAAGGCCCAGTTCGAGCGTGACGTCCTCAACTACGTCTCCACCGCCGACGAGGCGGGCGAGGAGTCCTTCCCGGCCTCCGACTCCCCGGCCGCCGCGAACGGCGTGCCCAGCCGCCCGACCACGGTCACGGCCCCCGACGGCACGACGTACGAGATCGACCACGGCGCCGTCACCGTCGCCGCGATCACCTCCTGCACCAACACCTCGAACCCCTACGTCATGGTCGCCGCGGCGCTCGTGGCCAAGAAGGCGGTCGAGAAGGGCCTGACCCGCAAGCCGTGGGTCAAGACCACCCTCGCCCCGGGTTCCAAGGTCGTCACCGACTACTTCGACAAGGCGGGCCTGACCCCCTACCTCGACAAGGTCGGCTTCAACCTCGTCGGCTACGGCTGCACCACCTGCATCGGCAACTCCGGCCCGCTGCCGGAGGAGGTCTCCAAGGCGGTCAACGAGCACGACCTCGCGGTCACGTCCGTCCTGTCGGGCAACCGCAACTTCGAGGGTCGCATCAACCCCGACGTCAAGATGAACTACCTGGCCTCCCCGCCGCTGGTCGTCGCGTACGCCATCGCGGGCTCCATGAAGGTGGACATCACCAAGGACGCCCTGGGCACCGACCAGGACGGCAACCCGGTCTTCCTCAAGGACATCTGGCCGTCCGAGGCCGAGGTCAACGACGTCGTGGCCAACGCCATCGGCGAGGACATGTTCAACAAGTCCTACCAGGACGTCTTCGCGGGCGACGCCCAGTGGCAGGCGCTGCCGATCCCGACCGGCAACACCTTCGAGTGGGACACCGAGTCCACCTACGTCCGCAAGCCCCCTTACTTCGAGGGCATGACGATGGAGACCACCCCGGTCTCCGACATCGCCGGCGCCCGCGTCCTGGCGAAGCTGGGCGACTCGGTCACCACCGACCACATCTCCCCGGCCGGTGCCATCAAGGCCGACACCCCGGCCGGCAAGTACCTCACGGAGCACGGCGTCGAGCGTCGCGACTTCAACAGCTACGGCTCGCGCCGCGGCAACCACGAGGTCATGATCCGCGGCACGTTCGCCAACATCCGCCTGCGCAACCAGATCGCGCCGGGCACCGAGGGCGGCTTCACCCGCGACTTCACCAAGGCCGACGCGCCGGTGTCGTTCATCTACGACGCCTCGCGCAACTACATCGAGCAGGGCATCCCGCTGGTCGTCCTGGCCGGCAAGGAGTACGGCTCGGGCTCGTCCCGCGACTGGGCCGCCAAGGGCACCGCGCTCCTCGGCGTCAAGGCCGTCATCGCCGAGTCCTACGAGCGCATCCACCGCTCGAACCTCATCGGCATGGGCGTCCTGCCGCTGCAGTTCCCCGAGGGTGCCTCGGCCGAGTCGCTGGGCCTGACCGGCGAGGAGACCTTCACCTTCACCGGTGTGACCGAGCTCAACGAGGGCCGCACGCCCCGCACGGTCAAGGTCACCACCGACACGGGCGTGGAGTTCGACGCGGTCGTCCGCATCGACACCCCCGGTGAGGCCGACTACTACCGCAACGGCGGCATCATGCAGTACGTGCTGCGCTCGCTGATCCGCAAGTAAGCGGTTCCGGCGCCACAGCCGAGCGGTTCAGGGCCGCACCCCGTCTCGTACGGGGTGCGGCCCTGCCGCGTTCCGGGGCCCGCAACTCGCGTGCGCCCTCGGCCCGGTACGCGCGTTCGGCCCCCGCACTCTCACGGGGCAAACCCTAACTCGACCGGGTGATAGGGGTGTTGGCGAAGTGTCGGACATTCCGCTCCTGGTTAACCTCCCGCGGGGATCGACGCCGGGCCGATGTCGTCCCCTAGGGAGGGAACAACCATGGGATCCGCCGTCACTTTCGGGGAGCTCGAACGCCTTTCGGGCGAGGAGCTCCCCCCGCGGCTCGTACTGTCGAGCGTGTTGTCGGCGGGGACCGACCAGCCGGTCTACCCGGCGATGGTGAAGACCGACCACGGCACGACGGTCGCCTACGCCTGCCAGTACCGGCAGAACGCGGGAAGTCCTCCGCTCCTCGTCTTCCTGGGACTCGCCTCCCAGGACCCCGGCTATACGACGACGTGCATTCCCGCGGCCATCTCCACCCGTTGAGCACTGATCCGCAATCCGTAATCAGAGAAGGGGAATGGAATGGACAACGCCATCAGCTTCGAGGAACTCGAGGGCGTCGCGGGCGAGCTCCTGCCCGAGCGCACGGTCATGGGCATCGTGGCCGCCCCGCTCGCGTACGGCCCCGCCGGGGACGGCGACGGCGGTGCCGGCGCCGGTGCCGGCAGCTCCAGCAGCAGCGCCGCGACGGCCTCGGGCGGCGGCGTCTACGCTCCGCCGGCCTCCGACCACGGCACGACCATGCTGTCGGCCTGCCAGTCCGTGGACCGGCAGCAGCCGGCCGGCCTGCTGAGCTCGCTCAGCCTGCACTCGCAGAACCCGGCCACCGGTCTCCACTGCGTCCCGGCAGCCGTCTCCAGCCACTGACATACGGCCCGTACGCACCAGGGGAAGGGCCGGCCGGAAGCGTCCGGTCCTTCCCCGCCCTCTGTCCCCTTACGGAGAGCGCAGAATGACACTGCCCGCGCTGGTGGCCGGTACGGAACTGGTCGGCGAGTTCGAGGACTCCGGCTACCGCGAGCCGCCGCACCTGGTCTGCCGCCCCGACGGGCAGATCGTCCGGCTCCCCCCTCTGCTGTACCAGGTCGCGCGGGCGCTGGACGGCCGGCCCGTCGCGCTGGTGGCCGAGCAGCTCAGCCGGGAGACGGGGCGGCAGTTCACCGCGGAACACGTCGTCTACGTCATCGACAAGAAGCTCGCCCCGCTCGGCATCACGACCTACAGCGACGGCTCGCCGCCCCCGCCCGCGCAGAAGAGCGACCCGTTCCTCGCCTTCCGGTTCCGCCTGGCGGTCCTGCCGGAGCGCGCCACGTGGTTCCTGGCCGGGCTGTTCGCCTGGCTGTTCCGGCCGCTGCTGGTCCTGCTCGCCCTGGGCGCCTTCGCCTTCGGCGAGGTCTGGCTGTGGATGACCCAGGACACGGGTGCCGCGCTGCAGTCCGTGCTCTCCTCCCCGGCCGACGTCCTCCTCGTCGTCCTCCTGGCCGTCGCCTCCTGTGTGTTCCACGAGATGGGCCACGGGGCGGCCTGCCGCTACGGCGGCGTGCGGCCCGGTGCGATGGGCTGCGGCATCTATCTGGTGTGGCCCGCCTTCTACACCGACATCACCAGTTCGTACCGGCTCGGCCGGGCCGGGCGCATCCGCGCGGACCTGGGCGGCGTCTACTTCAACGCCCTGTTCGTGCTGGGCCTGCTGGGGCTGTACGAGGTGACCGGGAGCCCGCTCCTGCTGGTGGCGATCTTCTCCGTGCACGTGGAGATGGTCCAGCAGCTGCTGCCGACGCTGCGGTTCGACGGCTACTACATCGTGGCCGATCTCGTCGGGATCCCCGACCTGTTCAAGTACATCGCACCGATCCTGAAGCGGGTCGTCCTCCGCCGCCCGGAGGACGAGCGCCTGAAGGCGCTGAAGCGGTGGCCGCAGATCGTGGTCGCGGCGTGGGTCCTGTTCCTGGTGCCCGCCCTCACGCTGCAGCTGGCCATGGTGCTGGCCAACCTGCCGCAGCTGCTCCGTACGGACTGGCAGACGATCACGCTGCTGGCCGGGCACGTGGGAGCCGACGGCTTCCCGGTGCTGGGCCTGATCGCGGCAGCCGTGCAGGTCGTCCTGCTCACGCTGCCGGTGGCAGGCCTGACGCTGGTGCTGTGGAGGCCGGTGCGGTCGCTCTTCCGGCTGGCCCTCGGGGCGCTGCGGGGCTGAAGCGCATGCGGGGGCCCGGGGTTGATCACCTAGGATCGAGAGGATTCGAACTCCTGGGGGAATGTGTGACCTTGAGACTCCGCTCCGTCGTGGCGGCGGCCGCGGCCGCCCTCGCCATCGGCCTCGCCGTCCCGCCGGGCGCGGCAGTGGCCGCGGACAGTGCCCCCGCGGGCACCGCTCCCGCAGCCGCCGCCCCCGCCGGGCTGGACGCCGAGGCCCTGCAGGCGGCCCTGGACAAGCTGACCGCGGCCGGTGCGCCCGCGGCCCTCGCCGAGGTGCGGGTCGGGGACCGGAGCTGGTCCGGTGCCAGCGGGGTGCGGGACGTACGGACCAAGCAGTCCGCCCGCCCCGGCGACCGCTACCGCGTAGCCAGCGTGACCAAGTCGATGGTCGCGACCGTCGTCATGCAACTCGCCGACGAGGGCCGGCTGAAGCTCGACGACCCGGTCTCGAAGCACCTGCCGGGCGTGCTCCCCTACAAGGAGCCCATCACGCTGCGGCAGTTGCTCAACCACACCAGCGGCATCCCGGACTACCTCGACGACCTGTACCCGACCGGCTCGCTCGAGGAGCACCGGAAGAACCGGTTCCGGTACTTCGCTCCGCAGACCGTGATCAGGAACGCGGTCAAGAAGCCGCTCGCGGACCCGGCGAGCCCGGACCTGCCCTACTCCAACACCAACTACGCACTGCTCGGCCTGGTGGTGGAGAAGGTCACCGGCAAGTCGCTCGGCACCGAACTGACGCGCCGGGTGTTCCGGCCCGCCGGAATGCGCGACACCTCGTACCCGACCGTGAACCCGTTCCTGAGTGGGCCGCACGTGCACGGATACATCAAGCCGGAGAGCGGGCCGCTCTTCGACGCCACGGACTACACCCCGTCGGTGTGGGGCGCCGCGGCCGCCGTCGTGTCGACCAGCGCCGACCTCAACCGGTTCTTCCGCGCACTGTCCGACGGCACGCTGCTCTCCCCGGCCGGGCTGGCCGAGATGCGCAAGCAGGACGGCAAGTACCCGTACTACACGCAGGGCCTGATGCCCGGCGGCGACCTGTGTCCCGCCAAGCCCGGCGAGCTGCTGTGGGGCAACCGGGGCAACGGCTTCGGCTACCGGTCCATGACCTTCAGCTCCCCGGACGGCCGTCGTCAGGTGAGCTTCGGCTGGACGGTGAGCGTGCCGGGCGTGAGCGGTCCGCCGGCCGTGGAGAAGGCCTGGCAGGAGTTCCTGCTCGCCGCCCTCGGCGCCACGTGCGGCCGCGGCTGAGAGACGGGCTGAGAGACGGGCTGAGAAAAGGGCCGCACCCCGGTGGGTGCGGCCCTTCGCGTCACATCACGTCGCGGCGGATCGGTACGTCCCAGTACGTCTCAGTACGTCATCCCGTCACGTCAGTACATCATGCGGAACTGGTTCCAGCCCGAGTTGCCGATCTTCACCTTGTAGTCGTACGGCTGGGCGGCCTTGCCCGTGCCCCTGTACAGCCACAGGGCGCCGTCCTTGTCGCGCGCGACGAGGTCGGACTTGCCGTCCAGGTCGACGTCGCCGGTGCCGACCAGCTTGTTGAACTGGTTCCAGCCGCCGCCGATGCGCTGCTTGTAGTCGAACGGCTTGGTGTAGTCGCCGGTGCCCTTGTAGAGCCACAGCACACCGTCCTTGTCGCGGGCGACGATGTCGGCCTTGCCGTCACCGGTCAGGTCGCCGCGGCCGGCGATCTCAGTGAACTGACCCCAGCCCGGTCCGACCTTCTTGCGGCCGGTCAGCGTGCCGTCCGGGTAGGCGAGGTAGAGCCACAGGACGCCCTCGCGGTCGCGGACGAGGATGTCCGACTCCTTGCCCCCGCCCAGGTTGCCGGGCGACATGAACTGGTCGTACTGGCCCCAGTCGTCCGCCACGATGCTCGCACTCCGGCCCGCGGGGGCGAAGATGATGTTCTGGTCGTTGTCGCGGACGTACAGTCCGTCGGCGATGCCGTCCCGGTCGTGGTCGACGCGGGCCGCGGCGTTGATCGCGTTCCAGCCGTTGGTGACGTACTCCTTGGGCGTGATGCCGCCCTTGCCGTCGGGCCAGTAGAAGTACAGGTCGTCGTTGTTGACGGCGCTCAGCGGGAGGAAGGGGGCCTCCGCGGAGGGGCCGTCGGCCTTGACGCCCTTGCGCGGGGCCGCGAGCCCCGGAGCGGGGGCGGCCGAGGGGGCCTTGGGGGCGAGGGGGCCGGACTTCGGGTAGTCGCCGGACTTCGCCTCGCCGCGCAGCGCCTCGGAGCGGTGCTTGAACGAGGTGGCCGCGGGCAGCTTCGCCGCGCGCTCGGCCGCGGTGCCGGCGGGCGACGTCCTGGGGCCGTCGGCCAGGGCGGTGCCGGCGGTGGTGCCGACCAGGGCGGCGGCTATCGCGGCGGTGGCGACGCGCTGCACCGCGCGGGAGCGCGGGCGGCCGGGAAGGTGAGCCACGTGGGTTCTCCAAGAGGGTCTCAGCGAAGAGTGGCGTGCCCCTGTCAGGGGCCCTGACAGGGGCACGCCACTGGATCCACGTGATCGTTTCACACTCTCTTTACATGTCAACGGCGCAGTTATGCGGATCTCGGCCCCAATAGTTCGATCTCCGCCAGAGTGCTCTCGCCCGCCGGCCGCAGCCGGTAGTGGCGGTACGAACCGGGCCGGGCCACCGAGAACACCCGGGTCTGCCGGTCCCAGGAGAAGGCCTCGCCCGTGCGCCGGTCCACCTCCTGCCACTGCTCGCCGTCCGGCGAACCCTCCAGGACCCAGCCCTCGGGCGCCTTGGCCCGGTCGGCCGAGGTCAGCGTGTAGGAGGTCACGCGCGCGCCGGACGGCACTTGCAGCAGGGCCGTCGTGAAGGGGGCCTCCGTGAGCGAGGTGTCGTCGGTGAGGGGAGAGGTGCCGGGCAGGGTCACGTCGCCGTCCGGGACGGGTGCCTCGAAGTCCTTGCTCAGCGAGCCCGGCCCGTCGTTCCTGCCGCTGCCCCACGACGACGGCCGCGGGCCCATGGCGAACTCCAGCGTCGCCCCCTTCGCGAGGACGGAGTGCGGGAGCGCCGTGGACCGCCAGGCCTTGCCGTTGACGCGCAGCCCCTGCACGTACACGTTGCGGGCGCTGTTCCGCGGGGCCTTCACCACCAGGTCGCGGCCGTTCTCCAGGTGGACCGTCGCCTTGGTGAACAGCGGCGACCCGACCGCGTACTCGCCGCCGCCCATCACCAGCGGGTAGAAGCCGAGCGCGCTGAACAGGTACCAGGCCGACATCTCGCCGTTGTCGTCGTCACCCGGGTAGCCCTGGCCGATCTCGCTGCCCAGGTAGAGCCGGGACATCACCTCGCGCACCTTCTCCTGGGTCTTCCAGGGCTGCCCCGCCGCGTCGTAGAGGTACGCGATGTGGTGCGAGACCTGGTTGCTGTGGCCGTACATGCCCATGCGGACGTCCCGCGCCTCGGTCATCTCGTGGATGACGCCGCCGTACGAACCGGCGAACTCCGGCGCCCCCGTCTCCGGCGTGCCGAAGAACTGGTCGAGCTTGTCGGCCAGGCCCGCCCGGCCGCCGTACAGCCCCGCCAGCCCGCGGGTGTCCTGCGGGGCGTGGAAGGCGAAGTTCCAGCCGTTGGTCTCGGTGTAGTCGTGGCCCCAGACGCGCGGGTCGTACCGCCCGGGCGGCAGCCGCCGCGAGCCGTCGGCGTTGCGGCCCTGGAAGAAGCCGGTGGCGGGGTCGAAGAGCTTGACGTAATTGCGGGCGCGGTTGGCGAAGTACGCGGCCTCGTCCCGGTAGCGCGGCTTGTGGGTCCGCTCGTGGAGCGCCTTGCCCATCGTCGCGAGCCCGTAGTCGTTGAGGTAGCCCTCCAGGGCCCAGGACATGCCCTCGCGCGTCGTGGTGCTCGTGTACCCGAGGAAGACGGAGGTGTCCATGCCCTTGCGGCCGACGCCGGGCTGCGTGGGCACCACCGTCGCGTTCTTGAGCGCCGCCTCGTATGCCGCCTCCGCGTCGAAGGAGACTCCCTTGGCGTAGGCGTCGGCGAAGGCCACGTCGGAGCTGGTGCCCGTCATCAGGTCGGCGTAGCCGGGGGAGGACCAGCGCGAGATCCAGCCGCCGTCCTTGTACTGCTGGACGAAGCCGTCGACGAGCCGGCCGGCCCGCTTCGGGGTCAGGAGGGAGTAGGCGGGCCAGGTGGTGCGGTAGGTGTCCCAGAAGCCGTTGTTGACGTAGACCTCGCCGTCGACGACCCGCGCGCCCGTCCGGGTGGGCGTGCTCTCGCCATCCGGGCGCGAGAAGGGGCTCGCGTAGCGGTGGCGCGGGCGGGTCCGGGTGCCGGTGTTCTCGAAGCCGGAGTTGGGATAGAGGTAGAGCCGGTAGAGGTTCGAGTAGAGCGTGGTGAGCTGGTCCCGGGTCGCGCCCTCGACCTCGACCCGGCCCAGGACGGCGTCCCACGCGGCGCGGGCGCGGTCGTGGACGCGGCCGAAGGCGGCGCGGCCCGCGCCCTCCGGGACCTCCTGCTCCAGGTTGGCCTTCGCCTGCTCGGTGCCGATGAGGGAGGTCGCGATGCGCAGCGTCACCGTGCGGTCCCGGCCGGGCGCGAGCCGCAGATAGCCGGTCGTGCCGTCCTCGCCGCCCGGGCCCGGCTTGCCGCTCGCCGTGACGGGCGCGTCGAGCACGCCGTAGACGAAGAGCCGGCTCGCGCCGACGGACAGCCCGCTGCGCACGTCCGACCAGGCGGTGAAGGAGCGGTTCTCGGGGTCGAGCGTGAGACCGCCCTGGTTGCGGACGTTGTCGAGGACGAGGGCGGCGGTGTCGGTGGCGTCCCCCGGATAGGTGAAGCGCATGACCGCGGCGTGATCGGTGGGCGCGATCTCGGCCTTGAGGCCGTTGTCGAAGGTCACGCCGTAGTAGTGGGGGCGCGCCGTCTCGTTGGCGTGGTGGAAGGGGAGGGCCCGGGCGGCGCGCCCGGTGTCCGGAGGGTCCGAGCCGGCGGCGGACCGCGGCATCGCCACCGGCATCACCTGGAACGTCTGCCGGTCGCCCATCCAGGGGCTCGGCTGGTGGCTCGCGCTGAACGCCTGGATGGTGGGGAGGTTGTCGGCGTTGTTGGCGGCGGCGTACTGGTAGAGCCAGTCCATGGCGCCCGCGTTGGTCACCGGCGTCCAGAAGTTGAAGCCGTGCGGGACGGCGGTCGCGGGGAAGGTGTTGCCGCGCGAGAAGCTCGCACTGGAGTGGGTGCCGCGCGTCGTCACGGCGTAGTCGGCCAGGTGCGCCGGGGGCCGCTCGGCGGGCGCGGGGGCGAGGGAGACGTCGTCCACCCAGCCGCGGAACTTCGCAGGACCGGAAGGGGAGTCGTACGCGACGAGCACCCGCGCCACGCTCTTCCCCGCGGCGACGGCGCCGATGCGCGACTCCCTGTTGTTCCACTGATTGGCGTAGAGCATCCGGGACTCGGCCTGGCCCCGCGGGGTCAGCGGCGCACCGTGCTGGTCGACGGCGCCGAGGTCACTCAGATAGGTGCCGTCGGTGAAGGCGAGGTCCAGGGCCACGTGCGTGGCCGGATAGCGCTGGTCGACCTCGGGCATGGACGGGAAGACCTTGTACGAGAGGACCGTCCGCGGGGTCACGCGGAGGCCGTCGCCCGCGACCGAGAAGACCTTGTTGTACGAGTACGCGCGGTCCCTGCTCTGGTGGACGCCTCCGTAGCGCAGGGCATGGGTGCCCGTGAAGCCGGCGCGGGCCTTGGCGGTGGGGGAGCCCGGGGGGCCGCTGTCGACGTAGCTGCGCATGTCGGACGGGGGCGGCGGGCCGGTGTAGAGCGGCGCCAGCTGCACCTCGGCCAGCTGGGTGATGTCCGCGCCGCTGTTACGGGCTATGTCGAGCCGGTAGTGCCGGAAGGGGGTGGAGTTGAGGAAGGAGAACTCGCGGGTCTGGAAGCGCTTTTCGAAGGTCTCGCCCTTGCGGGAGTCGAGGGGCGTCCAGTCCCGGCCGTCCTGCGAGCCCTGCAGGGTCCAGTCCCGGGGGTCGCGGCCGGGAGAGTCGTTGGCGGACGTCAGGGCGTAGCGGACGGCGGTGACCGGCTCGGAGAGCTCGAATTCCAGCCAGGCCGCCTTCTCGAAGTCGAGCCACTTGGTCGTGCTCTCGCCGTCGAAGAGGTTCTCCTTGACCTCGCCCGAGCCGGCGTTCTCCCCGCTCGCCCGGACGGCCGTGACGGTGTCGGTGACGTTGCCGGGGATGCCGCGCTCGTCGTTGCCGTCGATGCCGGAGGACCGCTTGTGGCCTCCGGGGGCGGTCTCGACGGTGTTGCGCCAGTCGGGTTTCGGCTGGCCCGGCTCGAAGGAGGAGGCGAAGGAGGGGTCGGTCGGCGCCGCGTGGGCGGCGCGGGCGGCCTGGGCAGATTGGGCGGCTTGGGCGGCGTGGGCGGTCTGGGGCCCGGGCACCTGAATGGCCGTCATGAGGCCAGAGGCGAGGAGGAACGAGAGGAGGAGCGTGAGCGAACGGGTGAGACTAGGCCATCGGTGCCGGGGCCTGTGCCGTTGCCTGCCCTGCCGCATCTCAAGTCTCCCAACGAAACCGACAACGTTGTCAAGTGAGTCGCGCAGAGATAAGTAGGGCGTGAGAGGTGGATGGTGTCAAGGGTCCCGGGGTTGGTGTCGCGGTCGGCGGAGGCGGGAGGGGGCGCCGGAGGGTGCCGACGGCTCCGGGTGGCTCGCGGCAGCTTCCGGCCGGACGCCGGCGGGCGGGAACTCGTACCGTAAGAGGTCTCAACTAGGGAAAGACTGAAGCCCAAAGCTGCTTCCGATCTTGCCCAGTTGGTGAGAAGTGGACTATACCTGTCGGCTACCGGGGAGGTCCTGAAGGCCGCCGCGTCGGCCCGGGGGGAGGGCGGCGGGGGGAGAATGCCGCGGGCACGTCACCGACCCCGGCGCACGCACCCCAGCACGCCCAGCGCATCCAGCACGCCCAGCATTTCCAGCACTTCCGGAACGTCCAGCACACCCAGCTTCAACTGACCCGCGGTGTCGGGCCCTTCGTCAACTCTTGTGAACAAGGGGAAGTACCGGTGCACCGCCTGAGTCCTGGAGAAGGCGAGGACTTGAGCATGGGATCGAGCACGGGATCCACAGGGGAGTTCGGCCGGCGCGACCTGATCAGGAGAGCGGCTGCACTGGGCCTGATCGCGGTGCCGTCGATGGGCGTGCTGAGCGCCTGCGCCAGCGGGGACGGCGACAGCGACAACAAGGTCGACAAGGGGACGAAGACCGATAAGAACCCGCTCGCGGTCAACGAGTCCGCCCCGCTCGACGTCGTCATCTTCGACGGCGGCTTCGGCCAGCAGTACGCCAAGGACGCCGAGGCCGAGTACAAGGCGGCGTTCCCGAAGGCCAAGGTCCAGCACGGCGCCACGCAGGAGATCCAGACCCAGCTCCAGCCCCGCTTCAACGGCGGCACCCCGCCCGACCTGATCGACAACTCGGGTGCCAAGCAGATGGACATGGGCACCCTGGTGGGGAAGAAGCAGCTGACCGATCTGAACGCCCTGCTCGACGCGCCGTCGATCGACGACCCGTCGAAGAAGGTGCGGGACACGCTGCGGCCGGGCGTCGTGGAAATGGGCCAGTTCGACGGCCAGGAGACGTGGGTCCTCTTCTACGCCTACACCGTCTACGGCGTCTGGTATTCGAAGACCAATCTGGAGAAGCTGGACGCGCAGTACCCCGAGACGTGGGACGAGATGCTCGCCGTCTGCGAGAAGGCGAAGAAGAAGGGCATCGCCGGCTGGACGTACCCCGGCAAGCACCCGTACTACCTGCCGTTCAGCCTCTACCCGTTCATCGCGAAGATCGGCGGGAAAGAGGTCATCGACCGGATCGACAACCTGGAGCCGAACGCCTGGAAGGACCCGGCCGTCAAGGCCGCCTTCGAGGCCTATTACGAGCTCCACAAGAAGGGCTACATCCTCCAGGGCACCCCCGGCCTCACCCACATCGAGGCGCAGACGGCGTGGAACCAGGGCAAGGCGCTGTTCATCCCGAACGGATCGTGGGTGGAGAACGAGTCGAAGAAGACCACGCCCGCCGATTTCAAGATGTCGGTCGGGGCGCCGTCGAGCCTGGACGCGAAGCGCGACAAGATGCCCTTCGGCACGATCTGGGCTTCGGGCGGCGAGCCCTTCATCGTCCCGAAGAACGCCAAGAACCCGCAGGGCGGCATGGAGTTGCTCCGCATCATGCTGGGCAGGAAGTCCTCGCAGAACTTCATCAAGCAGGTCTCGTCGCTGACGTCGCTGAACGGCGGCACGGAGGGCCTCACGCTGCCTCCGGGCCTCAGCTCCTCGCAGGAGGCCCTCGCCAAGGCCGGCCAGAACGTGATCAATCCGCGGATCGGGGACTGGTACACCGCGCTGCAGAAGGAGAAGATCGGCGTGGCCGCGCTGGGCGAGATGATGGCGGGCCGGATGACCCCGGACGAGACGATCGCGAAGATCCAGAAGTTCTCGGACGAGGCCCGCGGGGACGACTCGATCAAGAAGTACCGGCACAGGTAGCTCGTACGGAACACGTACCGAGGCAGGTCGGGTCGGGTCGGGTTCGGGTCAGGTCGGACAGGGTCAGGCCGGACAGGGTCAGGCCGGACAGGGTCAGGTCGGACCGGATCAGGTCGGACCGGATCAGGTCGGACCGGTTCAGGTCAGGTCAGGTCACCGGCGGCGGTGCGGCCACGTGCCCGCCCGCCGCTCCGCGTCTGCGGGAGATACGCGGGAGATCTGCGGGAGATCCGCGGGAGATCGGGGTCGAAAGCAATGCAGCACGGCAAGTACCGGTTCATCGTGGGGTTCCTGGCCGTACCCCTGGCGATCTACGCGGTGTTCGTGATCTCGCCGTTCCTCCAGGCCATCTACTACTCCTTCACGGACTGGACCGGACTGAGCCCCGACTTCAAGATGGTCGGGTTCAAGAACTACCGGAAGATGTTCGCCGACGACGTGTTCTGGAAGTCCGTCGGCCACAACGTCCTGCTGTTGCTGGTCCTGCCGCTGGTGACGCTGGGGCTGGGGCTCTTCTTCGCGTTCATGCTGAACGTGGGCGGGCGGAGGAGGAAGAACGCGGCGGTGGCGGGCGTCCGCGGATCCGGCTTCTACAAGGTCGTCTACTTCTTCCCGCAGGTGCTGTCGATCGCGATCGTGGCCCTGCTGTTCCAGTTCGCGTACAACCCGAACAGCGGCGCGCTGAACTCGTTCCTGGACGCGGTGGGTCTGGACTCCGTCCGCCCGGACTGGCTGGGGGACCCGGATCTCGCACTGTGGTGCGTGATGGCGGTGATGGTGTGGAGCAACGTCGGCTTTTACGTGGTGCTCTTCTCGGCCGGCATGAGCTCCATTCCCAAGGACTTCTACGAGGCCGCGCTGCTGGACGGTGCGAACCGCATCCAGACGTTCTTCCGGATCACGCTCCCGCTCCTCTGGGACACCGTCCAGACGGGGTGGGTCTACATGGGCATCATGGCGCTCGACGGCTTCGCGGTCGTCCAGATCATGACGGTCGGCCCGGGCGGACCGGACTATTCGACCGAGGTGCTCGCGTACTTCCTCTACACGAAGGCATTCCGCGACGGGCAGGCGGGATACGCGACCACGCTGGGCGTCGCCCTCCTCATCGTCACCATGATCTTCGCCGGCATCGTGATGAAGCTGGGCCGGCGCGAACGGCTGGAGTTCTGAGATGAGCGCCGCAGAGAGCGAAAGCGCAGTGGAGCGGAACGGCGCCGGGGACCGGATCGGCGCCGAGGACCGCATCGGCACCGAGGGAAGAGTCCTCAACGTCTTCTCGCACGGAGTGCTGATCCTGTGGGCCCTGATGGTCACGCTGCCGCTGCTGTGGGCGGTGATGAGCGCCCTGAAGGACGACAAGGCCATCTTCACGTCGCCCTGGGCACTGCCCACGAGCCTGCACTTCGACAACTGGTCGAGGGCGTGGTCGCAGGCGCACATGGGCGAGTACTTCATGAACTCGGTCGTGGTGGTGGCGGGTTCCCTGTTCGGCACGATGCTGCTGGGCTCCATGGCGGCATACGTCCTGGCGCGCTTCGAATTCCCGGGAAACCGCTTCGTCTACTACCTGTTCGTGGGCGGGATGAGCTTCCCGGTGATCCTCGCTCTGGTGCCGTTGTTCTTCGTCCTGAAGAACATGCAACTGCTGGACACGTACCACGGCCTGATCCTGGTCTACATCGCCTATTCGCTGCCCTTCACGATCTTCTTCCTCAGCGGCTTCTTCCGCACCCTCCCCAGCTCGGTGGCCGAGGCCGCGATGATCGACGGGGCTTCGCACACCCGGACCTTCTTCCAGGTGATGCTCCCGATGGCCAAGCCGGGCCTGATCAGCGTCGGGATCTTCAACTTCCTGGGCCAGTGGAACCAGTACCTGCTGCCGGCAGTCCTGAACGTCGGCGACGAGGACAAGAAGCTGCTCCCGCAGGGCCTGGTGGCGCTGGCCGTCAGCCAGGGCTACAAGGGCGACTGGTCGGGCCTCTTCGCGGGCCTGGTCATCGCGATGCTGCCGGTGCTGGCGGCGTACATCGTCTTCCAGCGGCAGGTACAGGCGGGGCTCACGGCGGGGGCGCTGAAGTAGGGGTTGCGCCGGCGGGGAATCGGTCCCCCGGCGCTCGCGGACACCGCGGACACCGGGGGACGGCCTGCTGCTGTCCGGCGCTCGGACGACTGCGGGACGACTACGAGCGGCGCCCGTAGTCGTGGTCGCCGTGGTGGTGGTCGTTGTCGTGACGGTCGCCGTGGTCGTGGCGGTGATCGTCACGACGGTGGTCGTCGTCGCGGCGGTGATCGTCCCGGCGGTGGTCGCCGTCGTGACGGTGGTCGCCGTCATCACGGTGGCCGTCCCAGCGGTGGTCGTCGTTCCAACCGTGGTCGTCGCCATGGTGGTCGTCGTCGTGGCGGTGGATCTCGTACGGGTGCACCCACCAGCCGTTGTGACAGACGCGGCCTTCGGCGTCACGGTCCCCCTCGTCGTAGACGCCGCTGCCTCTGCTCTCCCCACTGGGCCCGGGACGCCCGTGGGAGTACACGTACCGGCAGTCGAGGGGCGCCGCAGACGTCGCCGCCTGCGCCACCGGGATGACGGGCAGCGCAGCACCGGTCGCACACAGGACCACCAGCGCCGCACGCGCAATATTTCGCATCGGATCGCCCTTCACTCATCGATGGGCCGCACTGTCACACGACCCTGGATGAACCACGATGGCGAAGGAAAGACGACCAGTTGTGACCTATCCACACCAAACCACACGAATGCGTAATGTGGTGCGCTAGGCGTCAAATCTGACTTTCGGTGTGGAGGTGTGCTGCGAGTCGGCCGGCGACGGCCCGCGGCCGTGCGGCGGCCTGAGACCGCCGCACGTGTTGAGCACTCCCGGCCCGGCCGGAGCTCGGTCAGATGCGCACCCTGAAGCCGGGGCCGGCGCCGGTGGCGATGCGGCCGTGGTCGGTCCAGCCGCCGTGGCCGTCGCCGCCCTGGTTCAGGAAGGCGTCGATGGCTCCGTTGTCGTGGACGGAGAGGTGATCGGCCTTGCCGTCGCCGTCGATGTCGGCGAAGCGGATGCCGGCGCCGGGCACCGGGGTGCGCGAGACGATCCGGCCCTGATTGATCCAGTCCCCGTGTCCGTCGCCGCCGTTGTTGGTCCAGGCGTGGACGGTGCCGTTGTCGTCGACGACGAGGTAGTCGGCCTTGCCGTCGGCGTTGATGTCGGCGAAGCGGACCTTGTCGGCGGGTGCGCCGGTGCCGGTGGCGATGATGCCGCGGTCGGTCCAGCTGTCCGCGGCATCATCGCCGTTGTTGGTCCAGGCGTGGACTGCGCCGTCGTCCGAGAGGACGAGGTAGTCGGCCCTGCGGTCGCCGTTGATGTCGGCGAAGCGGACCTTGGTGCCCGGTGCGCCCGTGCCCTTGGCGATGCGGCCGTGGTCGGTCCAGTCCCCGCGCCCGTCACCGCCGTTGTTGACGTATGCGCGCACAGCGCCGTTGTCGTCGACGACGAGGTAGTCGGCCTTGCCGTCGCCGTTGATGTCCACCTGGTAGTCGCCGAGGGGAGCCTCGCCGGGCAAGGCGGGCTTGATGTCCACGCGCTCGCGCACCCAGCCGTTGCCGGCTGCGCGGGCCACTGCCTCGTAGAAGGCGTTCGCCATCTTGGCGTAGCCGCTGTCGTTGGGGTGGAGCCGGTCCTTGAGCTCCTGGGCGGTAACCGCACTCATGTCGACGTAACCCACCTTGAATCCCTTGCTCCGCCGCTCGGAGACCAGGCGCGGCACCTCGGCGTTGAACCTCTCGACGCGCTTCTCCACCTGCTCCGACTGCGAGGGAACGAGGGAGGAGACGAGCAGGGTCATCTCGGGCGCGGCACGGGTGATCCGGTCGATCAGACGGCCCAGCCGGGCGGGGGCGCCGTCCACGTCGTTGTCGAGGTCCATGTCGTTGGTGCCGATGTGGAGGAGCACCACATTCGGGCCTGCCACCGGCAGCCAGTGCTCGATGTTCTCGGAGAGGTCGGAGATCTGCCACCCCGAGTGGCCTTCATGATCTGCACCGTTGGTACGCACCGAGCCCACGAACTGCAGGGAGTCGGTGTGAGGGGCCAGCTTGTCACGCAGGGCGAAACGGTACCCGTCGCGGGAGGAGCTGCCCGCCCCCCACGTGATCGAGTCGCCCAGAGGCATGACCGACAGCCGGGGCACCTTCCAGTTCTGCTGACCGACCGGTGCGGTCACCGCAGTGCCCGGAGACGGAGACGGGGCCGCGGTGGCCGGTGCGGCGACTGCACCCGCCAGGCTCGTCGTGAGTGCCGCAGCCAGGGCGGTTGCCAGGAGCCGCGCTGCGGAGCGTGGGCGGGGATGAGCGAGGGGCATCGTGCCGGGGACTTTCCATGAGGGCTGCCGCCCGTGCGGGCAGGCAACCGGGTCGAATACGGAGCCCCGCGCCGGTTCGCCGGCGCGGGGCTCGGTGTCACATCTGCCGGGGAGCCGGCGGATCGAGACGAAAGGCGAGGTCAGATGCGGACTTTGCTGCCGGGGGCGCCGACGCCGGTGGCGATGGTGCCGCGGTCTTCCCAGTCGTCTTTGGTGCCGCTGCTCTTGTTGATCCAGGCGTGTACGGCGCCGTTGTCGTCGACGACGAGGTAGTCGGCTTTGCGGTCGCTATTGATGTCGGCGAAGCGGACCTTGTTCCCGGGGGCGCCGACGCCGGTGGCGATGGTGCCGCGGTCTTCCCAGTCGTCTTTGGTGCCGCTGCTCTTGTTGATCCAGGCGTGTACGGCGCCGTTGTCGTCGACGACGAGGTAGTCGGCTTTGCGGTCGCCGTTGATGTCGGCGAAGCGGACCTTGTTCCCCGGGGCGCCGACGCCGGTCGCGATGACGCCCTTGTCGGTCCAGCCTCCCTGTCCGTCGCCGCCGTTGTTGACGTACGCGTGGACGGCGCCGTTGTCCTCGACGACCAGGTAGTCGGCCTTGCCGTCGTCGTTGATGTCGGCGAAGCGGATCTTGCTCACGGGGGCGCCGGTGCCGGTGGCGATCACACCCCGGTTGATCCAGCTGTCCTTGGCGACACGGGAGTTGTTGATGTACGCGCGAACGCCGCCCTTGTCGTCCAGGACGAGGTAGTCGGCTCTGCCGTCGTCGTTGATGTCGGCGAAGCGCACCTTGTTTGCGGGCGCTCCCGTGCCGGTGGCGATCACGCCTTGGCCGATCCAGTCGTCCTTGGAGCCCTCGCTGTTGTTGAGCCATGCGCGCACTGCGCCGTTGTCGTCGACGACGAGGTAGTCGGCTTTGCCGTCGCCGTTGATGTCGATGTTGGAGTCGACGGGAGTGTCAACTCGGGGCTGCTCCTTGGGCTCGACCTGCTCGCGTATCCAGCCGGTGAGGTCGTCGATGCGGGCATCGATGGCGTTGGTGCGGGTTTCCTTGGGGTCGGTGCCGATGCATCCGCCCTGCCAGGAGCGGCTGTTGACGCCGATGAGCTCGAAACGGCCGCCGACGTCGCGGAAGGCGGGTCCGCCGGTGTCGCCCTGGCATATCGCTGCGCCGTCGGTCTTTGCGGCGAGGCCGACAGTGGTGGGCTTGACCGTTCCGGTGGTGAACTTCGCGTAGTGGAGGCGGTCCGGGACCCACTCGCCCCTGGTGCGGCCGTATCCGGTGACCCAGACGTCCTGGCCTTCGAGGGTGGCGTTGGCCGGGAGGCTGACGGGGGTGATGCCCGTGACGGGCTTGTCCAGCTTGGCGAGGACGAGGTCGCGGTCGTCGCGGGGGACGAGTCCGGTGACGGTGGCGGTGACGCCGGCGTCGCGGGTGAGGTCGGGGCGGCCGATGACCGCGGTGACGGCCTTGCCGTCCGGGAGCTTCGGGCTGCCCTGGCCGGGGTTGTCGGTGAAGCAGCTGCCCGCGGTGGCGAGCCACTGAGGCGCGACGAGCACGGCGGAGCAGCTGCGCTCGCCGGCGACGTCGAGCTTCGCCGTGAAGGCGAAGGAGTCGTTCACGGGTTGACCCACCACGGCGTCGGCGGGGGAGACCGTCAGCGTGCTCGCAGCGGCGGTGGTCATGAGCAGTCCTGTGACCCACGCGGCACGGGGACGTCTGGCAGGCATGTTCTCTCTTCCTTCAATGGGGTGCGCGGCTAGGTCGGCTGCACAGGTCTGCGGGTCGGTGAGCCGCTGCCGGGTGCGGCGAGGCGGGCAGAGCACGGGACTTCCGTGCCCGCCCGTGGAAGCGGGGGGCCAGCGCGTCACTCCGACGCGTCCCGCCCCTCGCGCTGAGCCGTCGTCCGTGCGGAGGCTCGCGGGTCGTACGGCTGGGAGAGGGACTCGAGCTCCGAGAGCTTCCCCGTGATGTTGTAGGTGTTCAGCTGGCTGTGCAGGCGTATGTCTTCGAGGCTGTCCTTGAGCTTGCGGCGCATCCACCGGCCCATGGGACGCTCGACCCAGCGGTGGACGAGCCACGAAACGATCAGCAATCCCACGACCAGGACCGCCACGATGACGTAGGGGTGGAGCCTGCGCTCCGTGTGGCGGATGAAGATCCAGCCGATGTCCTCGTGGAGGAGGTAAAGGGGGTAAGTGAGGGTTCCGGCGGTGGGCAGCCACCGCCAGGAGATCGAATTGGTGAGCCCGACCGCGACCGCCGCCATGACGGCGAAGATGACGGCGAGGAGGATCAGGGCGGGCCACAGCGGGGCCTTGTATCCCGCGTAGAACTGGTTCGACCGGTGGGCGGCGACCAGGAAGTGCTGGCCGAGCAGGAAACAGCCGGCCACGATGGTCCACAGCAGCGCGCTCGGCCCGAACCGGTAGATGAGATAGAGCGCGATGCCGGCGATGAAGTACCAGCAGTGCTCGGGCATGACGATGGTGGTGATGAGCTCGATGTCGGCCTTGGCGGCGAAGAGCCCGGCCACGGTCCATCCGAGGCAGAAGATCACCAGGCGCCGGTAGGTGATCCCCTTCCAGGCGACGAGCACGAAGAGCAGGTAGAAGCGCACCTCCACCCACAGGGACCAGTACACGCTGTCCACGCGGTCGACGCCCATCGCGTCCTGGAGCATCGTCAGATTGACCGCGAGGTTGCTGAGGGTGGGAATGTCCCGCACGCCCGGGAGCAGCCAGAGTGAGAGCGCGGTGACGAGGACGGCGAACCAGTAGGCGGGGTAGAGCCGTGTCACGCGCGATATGGCGAAGTCGCCCACGCGTTTGCCCCAGCAGCTCATGCATATGACGAAGCCGCTGATGAGGAAGAAGAGCTGGACCCCGAGCCACCCGTAGTAGCTGAGGAGGTACGTGCTCGGGAAGTGGCCCTTCACCGAGGTGGTCCAGCCGGTTCCGTCGTAGGCAAGGAGATGGAAGGCGACCACCATCAGAGCCGCGATGATGCGCAGCCCGTCCAGGACGTAGAGCCTGGACCCCGCTGATTGGTCCCCTGCCGGCCTGCGATCGGATTCGCGTCGCCCGGCGACAAACATGCGTTCCCACCTATCGCTGACTTGGTCAGCAGTGTCTTCTTGATCGGGGAGGCACTTGCTCACAGTTTCCTGTGGCGTGCATCGGATTCAGATTCGGATCTTGTGCCCGGGCTCGCCGACGCCGGTGGCGAAGACGCCGCGGTCGGTCCAGCTGCCCCGGCCGTCGACGATGTCGTTGAGCCAGGCTTGAACCACCCCGTCGTCCTGGAGGATGAGGTAGTCGGCTCTGCCGTCGGCGTTGATGTCGGCGAAGCGGACCTTGCTTCCGGTCTCACCGACACCGCTGGCGAACCCGTCGAACTCGCTCCAGCCGACGTGTCCGTCGGTGCCCGTGTTGATCCATGCCCTGACGGAGCTGTCGTCCTGGACGGCGAGGTAGTCGGCCTTCCCGTCTCCGTTGATGTCGGCGAAGCGGATCCTGTCCTCGGGTTCGCCGGTCCCGCCGGCGAAGGTGCCGCGTTCGATCCAGCTGCCCTGGCCCGTACCGCCGTTGTTGAGCCAGGCCTCCACCACCCCGTACTTCCCGACCACGAGGTAGTCGGCCCGGCCGTCTCCGTTGATGTCGGCGAAGCGGACCCTGCTGCCCGGTGCGCCGACGCCGGTGGCGAAGACACCGCGGTCGGTCCAGCCGCCGTTGCCGTTCCCGCCGTTGTTGATCCAGGCCTTGACGGACCCGTCGTCCTGGAGGATGAGGTAGTCGGCCTTGCCGTCGGCGTTGATGTCGGCGAAGCGGATCTTGCGGCCCGGTTCACCGGCGCCGCTGGCGAAGGTGCCGCGTTCGATCCAGCTGCCGTGGCCCGTCCCGCCGTTGTTGATCCAGGCCTTGACGGAGCCGTTGTCCTGGACGGCGAGGTAGTCGGCCTTGCCGTCGCCGTCGATGTCGACCCGGTAGTCGCCGGGCGGGGGCGCCGGGCGTACCGGAGCCGGCTTGACGTCCACGCGCTGCTGGATCCAGCCGTCCTCCGCGGCGCGGGCGATGCCCTGGGAGAACGCGTCGGCCATCTTGACGTAGCCGTTGTCCTTGGGGTGGAGCTCGTCGGCGAGGTCGTTCGTGGTCACCGCGCTCATGTCGACGTAGCCGACGTGCCGGCCCTTGCCCCGGCGCTCGGCGACCAGCTGCGGAACCGCGGCATTGAACTGCTCGATCCGCTTCTGGGTCGGGCCGTCCGTGGACGGGACCAGAGAGGAGACCAGCACGGTCATGTCGGGGGCCTGCGAGGTGATCTTGTCTATGAGATTGCCAAGACGACGGGGAGCCGTGTCGGGGCGGTAGTCGTCGTGCAGATCGTTCGTGCCGATGTGCAGGAGCACGACGTTCGGCGCCGCTGTCGGCAACCACTGGTCGACGTTGGCGACGAGACCGCTGATCCTCCAGCCCCAGTGGCCCTCGTGGTCCGTATCGGGCGCCGTGCCATGGTGCTCGGACCCCACGAAGTCCAGCTTGTTCGCGTGCGGGGCCAGCTGGTTCCACAGGTCGGCGCGGTAGCCCGAGCCGTTGGAGCTACGGGCACCGTGGGTGATCGAGTCACCCAGGGGCATCACGGCGAGGCGCGGGACCTTCCAGTTCCTGGTGACGGCGGTGACCGCGGGGGCGGCGACCGACGGCCGGTCGGGGGCCTGCGGGCCAGGTGACGATGACGGCGCCGGCGGCGTCGCCGTCACCGGGGCCGGCGGCGGCGTGGAGGGCGCGGCGAAGGCGAGGTGTGTGCCTGCCGTGAGCACGCCTGCGGTCAGTAGCGCAGTCAGCGCGCGCTGGGTTCTCGTGAGCAAGAAAATGGCTTTCTGTCGTCTGCTTCCCCGGCCGGAACAGCGGAACAGCGGATTCTGGCGCGGGGACACGGGAGGCCCCGTCCACACGAATCGGAGGGGGGTCCGGGTAAGGAGTGGGCCCGTTCGACCGGGGGCTTGCCGCGGTACGAGCCGCGGCAAGCCCCACGGACAAGCCGATCAGGAGCGCCGGCCGGGAGCGCCGGCCGTCATGCCGGGGAGGCGGCGTCGGCGTGGTCGGCCTGATCGGTATGTCTGCCGACGCACTGCGGCCCGGCCGGGCGGAGGGCGTCGAGTCCTGCCTACTTGAGAAGCTCGGCCTCGCCGTGCGTGCCGCTCGCGTCGACGGCCGGGTACAGGCTGAGGTTGCCGTCTTCCCAGCGGACGAGAACGTCGTTGGGACGGGCGTTGTCGACGAACGCTCCGCCTGCGAGGGCCTTGGTGAAGCGCCAGCCGGAGTTCTCCGGACGGATCTTGATCTCGTCGTCGAACGGCTTGGTGGTGCTCACGCCGCGGTAGATGCTGGCGGAACCGTTCTCCCAGCGGACCAGCAGGTCTGCGGTCTGCTTGCCGGTGAACTCGCCGGCAGTCATCTGCACGATCTTCGTCGCAGCGGGGGTCGCCTTCAGCAGCTGCACCTCGCGCTTGAGGCCATTGGCGCCGATGTCGGTGTGGAGCGCGAAGGAGCCGTCCTTCCAACGGATGAGCAGGTCATCCCGCTGGGCGTTGGCGGTGTACCTGCCGACCGTCATCTCCATGACGTTGTCGGCCCATGAGGCGCTGGCAGGCTTGAGTTCCTCTTCCTTGCTGAAGCCGTTCTGGTCGACGTGAGCGAACGACGTCACCTGTCCGGTCTTCCAGCGCACCACCAGGCCGTCCGTACCGCTGCCGGTGAAGTTACCCGCTGCGATGGACTTGGCGTAGAACCAGCTCTTCCCCGGCATCTTGTGCTCGGCGGTGAACAGGTGCTCGGGGTCCTTGCCGTCGGCGCCCTGGAAGAGGCTGGCCGTGCCGTCCTCCCAGGTCACGAAGAGGTCCATGCGCCGGTTGCCACCGGGCGAGCCACCGGTGAAGTAACCGGAGACCAGGTTCGTGGCCTTCTTCCAGTCCTTCCCGCGCAGGGGCGCGGGAGGGGACGTGATGCCCTGGATCCACCCGGTGAGGTCGTCGGTGCGGGCGTCGACGGCGTTGGTCCGGGTCTCCTTGGCGTCGGTCCCCTGGCATCCCCCCTGCCAGGAGCGGCTGTTGACGCCGATGAGCTCGAAACGGCCGCCGACGTCGCGGAAGGCGGGTCCGCCGGTGTCGCCCTGGCATATCGCTGCGCCGTCGGACTTGGCGGTGAGGCCGACCGTCGTGGGTTTGACCGCGCCGGTGGTGAACTTGGCGTAGTGGAGCCGGTCGGGCACCCATTCGTCCTTGGTGCGGCCGTAGCCGGTGACCCAGACGTCCTGGCCCTCGATGGTGGTGTTCGCGGCGAGGCCGACCGGGGCGATGCCGGTGACCGTCTTGTCCAGCTTGGCGAGGACGAGGTCGCGGTCCGTGCGCGGGACGAGTTCGGTGACGGTGGCGGTGGTGCCGACGTCGCGGGTGAGGTCGGGGCGGCCGATGACCGCGGTGACGGCCTTGCCGTCAGGGAGTTTCGGGCTGCTCTGACCAGGGCTGTCGCTGAAGCAGCTGGCTGCGGTGGCGAGCCACTGGGGTGCGACGAGCGCGGCGGAACAGCTGCGCTCCCCGGCGATGTCGAGCTTGGCCGTGAACGCGAACGAGTCGTTCACGGGCTGACCCACGAGGGCCTGCGCGGGGGCGGCCGTCAGCGTGCTGGCGGCAGCAGCAGTTAAGAGGAGCGCTGCGACCCACGTGGCGCGGGGACGTCTGGCAGACATGTCATATTCCTTGATTGTGATGCGTGGCTGGCCCGGCTACAGCACTTACGGCGTGATGTGGTTGCGCATCAGCCGGTGACACGGAGTTCCAGCAGGACGGCGCGTGCGGCGCTGCCCGATCCTTCACCGAACGGTGTGTAGTCGTTCTTCGGAGCATCAATGACTGTGCGCTCGCCGTTGGCCCTGACCGTGGCCTGGACAGGGTGGTCCTTAGTCCAGATACCGAAGGCATCGGCGATCTCCAGGACGAGGTAGCCCTGCTTGCCCTTGACCGTGAAGCAGAAATCTTTGATGGTTTGGCCGACCCGAGCCTTGACGGTGATGTCCTGAGTGGACCCGCAGTCGGTGAGCAAGATGTGACCGTCACCCTTGCCGAGGACGATGCCCTGATCCTGGGAGAGCTTCGCTCCGTTGGGGTACTGGAACGTTTCGATCGCGAACGGCATCCCATCGTCATCAGCTGCCGTGGTCGTGGTCCGAGGTGGGGCGGGTTGCGCGAACGACGGTGCGGCAAATCCGACATATGAGGCAGTTGCTGCAATAGCGATAGTAATGATGGTTTTTCGGGTGCGGAGTATTGGCATGGTTACCTTCCAGTTCGAGAGTGAGGGTGATGTTACGTCCTGTGACGTCCGCGAGTAAAGTGTATGTATGATGTCGTCAACATGGCGTCAGTTAGGCCTGAAGTAGGGGGAGTTGGGGCAGGGGTGGCGTAGATGGGGCTTGCCTTGCGAGTCTGCCGATTCGCGCCCTTGCTCAGCTTTTGCGTTGGCTGAGCCGAGTCCGGATCTACCGAAGGAGGGGCCGCCTGTATGAGCCGAAGACTGTGTTCCGGTACCGGAGTGCCGAAAGATGGTGAGGTCACTCGAGCCGGGGGGAAGTGGCTGTTACGGTTGCGTGAAGCCTGCGCTGTGGTACTCCCCGCTGCACTCCTGGTCGGCCTTGTCGGTGCAGCGCCGGCCATTGCGGTCGATGACGGGGATGATGACCCCTACTGGCAGTCGGAGCGCGGGCTGGTAGTCGGCCTTTGGACGACCGGCGGTGCGGGCGTCAAGTCAGCCGCCGAGATTGCGCTACTGGGCACAAACGAGGACATCAAGAAATTCCTCGCAGCCAAAGACGGCATCGAGTACAGCGATGACTACATTGATGTCAGCCGCGTCTTCAGCGCGGGTGGGCCCGCAGTGCGGGAAGCTGCCAAAATGGCTCTCAAGGGTACCCCGGCGGACTTGCGCGCGTTCTTGAAGGAAGGCTGGAAATCCCCTCACGAGGCCGATCAGAGCGTTGAGGCCTCACGAGTCATTTACTACGGGGGCGACGGGGTCAAAGAAGCTGGCAAAGCAGCCTTGGCGGGAACTCCGGCTGATGTTGCCAAGTTCCTTGATGTTGGCCAATATGTGGCTCGGGATGCTGATAATCAGCTCGAAGTCTCGCAGATAATCGCCGCAGGCGGCCCCAATGTGAAGGCTGCCGGCAAGTTGGCTCTCCAGGGCACACCGGACGACATGGTCGAGTTCTTGGAGATAGGCCAGTTCACGGCCCGCAACCGAGATCAGGAACACGCCACCATCGCGGATCTCACCAAGCAGGCCGAGCAGGCGGGCCTACGGGCCGAGCAGGCGACCGAGGCGTCCCAGAAGGCATCTGCACGCGCGGTGGCGGCTTCCGAGCGGGCAAAGGAGTCTGCACAGACGGCAGCCAGGGAAACCAAGGCGGCCAGGAACGACTCCAAAATGGCCGCCGTCAAGGCTCAGCAGGCCGCGGAAGCGGCGCGGAACGCAGCCAGCGCCGCCCAGCAGGCCATCGGCGCAGCGAATGCGGCCCAGCGCTCCGCCCGCATTGCTGCCATGGCTGCTGCCCAGACCGCAAGCGCGGCCAACGCAGCTGCCGAGGCTGCTACCCGCGCCTATAACGCATCGATTGATGCCGCTGGTGACGCCGGTAAGGCCGAAGACGCCAAGAACTATGCCAAGGCAGCGCGCTCGGCGGCGGGGCTTGCGAAGAAATCGGCCGCGGCGGCCGAACAGGCGGGCAAGGCATCATGGGCTGCAGGAGAGGCGGCGAAGGCGGCGCAGAGCGCCGGTGCCAACGCCAATGCAGCAGCTGATGCTGCTGATGAGGCGAACGGCTATGCCGACGCAGCCGGGGTCCACTCCGGTGAGGCGCAGGCGGCAGCCGCGGAAACCCGTCGGCACGCGCGGGAAGCCAACCGTGCTGCCAATGCCGCCGAGTCACTTGCCCGCAAGTCTGCCAGCGCTGCCTACGAGGCGCGAGATGCGGCCAACTCGGCGGCCGAGCACGCGAACAAGGCTGCAGATTCCGCTGACGAAGCCGCCAAGCACGCGGGCGAGGCCAAGGACGCGGCTGCTGAGTCTGCCAAGAAGGCTGATGCTGCGAAGGAGGCCGCCGAGGCCGCGAGCAATGCAGTAGCCACTGCCAAGAAGGTTTTCGCCATTGCGCGGGAGGTGGAGACGGAAGATCTCGCCACTCGCACTGCAGCGGCTATCGAACGCGCCAGGTCAGATAAGGAACGGGCGGAGAAGTTCACTTCCACCGCTGCCACCAAGGTGGTGGAAGCCAGCAAACTGGATAACTTCGCCAAGGAGCTGGCGGCCGATGCAAACAAGCCTGACGTCGATGTCAAGAACATTGCGGTCAAGGGGCGCGACCTTGCCCTGCGGGCGTTGAAGACCCGCGGCCCATTCAGTCAGGAGGCTGCCAGATGGGCTCTGGCCGGCTCCGATGCGGACGTCCTCGAATATCTGCGCAGTGGTTGGGGGGAGGCAGAACAGAGCGAGATCCGTCAGCAGGTCGTGGACCTGGCTGCGCAGGGTTCCTACCCATCCGTTCGCAGTGCCGCGCAGAACGCACTCAGCGGTAGTGAACAGCAGATCCGAGACTTCTACACCACTGGCCAGTACACGGCGGGAGCCGCGGACTACACCATCCGTGTGTCCGCGATCAACAGTGCTGGTGGTGCCGGTGTGAAGGAAGCCTCCAAGGTTGCCCTCGCCAGCCAGGATCCTAAGCACCTCGTCGCTTTCATTGCGAACGGCCAATACCAGGCGCGGTACGCCGACGAGAGCGTTTTAGCCTCCAGGCTGGTTAGCGAGGGCGGTCCGGAGGTGAAGTCCGCTGCCAAGATCGCTCTTTCTGGGCCGGCGGACCAACTGCATGACTTCATCCAGGTCGGACAGTATATGGCCGACCGTAAGGACCAACTCGCTGCCACCCATATTGCCCGGCTCCAGGTTTTGATCGACCAAGGCTCCAAGGTCGAGGCCAAGGCTCAGGAGAACCGTTGGATAGCAGCCAAGGCAGCGGCGATCGCTAAGGGTGCCTCCGGCGACGCTCAGCAGGCGGCTGACCAGGCCCGGAAGTCAGCGGATCAGGCCAAGGGATATGCCGCTGACGCAGACAAGTCGGCTCGGCAGGCCGAGAGCTCCGCCGCCAGGGCAGCGAAATCTGCCGCCACGGCACGTAATGCCGCTGCCGCTGCTGACCGTGATGCCGCAGATGCCACCGCCTCCGCGGCCCAGGCTGAGTTCTCCGCTGGATATGCTCGAGAATCTGCCAGGCGAGCGGCTGATTATGCCGACGATGCCCGCGGTTCTGCTGCAGCAGCTGGGAAGAATGCCGACGAAGCGAAAACTCTCGCCTCCCAGGCTTGGAACGATGTACTGAAGAAGCGTCAGGCCGAGCAGGCGGAGGAGCAGCGCTTGGCCGAGCAGCGGCGCATTCAGAAGGAGAAGGAAAAGGAGGAAAGGGAAAAGAGGAAGTGCCACGCGGCTCCGCTCCATGCCGGTAATGAGTTGAGTGGCATGTCCTGTATGAGAGGGCCGGGGAAATGGGAATTTGACACCGCGCTGCCCGACCCGACTCTGACCAAAATCGTCTGGACGGTAACCGGTCTCAACGACATCAAGGACTGCATCAAGAACCCCTCCTTGGGTAAGTGTGTGACGGCTGTTGCGATGGCCCTGCCTGCCGGAAAGGCTTTGAAGGCTGAAAAGATTGCCGTTGAGGGAGTCGAGGATGCGGTCAAGGGCTCTCGGATCGGAAAGTCGGCCCCCAGGCTGGGGCCTGAGCGCCAAGCTGGAGCCAAAGATGGCTGGACGATGAGGGAAGCAGATAACGGCAAGGGGTATGTGTGGCAGGCGCCGGGGGCAAAGGGTAATGGCGATATGATGCGCGTGATGAGCCCTACCGGTAGGTACCCGAATGGCTATGTTCGCTTCCACAACAAGAGTGGTCAGCCAATCGGTCTCAATGGGAAACCTGGTAGTCAGGCCGACACGCACATACCCATCGATGTCGATGGGACGTATCCAGTTCCGAACGGATGGTGAAATGGATCTGAACATTCAAGGTCAATCGGTGACTCGTGTCTGCTTCGACGCGGCTCTCACAATTCTTACCAGTGAGGACTGTGAGCTGCGGGTGGAGTCGGAGGCGACTCTCGGAATGCGCGATGGGGCTCTCATCCCGTTTGCCCCGGAATCGCCAGGTACTGCCGCTGCTGACTTGGTGGAGTTGAGGAGCGACGTCATCGTCTCCGCTGAGGTGGGGAGTGCTGGGGAACTCGCCGTCACTTTTGAAAGTGGCAGGAAGTTGGTCGTTTCCTCGCACGGTGAATACGAAGCCTGGGGGTTTGTTGGTTGTAGGGGCAGAAGAGTGACCTGCATGCCTGGCGGAGAATTGGCGGTGTGGGGGGAGGGTGATTGAGCGGCTACCCTTCGGGTTGTCACTCCCTTCCGCATGATCAGGATTCTGCCTACTCTGTGAACGAGTAGCAGGTAAACCTGGACTGTGGGCCTGTTCGAACGGGAACGGGCCCACAGCCATGTGCTGAGCAAGGCCAAGCGTGATGAAGTGCGATTCTTCATCGCAAGTGACGTGCCTTGTCCAGCCCCGCCCCGGGACCCACCCCCTACGATGCGGCCTCGATGCGGTTCAAGGGGTTGACGGGGGATCCCGGTCGCGGCTCTGCTTAGAGTTCATATGTTGTATGGATGGCCGGGCTCCAGTGTTGTGGTCCGGTTGAGGGGACGGCCGGCGTGCCGTGTCCGGCTAGGCGGGAGTGGATGGGCGTGGAGACTCCGGGGTCGCAGTCGTCGCTGCACCGGGCCAACCTCGAGCGGGTCGTGCGCGCGGTGCGCAGGGCCGGGTCGCTCACGCAGGCGGAGATCGCCCGGGCCACGGGGCTGTCGGCCGCCACGGTCTCCAATATCGTGCGGGAGCTGAAGGATGGCGGGACCGTCGAGGTCACGCCCACCTCCTCCGGGGGGCGGCGGGCGCGGAGCGTGTCCCTGTCCGGGGATGCCGGGATCGTTGTCGGTGTGGATTTCGGGCATACCCACCTGCGGGTCGCGGTCGGGAACCTCGCCCAGCGCGTGCTTGCCGAGGATGCCGAGCCCCTTGACGTGGATGCCTCCGCCTCGCAGGGGCTCGACCGGGCCGAGCAGCTGGTCAGGCGGTTGATCGAGGATGCCGGGATCGATCCCGGGAAGATCATCGGGGTGGGGCTCGGTGTGCCCGGGCCCATCGACGTCGAGACCGGCACGCTCGGGTCGACCGCCATCCTGCCCGGGTGGGCCGGCACCAATCCCCGGGATGAGCTGGCCGCCCGGCTGAACGTGCCCGTTCACGTCGACAACGACGCCAACCTCGGTGCCCTCGGCGAGCTCGTGTGGGGTGCCGGGCGCGGGGCTGCCGATCTTGCCTACATCAAGGTCGCCAGTGGTGTCGGTGCGGGGCTCGTCATCAATGGGCAGATTTACCGTGGGCCTGGGGGCACTGCGGGTGAAATCGGGCATATTACGCTTGACGAGTCCGGGCCCGTCTGCCGTTGCGGTAACCGTGGGTGTCTTGAGACCTTTACGGCTGCCCGCTACGTGCTGCCGCTCCTCCACTCGGCCCACGGTACCGACCTCACCGTCACCCGCATGGTCCAGCTCGCCCGCGAAGGCGATCCGGGCTGCCGACGGGTGATTTCGGACGTCGGGCGGCATATTGGTAGTGGTGTCGCCAACCTCTGCAACCTCCTCAACCCCCGCCGCGTCGTGCTCGGCGGCGATCTCGCCGACTCCGGCGAGCTCGTCCTCGCGCCCATCCGCGAATCCGTCTCGCGCTACGCGATCCCCAGCGCCGCACGGCAGTTGGAGGTCGTACCCGGTGCGCTCGGCGGTCGCGCCGAGGTGCTCGGTGCGCTCGCCCTCGTGTTGAGCGAGATGGGTGATTCCACGCTGCTGGACGGGCATGCTCCGGTCGGCGCTCCGCTGTCCGCCTGATGCCTGCCTGAGTTCGGTTCCAGTGGTTCCGGCCGGTTCCCGTCGGCTTCATCCCGCTTTTGGGTCAAGCCATCCCGGCCACTTGAGTTCATGTAGATAACGAATGGCACCGTTGCCATCTCGTTAAGGATTTACTTCTTGACGGCCCCTTTGTGGCCGAGTTGACTTCCAGCCACCTCGGCCGCAACGACGCGGCCTCGTCAGGGAGGTTTCTGCAAGTGAACACGAATCTGCGTCGTGCAGCCGTGGCCGTGGCGGCCATGTCGATGGCGGCCGGTCTCGCCGCCTGTGGCAGTGCCAAGGAGGCCGGCGGCGGGGAGACCAAGAAGGACAAGAAGGGCCCGCTCACCATCGGGCTCCTCCTTCCTGAGAACCAGACCGCGCGCTACGAGCGCTTCGACAAGCCGCTGATCGAGAAGAAGATCAAGGAATTGGCGGGCGCCGACACCGTCGTCCTTTACGAGAACGCCAAGCAGGACGCCTCCGTCCAGCAGCAGCAGGTCGACACGATGATCACGAAGAAGGTCGACGCGCTGATCGTCGATTCCGTGGACGCGAAGTCGATAGCCTCCTCGGTGAAGAAGGCGAACGACAAGGGCATTCCCGTCGTCGCGTACGACCGCCTGGCCGAGGGCCCCATCAAGGCGTACACCTCCGTCGACAACGAGCGCGTCGGCAAGATCCAGGGCGAGTCGCTGCTCAAGGAGCTCGGCGACAAGGCTTCCGAGGGTCAGATCGTCATGATGAACGGGTCGGTCACCGACCCGAACGCCAAGATGTACAAGGACGGCGCCCACTCCGTGCTCGACGGCAAGGTCAAGGTCGGCAAGGAGTACGACACCAAGGAGTGGAAGCCGGAGAACGCCAACGAGAACATGAAGGGCGCGATCTCCTCGCTGGGCAAGGAGAACATCGTCGGCGTCTACTCCGCCAACGACGGCATGGCCGGCGGCATCATCACCGCCCTCAAGAGCGCCGGCTTCGACAAGCTCCCGCCCGTCACCGGCCAGGACGCCGAGCTCTCCGCCGTCCAGCGGATCCTCTCCGACGAGCAGTTCATGAGCGTTTACAAGCCGTACAAGCCCGAGGCCGATGCTGCTGCCGAGATGGCCGTTGCGCTCGCCCAGGGGAAGTCGCTCGACGGCATCGCCAAGTCCACCGTCGACAGCGGCACCCAGAAGAAGATTCCTTCCATCATCGTCACCCCGTTCGCGCTCACCAAGGCCGACATCGGGAAGTACGTCGGTCAGGAAGGCTTCTTCAACCGCGACGAGATCTGCACTGAGAAGTACAAGGCTCAGTGCGACTCCGCCGGGATCAAGTAGGGATTCCGCAGATGTCCGTCACCACCGCCACAACGGCCGCAACGGCCGGATCCGGCGCCGCCCCCGTCCTCGCCCTGCGCGGGATCTCCAAGCGCTTCGGTGCCGTCCAGGCGCTCACCGACGTCGACCTGGAGATCCACGCCGGCGAGGTGGTCGCCCTCGTCGGTGACAACGGCGCCGGCAAGTCCACCCTCGTCAAGACCATCGCCGGCGTCGGCCCCGCCGACGACGGGGTCATCGAGTGGGAGGGGCGGCCGGTCACTGTCGACCGGCCGCACGCCGCCCAGGAGCTCGGCATCGCGACCGTCTACCAGGACCTCGCGCTCTGCGACAACCTCGACGTCGTCGGCAACCTCTTCCTCGGCCGCGAGATCACCCGCGCCGGGGTGCTCGACGAGGTCGAGATGGAGCGCCGCGCCCGTGAGCTGCTCTCCACCCTGTCCATCCGGATCCCCAGCGTCCGTATCCCCATCGCCTCGCTCTCCGGCGGGCAGCGGCAGACCGTCGCCATCGCCCGTTCGCTGCTCGGCGAGCCCAAGATCGTCATCCTCGACGAGCCGACCGCGGCGCTCGGCGTCGAGCAGACCGCGCAGGTCCTGGACCTGGTCGAGCGGCTGCGCGAGCGCGGCCTCGGCGTCATCCTCATCAGCCACAACATGGCCGACGTAAAGGCCGTCGCCGACCGCGTCGCCGTCCTGCGCCTCGGCCGCAACAACGGCACGTTCGAGGTGGCGAGCACCACCCAGGAAGAGATCATTTCCGCGATCACCGGCGCCACCGACAACGCTGTCACCCGGCGCCGGGCCCGCTCCGCGGGGGCAGCGGAGGCCGCGGAGGCTGCGGAGGCTGCGAAGGCCGCGGGGGCAGCGGAGGCTGCGAAGACCGACGGCGCCGGCGAGACTGACGGCGCCGGCGAGGCCGGCGGTGCCGCTCCGGCCGCCGAGGCCGACCGCGCCGACCGCGCCGACCGCGCCGACGAGCCCGAGAAGGAGGCGGGCGCATGAGCACCGAGCTGCCCACGTCCACGTCGTCCACCGAGCCGGCCGCCAACGGCAACGGCAACGGCAATGGCAATGGCAATGGCAACGGCCAGGCCCCCGCCCACGACGCCGTCCCCGCCGTCGACCCCCGTCTCCTCGTCCGCGAGGAAGGCTTCGCCGGCTACTGGGGCGAGTTCGTCCGCAAGCTCCGCAGCGGCGAGCTCGGCTCCCTCCCCGTGATCGTCGGCCTGATCGTCATCGCCCTGGTCTTCCAGCTGCGGGACCCTGCCTTCCTCGGTGCGGAGAACCTCAACAACCTCTTCGTCACCGCCGCGGGCACCGGCCTGATCGCCGTCGGCATCGTCTTCGTGCTGATCCTCGGCGAGATCGACCTCTCCGTGGGCTCGGTCAGCGGGCTCGCGGCCGCCGTCTTCGCCGTGCTCAACGTGAGCCACGGCATGCCGGAGTGGCTGGCGCTCGTCCTCGCGATCCTCTCGGGCACCCTCATCGGCGCCCTGCACGGCTTCTTCTTCGCCCGGATCGGCGTACCCGCCTTCGTCGTCACCCTGGCCGGCCTGCTCGGCTGGAACGGCCTCATGCTCCAGGTGCTCGGCTCCAACGGCACCATCAACCTCGACGACTCCGGCATCGTCGCCGGCCTCACCAACCACTACTTCACCGACATCTCCGCCGCGTACGGGCTGGCGACGCTCGCCGTGGCCGCGTTCTTCCTGGTGTCCTTCCGGGACGGCAGGCGCCGCGAGGCCGCGGGTGTGCCCAGTAGGCCGCTCAGCGAGATCGTGCTGCGCACGGTGGCGCTGGCCGTGCCCGCCTACGTGGTGGCCTGGCTGCTCAACCAGTACAAGGGCCTGCCGCTGGCCGTGGTGATCTTCCTCGGGGTCGTCGTGGCGCTCGACCTCGTACTGCGCCGCACGGCGTACGGGCGGAAGGTCTTCGCCCTCGGCGGCAGTGTGGAGGCGGCGAGCCGCGCCGGCATCAACGTCGCCGCGGTCCGGATCTCCGTCTTCGCCCTCTCCGGGACGATGGCGGCCGTCGGCGGCATGTTCCTGGCGTCGCAGATCAACGCCGCGAACCAGTCCTCCGGGGCCGGCAGCCTGCTGATGAACGCGATCGCCGCGGCCGTCATCGGCGGTACCAGCCTCTTCGGCGGGCGCGGCAAGACCTGGTCCGCCCTGCTGGGCGTGCTGGTGATCCAGTCGATCGCGTCGGGCATGGCGCTGCTGGGCATCGCCTCGGCGGTCCAGTACATGATCACGGGCGCGGTGCTGCTGGCCGCCGTGGTGATCGACTCGGTCTCCCGGAAGACCCAGAAGACCGCCGGCCGGGCGTAGGCCCCGCGCCTGCGGGCTGCTCTCCCCCGGGGCACCGCCGCCCGCCGCCCACCCGGGCCGGCGGGCGGCGGTGCCCTTGCGTACGGGTGCGCCCGCCGTACGGGTGTACCCGTACGTACGAGCCTCCCCGTCGTACGGGCGTGCACGCCCGCCGTCGCCGTCCGCCTGCGCGTCGTGGCTGGTCGCGCAGTTCCCCGCGCCCCTTCGGGGCGCGGTCGTGCTGCCGGACCACGTCCTATGAGGCGTTTTGTCGTGCCGCCGGGTCGCTCATACGTCCGGTCGGGTGACTCAGGTCGCATCACCCGTTCATCGCCACTGCGGGCGGAACATTAGACTCGACGGATCTAGAGGTTTCTCAAGACTTCTACATGTTTCTACAAGCCGACAGCTCGACGAAGAGGAGGCACGGGTGGCCCTGCTGACCCGCATCAGGGAACCGCGCGACCTGGACCGGCTCAGCCCGGAGCAGCTCGACCGGCTCGCCGCGGAGATCCGCACCTTCCTCGTCGACGCCGTCGCCAAGACCGGCGGACACCTCGGGCCCAACCTCGGCGTGGTCGAGCTCACCATCGCCCTCCACCGGGTCTTCGACTCGCCGAAGGACAAGGTCCTCTTCGACACCGGGCACCAGGCCTACGTCCACAAGCTGCTCACCGGCCGCCAGGACTTCTCGAAGCTGCGCGCCAAGGACGGCCTGTCGGGGTACCCCTCGCGCGCCGAGTCCGCGCACGACGTCATCGAGAACAGCCACGCCTCGACCGTCCTCGGCTGGGCCGACGGCCTCGCCAAGGCCAACCAGGTCCTGGGCAAGGACGACCACGTCGTCGCGGTCATCGGTGACGGCGCGCTCACCGGCGGCATGGCCTGGGAGGCGCTGAACAACATCGCCGTCGCCAAGGACCGCCCGCTCGTGATCGTCGTCAACGACAACGAGCGCTCCTACGAGCCCACCATCGGCGGCCTCGCCAACCACCTGGCCACCCTGCGCACCACGGACGGCTACGAGCGCTTCCTGGCCCGCGGCAAGGACATCCTCGAGCGCACCCCGGTCGTCGGCAAGCCGCTGTACGAGACGCTGCACGGCGCGAAGAAGGGCCTGAAGGACTTCATCGCCCCGCAGGGCATGTTCGAGGACCTGGGCCTGAAGTACGTCGGCCCGATCGACGGCCACGACATCGAGGCCCTGGAGTCCGCCCTGCAGCGCGCCAAGCGCTTCGGCGGCCCCGTCCTCGTGCACTGCCTGACCCAGAAGGGCCGCGGCTACAAGCACGCCGAGCAGAACGAGGCGGACCGCTTCCACGGCATCGGCGCGATCCACCCCGACACCGGCCTGCCCCTCGCCTCCTCCGGCGCCAGCTGGACCTCCGTCTTCGCCGACGAGATGGTGAAGCTCGGCAAGGAGCGCGAGGACATCGTCGCCATCACGGCGGCCATGATGCAGCCGGTCGGCCTCGGCAAGTTCGCCAAGGCCTTCCCCGAGCGCGTCTACGACGTCGGCATCGCCGAGCAGCACGCGGCCACCTCCGCGGCCGGCCTGGCCACCGGCGGGCTGCACCCGGTCTTCGCCGTCTACGCCACGTTCCTCAACCGCGCCTTCGACCAGGTGCTGATGGACGTCGCCCTGCACAAGTGCGGCGTGACCTTCGTCCTGGACCGCGCCGGCGTCACCGGCGACGACGGCGCCTCGCACAACGGCATGTGGGACATGTCGATCCTGCAGGTCGTCCCCGGCCTGCGGATCGCCGCCCCGCGCGACGCCGACCAGGTCCGTGCCCAGCTGCGCGAGGCCGTCGAGGTCAAGGACGCCCCCACCGTCGTCCGCTACTCCAAGGGCACCGTCGGCCCGGCCGTCGAGGCCGTGGGCACCATCGGCGGCATGGACGTGCTGCGCCGTCCCGCCGAGGACGTCGTACGGCCGGACGTCCTCCTCGTCTCCGTCGGCGCGCTCGCCCCGATGTGCCTGGAGATCGCCGACCTCCTCGACAAGCAGGGCATCTCCACCACCGTGGTCGACCCGCGCTGGGTCAAGCCCGTCGACGAGGCGCTGCCCGGCCTGGCCGCCGAGCACCGCGTCGTCGTCACCGTCGAGGACAACGGCCGCGTCGGCGGCGTCGGCTCGGCGATCGCGCAGGCGCTGCGCGACGCCGGCGTGGACCTGCCGCTGCGCGACTTCGGCATCCCGCCGCGCTTCCTCGACCACGCCTCCCGCAAGGAGGTCATGGCCGAGATCGGGCTGACCGCGCCGGACATTGCGCGCCAGGTCACCGGGCTCGTCGCCAAGCTCGACGGGCGGCTTGAGGACGCGCCCGGGGCGGCCGAGGCGGCCCCGGTTCCCGAGGCGTCCCCGGTTCCCGAGGCGGCCTCCGAGGCCGCCGCTGCGGAGCCCGCGCGCGACTAGGCTTCGCCTGCGCCTTTGCCGCGCTGCGGTTCTTTTGCCGCCGGTCGGCCGTTGGTCGGCTGCCGGTCGTGTGTGGCTGGTCGCGCAGTTCCCCGCGCCCCTTATGGGCGTGCGGGCTGCGCCTTGGCCTGGTCGGCCGGCCTCCGGTCGTGTGTGGCTGGTCGCGCAGTTCCCCGCGCCCCTATAGGCGTGCGGGCTGCGCCCTGCCCCGGTCGGCCGGCTGCCGGTCGTATGTGGCCGGTCGCGCAGTTCCCCGCGCCCCTTATCGGGCGCGCGTCGTTCCCCGCTCTCCTCTTCCGGGCCGGTCGGACCACCTATCCGGGTGGTCCGGCCGGTCCGTCTGCATATGGACCGGTGCGTCCCATCGGGTGAATCCTGTTGGGGGTGGCCGGTCAGGCCCCTGCCCGGCCCGGATCATCGCGGACACTCGCTCAGTTCATGGTGAGCACGCGAGCAGGTGGACAGGTGGAGGTGGGCCGATGAGCACGAGCGAACAGCAACCTCGCGGGGAGCCCCGCGGCAAGCGCGGTGTCTTCCGGACCAAATCGGTGGAGCAGTCCATCCGGGACACCGAGGAGCCCGAGCACGCCCTCAAGAAGTCCCTGACGGCCTTCGACCTGACCGTCTTCGGCGTCGGCGTCGTCATCGGCACCGGCATCTTCGTCCTCACCGGCAAGGTCGCCAAGGAGAACGCCGGCCCGTCGGTGGCGCTGGCCTTCGTCCTCGCCGGCGTCGTCTGCGGGCTCGCGGCGCTGTGCTACGCCGAGTTCGCCTCCACCGTGCCGGTCGCCGGCTCCGCGTACACCTTCTCCTACGCCTCCCTCGGCGAGCTGCCCGCCTGGATCATCGGCTGGGACCTGATCCTGGAGCTGGCGCTGGGCTGCGCCGTCGTCTCCGTCGGCTGGTCCGGCTACATCCGCTCCCTGATGGACAACGCGGGCTGGCACCTGCCCACCGTCCTGGAGGGCACGCACGAGGGCCGCTTCGGCTTCGACCTCCTCGCCTGCATCCTCGTCCTGGTGCTGACGGCGATCCTCGTGCTCGGCATGAAGCTGTCCTCGCGCGTGACGGCCGTCGTGGTCGCGATCAAGGTCACCGTCGTCCTGATCGTGATCTTCGTCGGGGCCTTCTTCATCACCGGCTCCAACTACGACCCGTTCATCCCGGAGTCCCAGGGCACCACGGCCGGCGGCGACATCCAGGCGCCGCTCATCCAGCTCATGTTCGGCTTCTCCCCGTCGAACTTCGGCGTCATGGGCATCTTCTCTGCCGCCGCCGTCGTCTTCTTCGCCTTCATCGGCTTCGACATCGTCGCCACCGCCGCCGAGGAGACCCGCAACCCCCAGCGCGACGTGCCGCGCGGCATCCTCGGCTCCCTCGCCATCTGCACGCTGCTCTACGTGGCCGTTTCCGTCGTCGTCACCGGCATGCAGAAGTACACCGAGCTGTCCACGGACGCGCCGCTCGCCGACGCCTTCAAGGCCACCGGGCACCCGTTCTGGGCCGGGCTCATCAGCTTCGGCGCGGCCGTCGGCCTCACGACCGTCTGCATGATCCTGCTGCTCGGGCAGAGCCGGGTGTTCTTCGCGATGAGCCGCGACGGGCTGCTGCCGAGGATCTTCTCCCGCGTGCACCCGCACTACGGCACGCCCTACCGGTCCACGATCCTGCTCGGCGTGGTCGTGGCCGTGCTCGCGGGCTTCACCTCCATCGACGTCCTCGCCGAACTCGTCAACATCGGCACGCTCTTCGCGTTCGTCGTCGTGGCCCTCGGCGTCGTCATCCTCCGCCGCACGCGGCCCGACCTGCCCCGGGCCTTCCGCACCCCGCTCGTGCCCGTGGTGCCCGTCCTGTCGGTCCTGGCCTCGCTGTGGCTGATGCTCAACCTGACGGCCGAGACGTGGCTGCGGTTCGCCGTGTGGATGGCCGTCGGCGTCGTCGTCTACTTCGTGTACGGGCGGCAGCACAGCCGGGTGCCGTAGCCCTGACGGGGATGCCGGGGCTTCATGCCTCGGCATCCCCCGCGGCCGGGGCCGCCCCGTGGACTACGCCCGGATGCCGCCTACGGCTGGAGCAGGCTCGGTCCGGCGACCTCCGCGCCGAGGGCCGTCACGCGTGCCCGCAGCTCACGGTCGGCCGTGACGACCACGCAAGCCCGTCCCGGCGTCCGCGCCGCCACCACCTCGACGATCTTGTCGTCGCCGCTGCCGGCGGCCCGCTCGACGCGGACGCCCGGCACCGGGCCGACATCCCGCGCGGCCCCCTCGACCACCAGGACCACTTCCGGCGCGTCCGTGAACAGCGTCCGCTCCCCGGCCGCCGCGTAGGCGGCGATACGGTCGCGGAGCCGTATCGCGGCCCCGAGGCGGTCGCGCCACCAGCCGTCCGGCACCGAGCCGACGACGTTCGCGGAGTCCACGACCAGGAGAACGGGGAGGAGGGCGCTCATGCCCACAGCCTCGCACGCCAACCGCTGGCGGAGGCCCTGACCGGCCACGATGTTATTGTCGAGGGTCGACAAACGGGCTCCGAGCGCAGCGCGACCGAGGCCGAATGCGAGAGCCGCATGTGAGAAAGGCTGGCAGCGAGTCATGGCAGTGCGTACGCCCACCCCGGTCACCGGCTGGCTACTGAGGGGGAGCGACGGCCGTCTGACGGCCTACGCACCGGCCGAGGGCGGTGTCGTGCGCTGGACCGAGACCCGGCCCGGCGGCCCGGAGTGGACGGGCCCGGAGCTGCTGGCGGTGCCCGGCCTGGAAGCCTGTCTGTCCATAGCGCAGAGCCCGCAGGGCTACGTGTACCTCGTCGGCGTGCGGCAGCGCGAGAACGAGGCGGGCGAGCTCGACACCGACATCGTGTACGCCACCCAGTTCCAGCCCGGCCGCCCGCCCACGAACTGGCGGTCGATCGGCTCTCCCCACGGCCCGGACCGGCAGCGCTCCGCCCAGCTCGGCGTCCCCACCGCCGCCGTCGACTCCACCGGCCTGCAGGTCTTCGTCCGCAACTCCGGCGGCGGCGTCTGCGGCCGCCGGCAGGACGCCCGCGGCATCTGGGGCCCCTGGACCGACATGAAGGGCAGTCACGTCCTCGACGGCCTGACCGCCTCCGCCACGCCGTCGGGGCGCATCGAACTGCTCGCCCCCGCGTCCGAGTTCGTCCTGCGCTGGCGCCAGGAACAGCCGGGCGGGCCCGTGCGGCGCGTACGCAACGTCCCCGCGAAGCCGGGGGCTTGCTCGGCGACGGCCGGGGTCACCGGGGAGGACCGCGTCACGCACTTCTGGCGTGACGCCGTCGACGGCGAACTGCACACGCTGGCCCCCGAGGCCGTGACCGGTGACGCCGATACCGACGTCGATGCCGATCCCTCGGTCGTCTCCGTCGGCGGAACGGGCAGCGGGCCCGCTGCCGTCCTCCACACCGTCCTGGACGGTCACGAGTGCACGGTCCTCGCCCAGCGCGCCGCGTCCGGCCTGCCGGCCGTGGCGGTCTGCCCCAGCGGCGACGAGACGCTCACCGCGCAGTGGTCCGAGACGGGCGAGGAGTTCGCGGGGGCGCCGGGGATGGCGCTCGATGCGAACGGGCGTGTGACGGTTGCCGTGCTCGGTACGGATGGTCACTTGCGGGTGGCGCGGCAGCGTGCCGACGCGCCGGGGCTGGCGCTGGGGCCCTGGGAGCGGGTGTAGGGGGCGGGGGGCTTTTCCCCTACCCGACCCTTCCCGTAACCGGGGGGCAAGCCCCCGGGCCCCCGTATCGCGCTGAACGCGCTCGTCCTCAAACGCCGGACGGGCTTGAACGCGGCGAAGCCGGCCCCCTCTACAACCTCTTCGCGCTCCGCAACCCCGTCGCGTAGAAGCCGTTGCCGTCCAGGCGGGCCGTGCCGCCCTTGTCGCCGAAGGTGGGGCCGTTGGCTTCTTCGCGGCTGGAGATGAAGCGGGGCTTGCCGTCGGTGTCGAGGCCCATGTAGATGCCGACGTGGTCCAGGCGGTCCCCGGTGCGCTTGTCGATGTCGAAGAAGACCAGGTCGCCGGGCTGCAGGCGGTCCGTGGCGTCGGGGCGCTTGCCGGTCAGTTCCAGGACCGGTACGCCGGGGGAGAGCCGTGCCATGCCGTTGGCGGTGCGGGGCAGGCCGTCGCCCTTGACGTCCTTGGCCATCAGCGGGTAGCGGGCCCGGTAGCCGAAGACGGTCCGGATGAAGCCCGAGCAGTCCATGGCCCGGAAGCGTGCGGGCTCGGGCCGTTCGACGGTGCCGTCGCGGAAGCGGTAGGGGATGCCCAGGTAGTCGTAGAAGTCGGACTGTTCCAGGCGCAGGTCGCCGGCCGCGGTGCCGTTGGGGTTGAGGGGGCCGAACTGGGCGTCGCCGGAGTACGGGATGCCCTGGGCGTCCTTCTTCTGCGGGGCGCCCTCGAGGTACTCCATGGCGAAGGCGAAGACGTCGGGGTCCTTGCTGCCCAGGGACTTGCTGAACCAGTCCTTGAACCAGGCGGCCTTCTCGGAGCCGTCCTTCCACGCCTCCGGCAGCAGCCGCACCCAGTTGTCCGTGGTCACCTTGGCCGAGGTGTACTTGGGCTCGGTGAAGGTGCGGCTCGCGCCGGTGAGGACGGCGGTGCGGGCGCCGTCGGTGAAGGTGGCGAGCACCCCGCCGTCGGCGGCGCGCACGACGGTGCGGGCGGGGTTGGCCAGCCGTTCGAAGCGGCGTTCGCCGGAGGCCGGCTTGCTGCCGGTCGTCCCGCCGGCGCCCGCGACGGACTGCACCGGCGGCGCGTCGGCCTCCTGCTTCTCGCGCAGCTCCACCGTGAGGTACGCGCTGGTGCCGAGCAGGCCGAGCACGACCAGGGTGTGGACGGCGTGGCGGCCGGTCAGGCCCTTCTTCGGGCCTGTCCTCGGGCCCGTCCTCGGGCTCTTCTTCCGGCCCTTGCTCCGGTCCTTCGTCATGGGGGCTGTGCTCCGTGGGGTCGGGAAGGCTCAGGCGGTGGGCATGAAGCCCAGCAGGATGCCGGCGGTCAGGACGACGTAGTTGGCGAGCGAGACGGTGCCGGTGGCCAGCAGGGTCGCGCCGCGCGGCTGGCGCACGAGCTGGTAGGCGATCAGGCCGGGGACGATGAAGCCCAGCGTCTGGTTGGCGTACATCAGCGGGAACTGCTGCTGCAGGATCACGTAGAGCGTCGCCTGCAGCACCACGCCGGTCAGGACGACCGCCGCGAACAGCCGCTTGCCGTAGAGGATCACGTAGCGCTGCAGCAGCAGGGTGGCCAGGTACGTCAGGACGGTGATGCCGACGACCATGGCGGCGCGCTGCAGGCTCTCGACGAGGGTGAGGGCCAGCCAGCCCGGGGTGATCATGCCGCCGGGGGAGAGGTTGGTCGTGAGGTAGCAGACCAGGGAGAACAGCAGGCCGAGGGCGATCCCGATGGCGGCGATCTCCGGGGTGAGGACGGCGGGGATCAACGGAAGTCTCCTGTGGGATCTATGTAGGTCGGGACGTACACCGGGGGCTCCGGCTGCTGCGGCTCCTCCGCCCGCTGCGTCTGCGACGTCTCGTCCGCGGGCAGCTCGGCGAGCCGCTCCAGCAGCAGTTCGCCCTGGCCGTGGATGTTGCCGATGGCCACGAGCGAGGCGCCCGGGCCGAGCCGGCCGAGGATCTCCTCCTCGAGCTCGGCGGCGTCGCGGCGGTCGCCGCCGAGGTCGACGATGCGCGAGCGCCACTCGGCGGGGATCGCGTCGGCGGCGCTCTTCGTCGGGTGGCCGATCAGGAAGACCGATTCCGGTTCGAGGCGGGGGATCAGCTCGCCCATCTGGCCGTTGCGCTCGACGCGGTCCGGGCGGCAGTTGATGAGGACGTGCAGGGGGCGCTCGATCGCGCCCAGGCTCAGCAGCTGCTCGACGTTCATCAGCGTCGACTCGGGGTCGTTGGCCGCGAAGATGTTGGCGAAGCGGAACGGCATGCCGTCGGGGGTGAGGTAGCGCTCGACGGAGAGCACGCCGGGGTCCGGCGGCGCGTCGTACATGCCCTGCAGAGCGGTGTCCCGGTCGACGCCGAGGAGGTCGGCGACGGCCAGGGCGATGGCCACGTTCTCCTTGAACGTGAACCAGCTGAAGCCCCGCAGCTCGGCGTCGGTGACGGTCTCCGGGTCCACGGCGATCAGCCGGCAGTCGCGCGCGGCGGCCTCCTCGCGCAGGATGTGCAGCCGGTCGCGCTCGGCGGTGACGCAGATGCCGCCGTGCGGCATGGACCGGCTCAGCGAGCGGGCCACGTCGTCCAGGGTGGGGCCCATCTCCGCCAGGTGGTCCTCGCGGACGTTGCACAGCACGCCGATCGTGGAGCGGATCAGCTTGGTCTGGTTGACCTCCTGCAGGGCCGGCATGACGGCCATGCACTCGATGACGAGCGCGTGCGGCCGGTACGCGGCGGCGCGCCGCACGATGCCGATCTGCTCCACGACGTTGGCGATGCCGAACTTGCGGTAGACGGGCTCCTCGGTGGCGTCCGGGTGGATGAAGCGCGCCGCGGTGCCGGTGGTCTTGGCGACCGTGACCAGGCCGCCGCCGCGCAGCGCGCCCGCGCACAGCCGGGTGATGGAGCTCTTGCCGCGGATGCCGTTGATCAGCACCCGGGTGGGGATCATGTCCAGGTTGGTGAAGTGGCGGCGCTGCTCGACGACGCCCGCGACCAGGACGATCGCGCAGCAGATCACCAGGACCGTGTAGAGGAAGAGCACCGGGTCAGTTCCTTCCGGAGGGGCGCGCCGGCTGCTTCTGGGTCAGTTGCTGCCGGATCAGCTCGAGGTTGCGGACGACCGCGCCCGCCTCGTCGTGGTGCTGCGGGAACAGCACGGTCTTGCGGTCGCCTCCGGCCAGCGCCTCGGCCTGGCCGGCGAGCGTGCGCAGCGGGCGGATGACGAGGATGTGCAGCCAGCCCAGGCAGGCCACGGCGGCGGTGACGCCGAGCAGCCCGGCGAGCATGGTGTGCCGCTGCGCGGTGTACTCGGGCAGCTCCAGCCAGGACGCCGGCTGCTCGCTGACGACCTGCCAGCCGAGGTCGCGGACCGCTCCGCCGCCGGTGAAGGGCGCGGCCGCCGCGAGCGAGGAGCCGCCTGCGGTGCGGTGCAGCAGCGCGGTGCCGTTGGCGGCCTTGCGCGCCTTGACCGCGAGGGTGTCCAGGTGCCGGCCGGGCAGCTTCGAGAAGGCCAGGAAGCCGTGCTGCCGGTCGGCGGCGAGGACGCGGTGCTTGTCGTCCACCAGCCAGACCTGGCCGAGGCCGGGCCGGGTGACCATGGAGATCAGGAACTGCGGGTCGTACTCGCCGACGACGGTGCGGCCCTTGCCGCCGGGCACGGCCGCGTACGCGGCGACCGCCGGTTCCTTGCCCGAGGTGTTGAGCTGGGCGACGGAGTCCGCGTACGGCTTCCGGCCGCCCGGGTGGCGCGGGGAGGCCCCGGCGCGGGTGAGGACCTTGCCGTCGGCGTCGAGGACGTAGACGGAGCGGTAGCGGGGGTGCTCGCGCAGCGTCGTCTGCAGGACGGCCTTGTCGGCGGCGTCGTCCTTGCCGCCGCCCGCCCCGACGATCTGCGCGACGGAGGCGACGTCGGCCCAGCCCTCGTTGAGCGCCTTGCGGACGCGGTCGGCGGCGGTGTCCGTACGCCGGCGCTGGTCCTCGACGAGCTGCTTGGGCACGGTCACGCCGCTGCCGGCGCGGTTGAGGAGCAGCAGGAGCGGCGCGGCCCAGGCGAGCAGGACGACGCCGCAGACGATGACTGTGGCGCGGGTGCCGAAGCCGCCGCGCGCCCGGCCGGTGCGGGTGGGCCGCCCGCCGAGCAGCTGGCCGCGCAGGCTCTCCAGGGCGGCGCCGATCCGGGCCGGCTCCCGGCCGCGGAACTTGCGCACCGGGCGGTCGAGCTCGCCGCGGCCGATCCTGCGGCTCTCCAGGTACAGCTGGATGAGCGGGCGCTGCACCGTGCGGACCAGGATCCAGGTGACGAGCACGGCGAGGACGAGCAGCACGGCGGCGGCCACCAGACCGAAGGCCTGGGTGCGCACCGCCTTGGCGTCCTCGGTGACCTTGACGGAGGTGACCACCGACAGGCCGAGGCCGCCCGCGGGACTGGTCTCGCCGGGGGAGCGGCCCGCGGCCGCATAGCCCACGGCCGTGCGGTGCTTCTTGTCCGAGCCGCCCATGAGGTGGCCGCTGGCGCCCGGGTGGCCGCCGGGTTCGGGGGTCTTGCCGAAGGCCGCGGCGGCCGTCTTCGCGGCGCGCTTGGCCCACGTCGTGCGGGTGATCGAGGGGCCGTCCTTGGCGAGGACCGTGCCGGCGGAGTCGACCACGAGGAGGGAGCGGTTCTCGCCGGTGGAGATCCCCGGCACGTTGAGGGTGCCGGAGGCGACGAGCAGCCGCAGTTTGCCGCCGTCGCGCAGGGCTGCGGTGACGAGCATGCGGGTCTCGCCGGAGGGGAGCTTCACGAGCCGGGGAGCGAGACCGCCGTCCTTGTCGCCCTTGTTCCCGTTATCAGCGGTTTTGCTTGATCCGTCCTTGAGGACATCGGCCAGAGGGATCGTTTCGCCGCGTGCGGCGAGGAGGCCGCCCCCGGCGGGGTCGATGATCGCGAGCCCGCGCCATTTGTTGTAGACCTTGCCGAGCTTGTCCAGGACGGTGTCGGCCGGTACGGCCTCGGGTCCGGTGAACAGCGCGGCGGCGCGCTGGAGATCGGTGACGCTCTCGTCCAGGGAGGCCCGCAGCGCGACCGCGCCGTCCTCCGCCACCCGCTGCTGCGAGCTGAGCACGGCCTTGTCGACGGCGGCCCGGTCGTGGTCGCCCAGCACCAGGGCGGTCGCCCCCGCCACCAGCAGCAGCAGCGCCAGGAGCGCGGCGATCGGCGGGCGGGCGCCGCCGAGCAGGGGCATGTCGGCGCGCCGGCGAATCTTGCGCCGACGCGCGCCGCGCGGAGCGGTGGGCGGCATTCCTGGGTATTCCTTTCGGCCGCGGCACGGCATTGCTGCCCGGGACGGCGGAATACCTTGTTCTGCTTGCCGCTCATCAGGATGGGCTAAGGGGAACTGCAGAATCCTAAGTGGAAGCTAAAGTATTGACAAAATCTTGGCGGCATGTGCCTCATGTGCGTGCGAATCGGGTGCAGTTGAAGTAGAGGCGGGAAAGCGTGCGGCTCCGGGGTACTTTTGCCGGCATGACGAGCCAGCCGGAGACCGCCCGCGGCGTGCGCGCGCGTACGGCCCGTGCCGCCCGTACGGTGCTGCTCTGTGTGCTGCTCGGCGCGCCGCTCCTGGCCGGGGCGGCCGGCTGCGGGGGCCCGTCGGCCGCGGACGGGGACGGCCGCAAGGACACGACCAGGTCCCGCAGGGCCGCGCCGCAGCCCACCGGCACCGTCGACCTCGCCCGGCGCATCACCGACTACACCGACGGCATCACCGCCGACGGCAGCTACCGCATCCCCGCCGAGCGCGAGCGCCGCGCCGTCGCCGACGGCGTCCGCGCCCTCCTCGACGGGGACCGCACCGCGGCCGGGCGCCGGCTGGGCAGCGTCGGCTACGCCGTGCGCACCCTCGTCGACAGCAGCGGCACCCGGTACGCGGAGATCGCCGACGCCACGCGGGAGGGCGAGGTCCGGCGCGGCTGGGGCCGCGTCTACGTGGACCTGCGCGGCCCGGTCCGCTGGCAGGTCCAGGTCCCGCACCCCTCGGCCGACCAGCGCACCGAACAGCTGGGCATCGGGCTCCTGCGCGGCGCCCCGGGCGGCGTGCTCGTCCTGGCCGGCGCCCACCGCGCGGCGGACTCCGGCGACGGCCCCGACGCCGCGGACGTCGCCCACCGCCGCGACTCCGTCTTCGCCGCCGTCTCCGACGCCCTCGCCGACCGCCGCCTCCCCGCCGTCCAGGTCCACGGCTTCGCCGACAGCAGCCTCCCCGACCACGACGTGGTCGTCTCCCCGGGCAGCGGTGAAGCGGGCCTCCCCTCCGCCCGCAGCCTCGCCGCCGCCTACCGCGCGCAGGGCATGCGCGTGTGCGAGGTCTGGGAGCGCTACTGCGGCCGCCTCGAAGGCCGCACGAACGTGGAGGGCGAGTACGCGGGCGAGGCCGGCGTGCCGTTCCTGCACGTGGAGCACAACCGGCTGATACGGGACGACGACGCGCTGGTCGCGAAGGCGGTGCGGGCGCTGGCGGAGGTGACCGGGAGGTGGGGGACGGGGCGGGGCTGACGACCCGCCTGCGGCGATTCGCTCTGCCGGTGCTCCGCTCTGCCTGCGGTCCCCTCCACCTGCGGTCCCCTCCACCTGCGATCCGCTCAGCCGGCGATTCGGGCAACGGGCGGCCGGGGCCGGCGGTCGCCCGCGCCGTCGAGCGCGCCACCCCGTAGGCGGTATCGGCCCTTCGTCGCATCGGCCCTTGGCCGCGCCTGCCCTTGGCCGCGCCCGCCCTTCGTCGCATCGGCCCTTGGCCGCGCCCGCCCTCCGCTCCACCCGCCCTTCGCTCCGCCGGGCGGCCCCGCGGTCGCTCTGCCGGGTGGCCTTCCGGGGATTTCCGCCCCTGCCGCCGCGGAGGAGGGGTTACCTGATTCCCGGGTCGGCGGCCCGGCCCGGGCCGCCGCTCCCGCCCACCCGGGGCGGGACGGAATCGGATGCGGGCGGGGGCGGGAGCCTATGGGGTCGGGGTCGCCACTGCGTCGGGCGCGCGTGCAACGGCGCATCGGGCTGGGGCTGGCCTGCGCGGCCCTGGTCACGCTGGCCGTCGTGCTGTGGCGGGGCGACGTCGAGAGCCCCGGGACCGCGACGTGGATCTCCGTCGTCTCGGCCGTGGTCTCGGCGTGCGCCTTCGTCGCCGACCTCCTGAGCGGCCTCGGCGACGGCGACCCGCCGGACCCGGCCGACCGCCGGCGGCGCGCGGCCGACGCCCTCGCCCAAGCGGTGCGCAGCCAGTGGGCGGCGGAGGCGCAGCTGCGCCGGCTCCAGGACCCGGAACCGCTGAGCGTCCGCTGGTCCCGCGTCGGCCCGCCGCTCGCCGACCACCAGGGCAACATCCACCCCGGCCCGCTGCCCCCGCCGCGCGACGGCGACCAGCGGCTCGGCCGCGTCGTCGAGGCGTTCGCCGCGGTGCGGTCGCGCCGGATGGTGGTCCTGGGCGGCCCGGGGGCGGGGAAGAGCATCCTCGCCGTGCAGTTCGTCCTCGGGATGCTCGCCGCCCGGCAGCCGGGCGGCCCGGTGCCCGTCCTCTTCCCGCTGGCCGGGTGGAATCCGCAGGCCCTCACCCTGCGCGCGTGGCTGGCCGAGCGGCTGGCGGCGGAATACCGGACGCTGGCCGCCCCGTCCGGCGACGGCACCCTGGCCGGGGAACTGCTGGACGCCGGACTCGTCCTGGCCGTCCTCGACGGCTTCGACGAGCTTCCCGCGCCCGCGCACGGCCAGGCGATGCGCCGGCTCAACGCGGACCTGGACGAACGCCTGCCCGTCCTGCTCACCTGCCGCACCACCGCCTGGACCCGCGCCGTGCGGGCCGGCGACGTCCTGACCGCCGCGGAAGTCGTCGAGCTGCGACGGCTCGACTTCGGCACGGCACGCACCTACCTGGAACGCACGGCGCGCCCGGACGGCCGGGGCTCGACCTCGTGGACGCCGGTGCTGCGGCCGGCGCCCCCGGGGCCGCTGGCCGAGGTGCTGGGCACGCCGCTGATGGTGGCCCTGGCCCGCACCGTCTACGGGGACACCTCCCGCGACCCGGCCGAACTCCTGGACGCGGCGCGCTTCCCCACGGCGGAGAGCATCGAGGAACACCTGCTGGACGCCTTCGTCCCGGCGGCCTTCGGCGACGCGCCCGGAAGCACCTGGCGGCCCGGCGCGGCCCACCGCTGGCTCCGCCGCCTCGCCCGCGACCTCGACGGCCACGACCGGCAGCGCGGCACGTGGCGGCTCGCGTGGTGGGAGCTGCCGGACGCGATGCCGAGGGCGCTGCGCCTGATCGGCCCCGCCCTGCTGGCCCTCCTCGCGACGGCCTCGCTGCTGGTGCCGCTGGCCTGGTACGGACGGGGAGTCGTCGGCAACTGGGACAGCCCGTTGTCGATGGTCCTCCACCTGACGGGCATCCTCCTGGGCCTGTGCTGCGGGTTCGCCTGCCTGCTGCCCGCCACGGCGGGCACCCCGCAAGGGCCGCGCCGGCTGGCCCGCATGGCGGTGACGCTGACCGCCGTCGCCGCGCCCCTCGCCGCGGTCGCCGGCCACCTGGCGCCGCCGCTCTTCGGCCTGCGGCTGGGGGACGCGATCACGCCCCGGCCCATCTGGTTCTTCAACGGGTGCGCCTTCGGGCTGATCCTGTCGATGCTCTTCGCCGTCGCCGGGCTGCCCCGGCGCCCGCCCCCGCTGGGCCTGCCGTGGGCCGGCAGCGCGAGCGGCCTCGGCGCCGTCCGCGCGCTGGCGATCGGCCTCGCCGCCGCCGGACCGGTCCTCCTGGCCCTCCGGCTCGTCGTACCGGCCCCGATCTGCTTCGTGGCGGGCCTGCTCCTGTGCCTGCCCGGACAGCGTCACGGGGAACGGGCCGCAACACCGTTCACGGGCCCCGTCGCCGTCCTCCGCGGCTTCGGAAGCGGCCTCCTGCGCGGATTCGTCGTCTGCTCGCTCATCGGCGTGTCCGCTTGCGCGGTCGTCGGAGGCATCGTGGGCGCGTTCGCGGCGTACGAGATCCGATCGGCTCCCTCACTCGCGGACGCCGGGCCGACCGACGGCTGGCGCGCCCGGGTGTCACCCGACGGCGTCCGCACCGTCGACTCCTCGAAGCCGTACGCGGGCGAGCTGCTGCCCCGCGGCGCGCACACCAAGCCGCTCGCCGTACCGAGCCAATCCGGCATCGCCTACAACGGGCGCACGCCCGAGGCATTCCACCAGCCGGTCCGCATCCGCATGGAGCGCGACGAGCCGGTGCTCATCACCGCGGGCCACCCCCCTGCCGACGCCTGGAACGTGGTGTCCGAACTGCCGCGCCCCGTACAGCTGTGGCTCGCGTACCGCAGCACGCCGGCCGTCATCGGTGACGTCGTGGTCCCGCTCGCCGAGTTCGGCGTCCTGATCGGTGCCATCGGAGGCTGCGCCTCGGGCGTCTACCGCGCCCTGAGCACCCCTTCCGACGTCCTCCGGGCCGCAGGCCCGCAGAGCACCCTGCGCACCGACCGCGCCGCCACCGCGGCGCGCAGCGCCATCGCCGCCGTGCTCGCGGGCGGGGTCTGCCTGGCGCTCATCCCGGTGGTCGGCAGCGGCGGCGCGCTGGGCACCATGCACACCGAACTGTGGGTGCCCCTCGGCACGTCCGCGCTCGCGCTGAGCGCCTGGGGCCGCCTCGGTACGGCCCGGATCTGGCTGGCCGTCACCGGCCGTGCGCCCTGGCGGCTCATGACCTTCCTCGAAGAGGCCCACCGGCGCGGGGTGCTGCGCCAGTCGGGCGCCCACTACGAGTTCCGCCACCTGCGGCTCCAGCAGCGCCTCGCGGGGGCGGCCGAAGAGGATGAGCGCCGGGCGGCTCCGGCGCCGGTGCCGTGAAATGCGGCGGGCCGTGAATGCAGCGGTGCCGTAAACGCAGCGGTGCGCTGCGAGCGGAAGTCCCGCTCGCAGCGCACCGGATGTCAAACCGTCAGCCGGAGGCTGCCGGTCGTCAGCGCCACTGCTTGATGCACGCGGTGGGGACCCAGCCCTCGTGCCCCGCGTAGCTCAGGAGCACCCAGCTGTTGTCCTTCTTCCCGCAGAGGTTGTAGGACTGGCCGCTCTGGCCGGTGCCGGTGGAGTCGCAGCCGCGGCCCGACTTGCCCTTGGGGAGCAGGCCGACGGCGGTGGCGTTCAGCTTGGTCGTCGTACGGATCTTCACGCTCTCCACTGCCGTGAGCGTGCCGTAGCTGCAGGACGAGGCGGCGGCCCGTGCGTCGGCCGTGGCGACGCCGCCGGTCAGGGCGGTGGCCCCGGCCAGGGTGGCGGCGGTGATGGCCGTGGCGGCCAACTTCCTCATGTTCATGCGTCGTTCCCCGTCGTGGTCGATGACGTTCCCCGGTGCCCGGACGGGCGTACCGAGATGATCACCACGCTAGCTGGGCATGCGCATGACATGCAAAGCGGTTGCCCCGTCCTTCCGTTCAGCTGAAGTCCAGGCCGCCCGTACGGGTGCGCTTGAGCTCGAAGAAGTTCGGGTAACCGGCCAGCAGCCGCACACCGTCGAAGATCCGGGCGGCTTCCTCGCCCCGCGGGATCGCGGTCAGGACGGGCCCGAAGAAGGCGACCCCGTCGATGTGCATCGTGGGCGTGCCGACGTCCTCGCCGACCGGGTCCATGCCCTCGTGGTGACTCGCGCGCAGCGCCTCGTCGTACTCCGCCGTGCGGGCCGCGTCCGCGAGTGACTCCGGGAGTCCGGCGTCGGCCAGCGCCTTCCTGATCAGGTCGTCGGAGATCTCACCGTTGGCGTTGTGGATGCGCGTGCCGAGGGCCGTGTACAGGTCGCGCAGCACCCCCTCCCCGTGCTCCTGCGCCGCCGCCGTGCACACCCGCACCGGGCCCCAGCCCACGTCGAGCAGTCTGCGGTAGCGCTCCGGCAGGTCGGCGCGGCCCTCGTTGAGCACGGACAGGCTCATGACGCGGAACCGCAGATCGAGGTCGCGGTGGCGCTCCACCTCCAGGATCCAGCGGGAGGTGATCCAGGCGAACGGGCAGATGGGGTCGAAGTAGAAGTCCACTTTGTGTGTCATGACCATGAGCCTACGAGGGGAGGTGGACCGACCGGCAGGTCCACTTCCCCGCGCAAATCGTGGGCCAATGCCTACTGCTTGCACCCCTGCTGGAGATGCTCCCTGCGCCGCCTCTCGACCTCCTCGACCGCGGCGGGCCCCTGCCGGAGGGCGACGGCACGCCTCATGATGAGGACCGCGCACGTCAGGCACGAGGTGTCCGTGCGGCTGCCCTCTTCTTCGTGCGGGTGGGCATTCGCACGCGCGTTCATCATGTCCGGCCTCCGTTGTGTCTTGCTCGTTGCCGGCGGGCAACTCACCTTCAGGTAACTAGGGTTGCCGGGCAGAGGCCTCGACCACCAGGACTTGATGTCCCCGGCGCACGCAGGGGAGATGGGAGGTAGGTGCATGCCCGCACGACCACGTCCACTGACGCCGGACCGGTCCGCCCGGCACCTGTTCGGCGCGAAGATGCGCGCGTACCGCGGCAGCATGAGCCTGGAGCGGCTCGCCGAGATCGTGAACTTCAGCAAGAGCCACCTGGCGCGGGTGGAAACGGCGGAGTCCATGCCGCCGCCGGAACTTCCGGCGCTGCTGGACGCCGCGTTCGACACGGACGGCATTTTCGCCGAGCTGTACCAGGTGGCACGGAGGGAAATCCACCCGGACCAGTTCCGGAGGCGGATGGAGATCGAGGCGAAGGCGCGCGTCATCGCCGATTACACCTGCGCGCTGATGCCGGGTCTCGCGCAGACGGAGGAATACGCCCGGCTCCTGTTCCAGACGCACGACCCGAGGGCGACGGAGGCCGAGGTCGAGGATCTGGTAGCGGCACGGATGGATCGGCAGGCCCGGCTGCGGGCCGACGATGCGCCGGACTATTCCGCGATCATCGACGAGGCCGCCCTGTGTCGCGGATTCGGCGGACCCGCTGTCATGCGGCCGCAACTGGCCCGGCTGATCGACCTGAATGAGAGCGCCACGAGCGTGATGCAGGTTCTGCCGTTCGCCTACGGAGGGCACGCGCTGATGGGTGGCTCCCTGGCGTTGTTCACCCTCGGCGACGGCACTCAAGTGGCCTGGGAGGAGGGCCATTCCAGCGGGACGCTGATGGAGGATTTCGATAGCTTCGTCACCCGCCAGCGTGCCTACGATCTCCTCAGGTCCTGCGCTTTGTCACCGGCAGACTCGTCAGAATTCGTCCGGAACGTCATGGAGGCATTACCCGATGAGCACTGACCCTGATATATCCCGCGTGGAGTGGGTCAAGTCCAGCTATAGCGGCGCAGGGGGAGGCAACTGCCTGGAATGGGCCTGGTCCGGACCCCCGGGCATCGTCCCCGTCCGCGACAGCAAAACCCCGGACGGCCCTGTCCTCGCCTTCCCCCCAACGGCCTGGGCCGCCTTCGTCACCGCCGTCCGCAACGGCGACGCCTGACGCGAACGCGAACCGCAACAAACGAGGGCCGTACGGGAAACCCCGTACGGCCCTCAGGCTCACTTACCTCCCGCTACGCGGGAACGGAAGCCACACCCACCGGCAGGAACCGCTTGCCGTTCGCCTTCTCGGCGACGCCGACCCGGTCCAGGTACGGCGTGATGCCGCCCAGGTGGAAGGGCCAGCCGGCGCCGGTGATCAGGCACAGGTCGATGTCCTGGGCCTCGGCGACGACGCCCTCGTCGAGCATGAGGCCGATCTCCTGCGCGACCGCCTCCAGGACGCGGGCGCGCACCTGCTCCTCCGTCAGGACGGAGTCACCCTGCACCAGAAGCGCGGCGACCTCGGGGTCCAGCTCCGGCTTGCCGGAGTCGTAGACGTAGAAGCCGCGCTTGCCGGCCTTCACGACGGCGGCGAGGTTCGGGGAGACCTTGAAGCGGTCGGGGAACGCGCCGGCCAGCGTCTCGGAGACGTGGAGGCCGATGGCGGGGCCGACGAGCTCCAGGAGCACCAGCGGGGACATCGGGAGGCCGAGCGGCTCGACGGCCTTCTCGGCCGTCGCGACCGGGGTGCCCTCGTCGATGACGTTCTGGATCTCGCCCATGAAGCGGGTGAGGATGCGGTTGACGACGAACGCCGGGGCGTCCTTCACCAGGACCGCGGTCTTCTTCAGCTTCTTGGCGACGGCGAAGGCCGTGGCCAGGGAGGCGTCGTCCGTCTTCTCGCCGCGGACGATCTCCAGCAGCGGGAGGATGGCGACCGGGTTGAAGAAGTGGAAGCCGACGACCCGCTCGGGGTGCTTGAGCTTCGACGCCATCTCGGTGACGGACAGCGAGGAGGTGTTCGTGGCGAGGATGGTGTGCGCGGGCACGACCGCCTCGACCTCGGCGAACACCTGCTGCTTGACGCCCATCTCCTCGAAGACGGCCTCGATGACGAAGTCCGCGTCGCCGAAGCCGGCGGCCTTGTCGAGGGAGCCGGTGACGGCGGCCTTGAGGCGGTTGGCCTTGTCGTTGCCGATGCGGCCCTTGGCGAGGAGCTTGTCGATCTCGCCGTGGACGTAGCCGACGCCCTTGTCGATGCGCTCCTGGTCGATGTCGGTGAGGACGACCTGGACCTCCAGGCGGCGCGCGAAGAGGAGCGCGAGCTGGGAGGCCATCAGGCCGGCGCCGACGACGCCCACCTTGGTGACGGGGCGGGCCAGCGAGCGGTCGGGGGCACCGGCCGGGCGCTTGGCGCGCTTCTGCACCAGGTTGAAGGAGTAGATGCCGCTGCGCAGCTCGTCGCCCATGATCAGGTCCGCGAGGGCCTGGTCCTCGGCGTCGAAGCCCTGGCGCAGGTCGCCGTTCTTCGCCGCGGAGATGATGTCCAGGGCGCGGTAGGCGGCCGGGGCGGCACCGTGCACCTTGGAGTCGGCGATGGAGCGGCCACGCTCGACGGCCTGGTCCCAGGCCTCGCCGCGGTCGATCTCGGCGCGGTCGACCTGGATGTCGCCCTTGAGGACGGAGGCCGTCCAGATCAGGGACTGCTCCAGGAAGTCGGCGCCCTCGAAGAGGGCGTCGGCGATGCCGAGCTCGAAGACCTGCTTGCCCTTGAGCTGGCGGTTCTGGTTGAGCGAGTTCTCGATGATGACCGAGACCGCGCGGTCGGCGCCGATGAGGTTCGGCAGCAGGGCGCAGCCGCCCCAGCCGGGGACCAGGCCGAGGAAGACCTCGGGGAGGGAGAAGGCGGGGATGGCCTTCGAGACGGTGCGGTAGGTGCAGTGCAGGCCGACCTCGACGCCGCCGCCCATGGCCGCGCCGTTGTAGTACGCGAAGGTCGGGACGGCGAGGGAGGACAGGCGCTTGAAGACGTCGTGGCCGCCCTTGCCGATGGCGAGCGCGTCCTCGTGCTTCTTCAGCAGCTCGACGCCCTTGAGGTCGGCGCCGACGGCGAAGATGAACGGCTTGCCGGTGAGGCCGATGCCGGTGATGGAGCCCTCGGCGGCCTCCTTCTCGACCTGGTCGATCGCGGCGTTGAGGTTCGCGAGCGACTGCGGGCCGAAGGTGGTCGGCTTGGTGTGGTCCAGGCCGTTGTCCAGCGTGATGAGCGCGAAGCGCCCGGCGCCGAAGGGGAGGTCGAAGTGGCGGACGTGCGCCTGGGTCACGACCTCGCCGGGGAACAGCTCCGCCGCGCCCTTGAGAAGTTCAGCGGTGGTGCTCACTTGTTGCCTCCGTCGCGGTGTCCATTAGTCGCTCCGCTCCAGTGCGGGTTCTCCCAGATGACCGTGCCGCCCATGCCGAGGCCGACACACATCGAGGTGAGGCCGTAGCGGACGTGCGGCTGCTCCTCGAACTGGCGGGCCAGCTGGGTCATCAGGCGCACGCCGGACGAGGCCAGCGGGTGGCCGAAGGCGATGGCGCCGCCGTACTGGTTGACGCGCGGGTCGTCGTCCGCGATGCCGTAGTGGTCCAGGAGCGCGAGCACCTGCACGGCGTAGGCCTCGTTGAGCTCGAAGAGGCCGATGTCGTCGATGGTCAGGCCGGCCTTGGCGAGGGCCTTCTCGGTGGCCGGGATCGGGCCGTAGCCCATGACCTCGGGCTCGACGCCGACGAAGGCGTACGAGACGAGGCGCATCCGGACCGGCAGGCCCAGCTCGCGCGCGACGTCCTCGGAGGCGATCAGCGAGGCGGTGGCGCCGTCGTTGAGGCCCGAGGCGTTGCCGGGGGTGACGCGGCCGTGCGGGCGGAACGGCGTCTTGAGGTTGGCCAGGCCCTCCATGGTGGTGCCCGGGCGCATCGGCTCGTCGGCCGTGACCAGGCCCCAGCCCAGCTCCCCGCCCTCGGGGGTGGTGCGGCGCACGGAGATCGGCACCAGGTCGGCCTGGATCTTGCCGTCGGCGTAGGCCTTGGCGGCCTTCTCCTGGCTGCGGACCGCGTAGGCGTCCGCGCGCTCCTTGGTCAGCTGCGGGTAGCGGTCGTGCAGGTTCTCCGCGGTCATGCCCATGACGAGGGCGGACTCGTCGACGAGCTTCTCCGAGAGGAAGCGCGGGTTGGGGTCGACGCCCTCGCCCATGGGGTGACGGCCCATGTGCTCGACGCCGCCCGCGAGGGCGATGTCGTACGCGCCGAAGGCGACGCCGCCGGCGACGGTCGTCACGGCGGTCATGGCACCGGCGCACATGCGGTCGATGGACATGCCGGGCACGGTCTGGGGCAGGCCCGCGAGCATGCCGGCCGTACGGCCCAGGGTCAGGCCCTGGTCGCCGATCTGCGTGGTCGCGGCGATGGCGACCTCGTCGATCTTGGCGGGGTCCAGGTTGGGGTTCCGGCGCAGCAGCTCACGGATGCACTTGATGACGAGGTCGTCGGCGCGGGTCTCGTGGTAGATGCCCTTCGGGCCCGCCTTGCCGAACGGGGTGCGGACGCCGTCGACGAAAACGACGTCCCTAGCGGTACGAGGCACTTGGCTCTCCTCCTGTGCGGGATCGCTGCGCGCGGGCATGCCGGGACGGCTCCGCCGCGGTGCGGGCTGACACCGTCATGCTACTTGCGGGTAACCAAGCTGCACAGACCCACCGGCGGGAGCGGCGAAGGTCACATTCCGTGTGCGGTACGGCTGCGGCTGCGCCTCGCGGCTGGGGGCGGGGGCGGCTGCACCCTGCGGCTGAGGTGGCGGTCGCGCTTGCGGTCGCGGCTGCGGTCGCGGCTGCCGCCGGTCCGGCACCGCCGGGCACCGTGTGGTGGGCTGGGCGCCGTTGCGGCGGCAGAAAGGGCCCCGGTCCCACCCCTTCCCGTTTCCTGGGGGGGCAAGCCCCCCAGACCCCCGAGGGGGCCGGGGCGCAGCCCGGGAAACGGTGAAGGGGCGGGACCGGGGCCCCGACTCCGCCGCAACGGCGCCGAGCCCGGTGCGAGGTGGCCGGCGGTGCCGAGCCGCCTCATCGCGGGCATTCCGTTCAGACCACGGCCTCCGTGAGGGCCTTCACCAGGGCCGGGGTCACCTGCTCCACCTGCCACGGACGCGCCCCGTGGGAGGAGAGGATCTCCGCCACCGCCTCCGGCGTCGGATGCGCGGGCGGCTCCCAGCACAGCCTCCGCACCGTATCCGGAGTGATCAGGTTCTCCTGCGGCATGGTGAGGCGCTCGGCGAGCTCGGAGACGGCCGTGCGGGCCGCGGTGAGGCGGGCCGCGGCCTCCGGGTCCTTGTCCGCCCAGGCACGCGGCGGCGGAGGGCCGGTCAGCGGCTGGCCCGGCTGCGGCAGTTCGGCGTCCGGGATGGCGCGGGCGCGGTCGATCGCCGCCTGCCACTGCTCCAGCTGCTTGCGGCTCATGCGGTGCCCGTAGCCGGGCAGGGCCGCCAGGGCGTGCGCGTTCGGCGGCATGTTGAGCGCGGCCTCGACGATCGCGGCGTCGCCCAGCACCTTGCCGGGAGAGACGTCGCGCCGCTGCGCCACGTGGTCGCGGGCGGTCCACAGCTCGCGCACCACCGCCATCTGGCGGCGCCTGCGCACCTTGTGCATCCCGGACGTACGGCGCCAGGGGTCCTTGCGCGGCGGGGCGGGCGGGGCGGAGGCGATGGCGTCGAACTCCTGCCGGGCCCACTCCAGCTTGCCCTGGCGGTCCAGCTCCTCCTCCAGCGCGTCGCGCAGGTCGACGAGGAGCTCCACGTCGAGCGCGGCGTAGCGCAGCCAGGGGTCGGGCAGGGGGCGGGTCGACCAGTCGACGGCGGAGTGCCCCTTCTCCAGGGCGTACCCCAGGACGTTCTCCACCATGGCTCCGAGACCCACCCGTGCGAACCCGGCGAGCCGTCCGGCCAGCTCGGTGTCGAACAGCCGCGTCGGCGTCATCCCTATCTCGCGCAGGCACGGCAGGTCCTGGGTGGCTGCGTGCAGCACCCATTCGGCGTCGGCGATGGCGTCGCCGAGCGCGGACAGGTCGGGGCAGCCGACCGGGTCGATGAGCGCGCTGCCGGCGCCCTCACGGCGCAGCTGGACGAGGTAGGCGCGCTGGCCGTAGCGGTATCCGGAGGCGCGCTCGGCGTCGACGGCGACGGGGCCGGTGCCGGCTGCGAACGCCGCGACGACCCGCTCCAGGGCATCGTTGTCAGCGACGACCGGCGGGATGCCCTCGCGTGGCTCCAGTAGGGGGATCGGCGCCGAAACGACGTCGTCCGGGGGAGCGCCCCCGGTGGTTCGCAGTGGTGTGTCTGCTGCGGTTTCTTGGGCGTCGGTCACCGGTCAAGGGTATCTGTGTATGGCAAGCGCCCGTCGACGGAACGTCCCGTCGACGGGCGCGGCGTGTGGGTCCGGCGGGTGGGAGGGGGTGCGTGCGGGCGTGCGTACGGGCGTGCGCCCGTGGCTGCCCGCGGGGGCTGCCGTCCGGGTGATCCTCCGGCTTCGGGGAAGCCGCGGTGGATCTTCGCGTCAGTGGATCCGGCGGATCCGGCGGGTTCGGCGGGTCGGCGGACTCAGTGGATGATGCCGGTCCGCAGCGCCACGGCGACCATGCCGGCCCGGTCCCCGGTGCCGAGCTTGCGGGCGATCCGGGCGAGGTGACTCTTGACGGTGAGGGCGGACAGCCCCATGGAGACGCCGATGGCCTTGTTGGACTGGCCCTCCGCGACCAGCCGCAGCACCTCGACCTCGCGGCCGGAGAGCTCGCGGTAGCCGCCGGGGTGGCCGGGCGCGCCGGGCGGGCGGCGGTGCAGCCGGGCAGCGGCCGCGGAACCGATGGGGGCGGCGCCGGGGCGGCCCGGGACGCCGAGGTTGGTGCGGGTGCCGGTGACGACGTAGCCCTTGACGCCGCCCGCGAGGGCGTTGCGCACGGCGCCGATGTCGTCGGCGGCGGACAGGGCCAGGCCGTTGGGCCAGCCCGCGGCACGGGTCTCGGACAGGAGGGTGAGCCCGGAGCCGTCGGGGAGGTGGACGTCGGCAACGCAGATGTCGCGCGGGTTGCCGACTCGGGGGCGGGCCTCCGCGATGGACGACGCCTCGATCACGTCCCGCACCCCCAGCGCCCACAGGTGCCGGGTGACGGTGGAGCGGACGCGGGGGTCGGCGACGACCACCATGGCCGTCGGTTTATTGGGGCGGTAGGCGAGGCTCGCAGGTTGCTCGAGGAGAACGGACACCAAGCCTCCAGGGGGGAGTGGCGGGGGGACGGGTGCCGGCTATTCGGGGTAAGCCGGGGCGATCCGTATGGGAAGGGTCACAAGCCTCTTCGGCACCGAAGCGTTCCGGCTTTAGGGAATGATCACGAATTGATGAGTAACAATTCGGGCAATTCGGATGCGATCGATCAACAACCGATCAAATTACCGATCGAAACATTGCCCACGACCGGCAGAAACCGATCAGGGGTCCGGCATCCGGGTGACCGTTCCGCGACGGGGGGCTCGGGGACGACGGGGGGTTCGCCCGTCGTCCCCGCCTGCCCGCCGCGGCGGGAGAGCCGGTGGTGGGCCCGCCCTTCAATCCCGCCGTGCCGCCGCCTGCAGCGGTGAAGGGGCCTGCCCCTTCAAGACCGCCGCCGCGGCGAGCAACCACAGCGGCGCTGTCCGGCGGTGCCAGGCACACCTGAGCCCGTACGGCACCGCCGGTCTCCACCATCGTGGCTGATCACCGTCGCGGCGGATGCAAGGATGCGCCGCATCCTTGACCAGCTCCGTCCGCGGCGAAGGGCCCCTGCCACGCCGTCGCGGCGGGTTCAAGGGTGCGGCGCATCCTTGACCGTGAGCCCGCGCAGCGGTCAGCGGCTTTGGGGGTCCCTTCGTTGGGGCAGCGTTACTACCCCCGCGTCCGGGCCCCCGCCCGGCGGCAGGCCCGCGATCTGGCACAGCAGGTCGCACCACGCGGCCAGGTGGGCCGCCGTGTCCGGGACCCCGGCGGCACCCTCGGCCGCGTCCCCTTCGGCCGCGCCCGCCTTCCCGCCGTGGACCGCCCGTACGGGCTTCCCCGCGGGGGGCACGGGCGACCAGGAGGCCCGGATCTCGATGCGCGTGGACGGCTCGCGGTCCCGCAGGCCGCCGAAGTAGTGCGACCCCGCACGCGTCACCGTCCCGCTCGGCGCCCCGTAGGGCACGCGGCGCGCCTCCAGGGCGCCGGTCAGCCAGGACCAGCACACCTCGGGCAGCAGCGGGTCGGCCGCCATCTCCGGCTCCAGGTCGGCGTGGACGAGCGTCACCAGCCGGAACGTGCCGCCCCAGGCCTCGTGACCGGCCGGGTCGTGCAGCAGGATCAGCCGCCCGTCGGCCAGTTCCTGGTCGTCGACGACGACCGCGGCCTCCAGCGCGTACGAGTAGGGGGCGAGCCGCTGGGGCGGCGGGGTCGCGTCGAGTTCGATCTCCGGCCGCAGGCGCACCCCTTGCAGCCCGGCGACCGCTTGCCGGAAGACGGACGGGGAGTCCTCCCCATCCGCGTCGTCCGGACCGTCCGAGAGGTGTCCCTGCGCCGCAGCCATGCCCGGAAGACTAGGCGGAAGGGAGCGCGGTTCCGGGTAGGGACACCCACATGGGCGGGTCACTCGTTCGGCCCGTGCGAAGATTTGGGGCATGAGTGAGCGCAGGGATGCCGGCCAGCCCGCCGGCCAGCAGCAGACCGGCCGCACGGCGGCGTACGACTCGGCGTTCCTGCGGGCGTGCCGGCGCGAGCCGGTGCCGCACACGCCGGTGTGGTTCATGCGGCAGGCCGGACGGTCGCTGCCGGAGTACCGCAAGGTGCGCGAGGGCATTCCGATGCTGGAGTCCTGCATGCGGCCCGAGCTGGTCACCGAGATCACCCTGCAGCCCGTGCGCCGGCACGGCGTCGACGCCGCGATCTTCTTCAGCGACATCGTGGTGCCGCTGAAGGCCGTCGGCATCGACCTCGACATCAAGCCGGGCGTGGGCCCGGTCGTCGCCGAGCCGATCCGCACCCGCGCCGACCTGGACCGGCTCCGCCCGCTCGACGCCTCCGACGTCTCCTACGTCACCGAGGCCGTCCGCATGCTGACGGCCGAGCTCGGCACGACCCCTCTCATCGGCTTCGCCGGTGCGCCGTTCACGCTCGCGAGCTACCTCATCGAGGGCGGCCCGTCGCGCACGTACGAGAACACCAAGGCCATGATGTACGGCGACCCGGAGCTGTGGGCCGACCTCGTCGACCGCCTCGCCGGCATCACGTCCGCCTTCCTCGACGTTCAGATCGCGGCCGGCGCCTCCGCCGTCCAGCTCTTCGACTCCTGGGCGGGCGCCCTCGCCCCGGCCGAGTACCGCAAGTACGTCATGCCGGCCTCGGCCAAGGTCTTCGACGCGGTCGCCCACCACGGCGTGCCCCGCATCCACTTCGGCGTGGGCACGGGCGAGCTCCTCGGCCTCATGGGCGAGGCCGGCGCGGACGTCGTGGGCGTCGACTGGCGCGTCCCGATGGACGAGGCCGCCCGCCGCGTCGGCCCCGGCAGGGCCCTGCAGGGCAACCTCGACCCGGCCGTCCTCTTCGCCGGTCACAAGGCGGTGGAGCTGAAGGCCCGTGAGGTCCTGGACGCGGCGTCCGGCCTGGAGGGCCACGTCTTCAACCTGGGCCACGGCGTCCTGCCGAACACCAACCCGGAAGCGCTGACGCGCCTGGTGGAGTACGTGCACGAGCAGACCGCGCGGTAGCAGGAGCGGACATACGGGAGCGGGCGGCCGTTTCGGCCGCCCGCTTCGTAGGATCCACCGCTCAGTTGCTCAGCGCCGGGTAGTCGGTGTAGCCCTTGGCGCCCTCGCCGCCGTAGAAGTTCGCGCGGTCCGCGGCGTTGAACGGGCCGCCGGCCTCAAGGCGGGCGGGCAGGTCGGGGTTGGAGATGAACAGCTGCCCGTAGCTGACGATGTCGGTGGTGCCGTCCTCGACGAGCGAGAGGGCGTCCGGGCCGGTCGGGCCGTCGGTGAAGGCGTTGAGGACCAGGACCCCGGAGAACCGCTTGCGCAGCTCCAGGGTGAGCTCGCGGATGTCGAGGCCCTCCATGATGTGCAGGTAGGCCAGGCCGAGCGGCTCGATGGCGTCGACCAGCGCGGTGTAGGTCGCCTCGGCGTCGGGCTCCTCGATCGAGTGCAGCGGGTTCGCGGGGGAGATCCGCAGGGCGGTCCTGGCGGCACCGATCCCGGCGGCGACGGCCTTGACGGTCTCGACGGCGAAGCGGATGCGGTTCTCGACGCCGCCGCCCCACTCGTCGGTACGCCGGTTGGAGCCGGGCGCGAGGAACTGGTGGATCAGGTAGCCGTTGGCGCCGTGCAGCTCCACGCCGTCGAAGCCGGCCTCGATCGCGTTGCGGGCGGCGGTCGCGTAGTCGGCGATGGTGGCGCGGACCTCCTCGCCGGTCAGCTCGCGGGGCGTGACGAAGTCCTTCATGCCCTCGGGGGTGAAGGTGCTGCCCTGGGCGGCGACCGCGGAGGGGCCCACCGGCGTCAGGCCGTCGGGCAGCAGCACCGGGTGCCCGATGCGGCCGGTGTGCATGAGCTGCGCGAAGATCCGGCCGCCCTCGGCGTGCACCGCATCGGTGACCTTGCGCCAGGCGGCGACCTGCTCGGCGCTGTGCAGCCCCGGGGTCCAGGGGTAGCCCTGGCCGACGACGGAGGGCTGGACGCCTTCCGTGATGATCAGGCCGGCGGAGGCGCGCTGCGCGTAGTACTCGGCGGTCAGATCGGTGGCCGTGCCACCCCGGCCGGCGCGGCTGCGGGTCATCGGGGCCATCGCTATGCGGTTGGCGAGGCGGAGGCCGGCGAGGTCGATCGGGTCGAAAGCGGTGGTCATGGCTGTCCCCTCGATGGATCAACGGCAGGTACGCAGATGCTTGGCCGACCATTATTGGTCGGCCAAGCTTTGGGTTCGGACGCCACTGTAGCGCATTACTTGGCCGGCCAACATAATGGAGATGAGAGGATCTCCCACCGCCCGCAGACCCGCCGCCCCGCCGCTCCCAGACCCGTCGCCCCCCACCCGAAGGAGGCCCGCACATGTCCGGCCCCACCCCGCCGCCCTGTCCCGACGCCGCCGCCGGCCTGCCGCTGTGCTCCGGGGGCGGCGGCCAGGTCAGTCACGCCATCGCCCGCGTCGCCCGGGCCCACCGCATCGCCGCCGGCAACCTGCTGCGGAGGCTCGGGCTCTACGCCGGGCAGGAGCTGCTGATGATGCGCCTGTGGGAGACCGGCCCGCAGCGCCAGTCCGAGCTGATCAAGCTGATGGGCCTCGACCCCTCGACCGTGACCCGCATGGTGCAGCGGCTGGAGCAGGCCGGCCTGGTCACCCGGTCCCCCTGCCCCGGCGACCGCCGTGCCGTCCTGGTGGAGACCACGGCGGCGGGCGAGGCCCTGCGCAAGGACGTGGAGCAGGTGTGGCAGGAGCTGGAGGAACGCACCCTCGCCGGCCTCCCGGAGGACGACCGCAAGGAGCTGGCCCGGCTCCTGTCGCACCTGGAGGGCAACCTCACGGGCTGCTGAGCGGCGCGCGCCCTTCCGGCGTGCGCTACGGGACGGGCGGGAAGGGGACCCCGGCCAGGAGCGGCAGGAGCGTCTCCTCCTCGTAGTCCAGGTGCGCCGTCAGCTCCGCCGACATCCGCTCCAGCTCCGCGCGGAAACGGTCGGGGTCGGCGCCGCCGACGTCGGCCAGGAGGGCGCTCAGGTCCTCCTGGATGCGGGCGACCGTGCGGTGCTCGGCGCGCAGCCGGGCGAAGGCGCCGGCGAGGTGGGGGTGGTGGGCCTCCATCGCCGGGAACATGTGCCGGTCCTCGCTGACGTGGTGGAACTCCAGCGACTGGCAGAACGCCAGGCAGTGCTGGCGGATCTGCAGACCGAGCCCCGGCGCCGGCGGCTCGCCCGGCCCCTGGTGCGCCGCCCGCGCGGCGAAGTGGGCGTCGGTCTCCTCGCGTACGTGCTTCAGCTGCGCGCGGAGCCAGACGTGCACCTCCAGGAGCTTGTCGGCGAGGGTCCTCACCGGGGCGGGGGCAACGGCCCCGGCGTCGACATCGGCATCGGCATCGGCCGCGGCAGGCTCCAGGACCACGACCGGCAGGGTGCGCGTGGTCTTCTCCTGGTACTCGCCGTAGCCGGGCGCGGCGTTCACCACGTGCGCGAACAGCCGGTCCCGGCGCTCCCCTTCGGCGGGCACCGCGACCGCCTCGTACTGTTCGGTGCCGATCTCCACGCGCACGACGGGGTGGGCCAGCAGGTTGTGGTACCAGTCCGGGTGGCTCGGGGCGCCGAGGTTGGACCCGACGACCATGAGCAGGCCGTCGTGGCGCACATAGCCGAGCGGCGTGGTGCGCTCCACGCCGGACCGCGCACCGGTCGTGGTCAGCAACAGCAGGTCGCCGCCCTCGAAGGGGCCGCCGACCTTTCCGCCGTTGGCCCGGAACTCGTCGATGACGGACTGGTTGAAGGAAGACGCGCTGGACATACGGGTGGGCTCTCCGGAAGGACATGCAGGACCGACCGCGGCGCATGGCGCGACGCGGGGTACCTGAAAGACGGGAATCCGCACGGGGCGGAGGGAAGCAGAGGAAAAAGGGGCGCACGGAGCGCCGGGGCGCGCGAACGGGCGCGCCTGCGTCGGGCTCAGCCTGCGAAGCGTGAATTCATGGGAATACCCCTGCACAACGGGTGGTCGCCCAGCTGC